>CAYPWN010000140.1:0-2519 GCA_964414525.1 uncultured Candidatus Poseidoniales archaeon | reverse complement strand
ACAAAGTTTAGAAACCGAAATTTATTTGCCAAAATGCGAAGGGAGTAATCATAAAAATTGGACTACTTGCATGGGTAAATACACTGACGAAAATGGATATAAATATGATGGACACTTTAGAAAAGGCCAAATTATAGAAGGAAGTATTACATATCCAGGAGGTACAAGATATTTTGGAAAGTTTATAAATAATAAACCTTATGGAGATGGAACTTTTACGTATCCTGATGGCTCAACACATGCAGGACAATGGAAAGATGGAATTGCATTTGGATATGGTGTGAAAACATGGTCTGATGGAAGAAAGTATTCCGGGACATTTAAACAAGACAAACCTGATGGCAAGGGCACATATATCTATCGTGACGGATCAAAATATGTAGGAGAATTTAAGGATGGCGTTAAACATGGAGATGGCACTTTAACTTATCCAGACGGAAGAACTTATGTTGGAAACTTTGTTGCTGGACACGAACACGGTTTGGGAACTTGTTTCGCCACAGATGGCAGTAATATTGAGTGTGAAATGGATATTAGTTCTACAGGAAAAGATACTCATAATATTAATATTGAATATGAAAAATGGATTAGAATTAGTAAATATGATGATTCAGTAAGAGAAAAACTGGGTAAATCTTTTGATAAAAAAGCTTATGAAATATGTAAATCAAAAGGGGATTTTAAAATATTAAAAAAAATTGTGGAGATAATTGAAATGGATGAAACGCCTGCTTTTGGAACGGAAGCTAAAGTAAGAATAGGAATTCAAGGAGTTATTGAATGTAAATAATTGTATTATAAATAATTTAATTCATTCATTTCTTCTTTAAAATTTTTTTCTATTTTTTCTTTTATTTTATCATCTAATAATTCTTTCCAATTATTTTTTTTTCCCAAATTAAAAAAACTAATAGGTTTTTTTGTTTTATTTGATACTACCGACTCTGAAAACCCTTCTTTTTTCTCCATCCGTTTTAAATTTGCAAAACTGGTTGATTTAATTGCATTGTCAATTTTTTTCTTATCAAATTCAAATTTGATAAATTGTGACAAGAATTCAAGTGTTGAAACAAAAATTTTTCTTGCATCTTTAGTAATATCTTCATATCTAATAATTTTTACAGGACAAAAACCAATATTTTTCCAAGATTTATAATGATCTGACCAATCACCTAGAAAATTAAAATCTTCAGGCTCTGCTTTTATTTTCTCTTTCGTGCTAGGATCTTTTGGAAAAATAATTTTTCTTTTGTTGGTCATAAAATTAAAAGATTCTTCTAAACTAAATTCATAATGATTAGAAATAGATGAAATAAGATTTCTTGGATCTCTAACAACATAAATTGCTGCTAAGGTATTTAATTTATCAGTAAAATGATTTCCATTAATTGAACAGATTGCATTGTGTGTTTTAAAAAAATGAGTTTTTTTATCTTCGTTAATTAATTTTTGTGTTGGAATCCAATTTTTAGAAATTCTTGATTGATAATTCAATTTATCTGAAAATTTATCTGGAAAATTTCTACTAGAAAACAAGTTAATATTTTTTAATAATTTAAAATTAAACTTTCCATCTTTTGAATAAAAATAAGCTGATATTAATGATCTTATCCATGTATTTCCACTTTTCGGGTAAGATGCTATCCAAATTATCATAATATAATTTAAAAAAAATATCTAAAATCTTAATCCTTTATCAGCAAGATCAAAAAAAATATTTTTTACAATATTATTTTTATTTAGTTTTTCTATAATGTTATTTCTAAATTGCTGCATATATTTATTTTCAATAGTAAAAGAGTTACGGAAAAAATCTATTCCCATTGAGTAAAGTAAATTTACTGATTTAGCATTATTTGAAAATTCTACAAGAATATCTGATGTACCTATATCTAAACCAAGAGAAATTCTATTTTTTAATATTTTGTTTAAAATATTTAAATCTCTAAGTGTCATATTTAATCCTTGGCCCACGAGTGGATGAACTACATGTAAAGCGTCGCCAAAAAGAAGAGTTCTATCTTTATAATAATTTTTCCTTAACATCAAATTTAAGTTTTTAATTTCTATTTTAGAAATAAGTTTTATTTCCTTAAAAAAATTCTTGGTATAAAATTTAATTTTATTATAAAAGAATTTTTTTTCGTTATTTTTGTGTTTATCAAAAATATCCTTTTTAATTGACCATACAATAGAAGTTTTTTCATTTGAAATGGGTAAAAGTGCAAGTATCCCATCTTCTAAAAAAATTTGTCTAGCAACATTATTTTGTACTTCATTGTGTTTTAAAACTGTTGTAATAGAAATCTCATCGTCACCATATTTAAATATTTTATCATCAAAATATTTTTTAGATAATTCAGAATTATTTCCTGTACACATTATAACTAAATTATATTTGGATTTATTAAGTCCTTCAAATTTTACGGTCTTTAGCGAATCTTCTGAAAATATTTTTGTAACATTTTTTTGAGATATAAATCTAATTTTTTTTTCTTTTTTTAAATTCTTAATAATAC
>CAYPWN010000139.1:0-2541 GCA_964414525.1 uncultured Candidatus Poseidoniales archaeon | reverse complement strand
AACTTCGTCAGCAGCCTAGTACAGAGCCTTCCCCCAATTCATGACGTGGCAAAGATGTCAGGTGTTGAGTTGCCCGACTACCTAGGCTCAATGACGGACGAAGAAGACGCATCCTGAGCGAGATGGCGAAACAGTCAGGCTCTTGAGGGCCAATCAGTTGGGCGTGGCATGTTGGAAGGAGCAGTGATTGTGGGAGGGGCTAGGACTCCGTTCTGCGAGTGGCTGGGAGGAAAGAGGGGAGACGGTGGTCCGGGTGGGAGGCTTGCATCTGTATCCGCAGAGGAGCTTGGCTCGATAGCCATAACAGGGGCAATGCAGAAGACCGGCACCGATCCTACTAGTATAGACCACGTAGTGATGGGGCACGCATTGCAGACCTCTAACCAAGCGATATATGGCGCCCGACACGCAGGTCTCAGGGCAGGCATCCCACAAGAAGCCCCAATGCTGACACTGAACAGGCTCTGCGGGAGCGGAGCACAGTCGATAGTCAGCGCTGCCCAGATGATCATGCTCGGAGAGGCCGACGTTGTCGTAGCGGGAGGCATGGAGAATCTCAGCCAAGCGCCCCACGTACTCAGGGGGATGAGGGACAAGTATCGCCTAGGACGACCCCCGAAAGCCGGGGAGGAGATAACCAGGGACATGGAGGACTACCTATTCACTAACCTGATGGATGGCATCAGCGGCTTCTTCATGGCACAGACCAGCGACGAGCTCTGTCGAAGGAAGGGGGTGGTTCGAGAGGAGGTAGACGAGTACGCTGCGATGAGTCACCAGAGGACAGAGGCCAGCGTATCTTCTGGAGCATGGAAGAAGGAGATAGTCAACGTCGAAACTAAAGATGGAGTTATCGACCACAGTCACGAAGACCACGTTGTCCTTGGTACCACTGCGAAGACTCTATCGGGACTCAGGACCCATTTCGGACCCGACTCTCTTGTGACTGCAGGCAACGCTTCGGGGGTCGTCGACGGCGCCGCCGCAGTCGTAGTCAAGTCGGAATCCAAGGCACAGTCAGACGGGGATGAACCTCTGGCTAGGATTGTTTCTTGGGGGATAGTTGGCCTCGAACCGAAGATAATGGCTTACGGGCCAGTCCCATCTAGCAGAAAGGCCATCGAGAACGCAGGACTCTCTGTCGGCGACATAGACCTCTGGGAGATTAACGAGGCATTCGCAGGTCAGGCAGTAGCATGCATCAAGGATCTGGAAATAGACGTCGATAGGGTGAATGTCAACGGCGGAGCAGTTGGACTCGGCCATCCGCTGGCTGCCACAGGGACAAGGCTGGTGATGACTCTGGCTCACGAGCTGAGGTCGAGTGGCGGCCGATACGGTGTCGCAACTGCATGCATCGGTGGTGGACAGGGAATTGCCGTAGTCATCGAATCCGTTTGATTTTCTTCCCTGAACCCGCAGTAGGAGGGGTTATCCCTCATCGGGCTTAGCATAACCTATGACGCACATCCCCGGAACAGGACACGCAAACAGGACCCGAAGCATTGTGAAGACTCTGACTTGGAGGACAATCGCCACTACTGACACCATTCTGATTGCATGGTTCCTTACTGGGGATTTAAGAATCGGTCTTGGAATCGCTAGTATCGAGGTGGTCACCAAGATGTTCCTGTACTACTTCCACGAAAGGGCATGGAGCTGGTCCGATTGGGGGCTGGAAGACGTCGATCCGTCTTCTGGCAAACTCGAGACGACTCAATTGAATTGACTAACATGCATATGTCCTTTCACATGACCGCTTAGGTTATTTGCTATGTGCAAGGCCGCATCGATTCATGGGCCAGACAAGGTCACGCAGCCTCATCAAGGCGGCCACTTGGAGAGCCATAGCTACACTCACCGGAGTAGGCATCGTTCTGGTGCTCACCGGGGAGCTGGAGCATGGCGTTACCTTCGCAGTGGCGGACGTCTCATTGAAGATGCTGTTCTACTACATGCACGAGAGAGGATGGGAGCTCGTAGGCTGGGGAGTTTTCTCCGACTAGCCACGGTCAACGAACCAGTGCTCTTTCCTTGGCGGGAGAGGCCTGTTCATCCATAACGGCCTCCTTTCCCCTCTTGGGTGCACTTCCCTCTCCTTTGCCATCTCGTTCCACCTCTTGTAGTACTCGAACGACTTGTTCGTATCTACTTCGACGTCTCCATACCTCTCACCTTCCCTAGGCCTAGTTATCCTGACTTTCTGAAGCCAGCAGTGCGCCCCACTGATTGGGTCTGGCTGAACGGCGTGAGTGATGTTCTGGTGAACCCCCCCATCCCTCCACCAAACCCTATTGGTGTCGGGATCGTCTGACTCCCACGGCCTGACTCCGCTGACCGTCCTCATCCTCATCTTGCCTCCGCCCATGTCCTCAATCTCGACTTCGTTGGTCATGTAGCGGTTCCCAGAGTCCTGCTTTCGCCTCCATCGCCCGATGTGGTGAGAGCATCCAATGATCCCTGGCTTGATCCCCTCCGTCACCCATACCTTGTCGATGAACCATCCTATCTCCGTCTCCACCTTCAGCAGGTCCCCCTCCC
>CAYPWN010000138.1:0-2542 GCA_964414525.1 uncultured Candidatus Poseidoniales archaeon | reverse complement strand
TAATTTTCTCTGGGCCTTCAGTTGCGCAAGATCTTGACTCATGGGAATTGGGCATAAACTACCCAGGAGAAGATTCGGCGAACCCGTTTGAGATTTCTCGTGAGGGGTCTGTAAATGTAGAGTTCTTCGTCGACAACACGGGATTGACTGAGATAACAGTAGAATTCGAATTCGATATTCCGTTTGGGGGTAAATTCGATGCCCCAGAGGGAGAGACAATTCCTGCAGGAACGAACAAATCCTTCGACCTTAAGGTAACCGAAATAAACGTGTATTCTTTCGAAGCAGAGAAGATAGAGAAGTTCGCTATCACTGCCTCAGTGACTGCCAGGCAGGGAGTTCCAGATCCAATTTCCTCCCCGCAAAACAGAGAAGGGGATATGGAGATTCCGACGATTTTCGATATCTCTGTTGAGATCTCTGACCCCTTTGGGCCAATGAATGCTGGTTCTGACACAATACTTACTGTCGCTGTGAGGAACGATGGTAATGCCCAAGATGGGGTTGGTGACGTACAGGTTGAGGACAATTGCCCCCTCCTAACTACGGACAACGGGCTTGATTCACTGATGATCGGAAATATCGAGTCGGGGAAAACTAAGGATGCCGACTTGAGAGTCACTGCCTCGGAAAGTCATCCGAAAAGGCATTGCGACATCACGGTAACTGTTACCTCAAAGAGGGCAATGAATCAAGGAGGGAACGTTATGGCAGAAGATGAGGCGAGAGTTAGTGTAGAGCCCCCACCTACTGGAGATTCTGAGTCAGGGGGAGAATCTAGCGAGCCAAGCACCTCGGATGATTCGATTAAGTCAAACCTTCCAGCTCCAGGAATAATGGCAACCGTATCCGCATTCTTATTCTCCCTGATAATTCCCCGCCGAACAAAGGAATGAGGGACTGGTGGAATCTTCCAGAGAAAATGCAAACTAAGATCAGGAACATATAACCGTGATTTGTTAGTCGAACGGGTGTTGCTTGGGCCGTAGGCCCAATAAGAAACGGGTGTGATATTGTGTCTGGTGACGTGGGGAGCGAGCAGAGGTTCAACAGAACTGTAACTTACTCACTGGGAATCACGGCCATTCTCCTATTGATACTCCCGATGTTTTTCGTAATTGGTAAGGGGACTGCTTACTCCGCTTACGAAGAAGTTGGATTGGGGCAGGTTTCGGATATGAGGGACTCTTTCGAAGAGGACGAGGGTTACTATGTTGCCAATACCATGTCTACTCCTATGCTTGTTAATGACTGGAAAGACCCTCACAGAACTCTATTGGCGATAATGGGGCCTGAGAAGCCAATTGACGAAACCGAAGCAGATGAGATCTACAAGTTCGTTACAGAGAAAGGTGGGAAGGTAATTGTGGCATCGGACAATACAAACGCAAACAGGCTGGCAAATATGTTCGGAATTACTTACTTCAATTCCCCACTCTTGGATGAGAAGCAGCATTGGGTGTACACCCAACAGTCAGAGCAGACGATAGACTGGAAAAACGTCTGGAGTGCTTCTTCAGTTGGCCAGGATGTGGACGAAATGTCACCAGGGGCACTGATGCAGGGTTGCACCCCCTTCCAGATTGAGAACCCTGACGGATTGAGGGATTGCAGGCTCCCAGTAATGTACAAATCACCAACGGGTCTGAAGTTCGAGCCACTTCTGAAGGATATTGAAGACCCAGGTCATAGGAACATCATGACACTCGGGAAGGCTTCTGCCTCGGCGTTCATCGACATCAAGGGAGACGGAGACCCTACTAATCCAGAAAATCCCGCTCCGGGAGATCTCCGCCTAATGATGAGGTTTGACTATCCCGGAATTACTGTATTCGACGAGTTGCCAACAGAAGAAAGGGGAGCATTCTCTGCTGGCGTTGGGGAGCTAGAAGTTACTGGAAGTATCGTTTTCGTCTCCGACGAGGAAGCGTTCTCCAACATGTTGTGGGAATTGGATGACGCCCAAGAGCAGGGGCTTAGCAATGACTGCTCAGCTATCGGGGAATACACGCAGAACAACTGCTGGACTCAGGAAATTCTCAACAACAACGACTGGGGCGGTAATGAGAGGTTCTTCAAGCTGCTAGTCTATGACATGATGGAGTTCGACAACGCAAACCTATCTGCTCCCATAAAGTCTGACAAGGGGAACTTTCAGGTCGTCTTCGACGAGAGTCGTCATGTTACTGGGGTTATTTCCGCCCCATTTGTAGAGACAATGGGAACTGTGGTTCTCCTCACTTCTAATGAGTTTCTGAAGTGGTTAGTGGTTCTGAATGTGGGACTCTTGCTTCTTGTAGCAATGATGGTTGTTCCCGAGAAAGAAAATTGGAGGCACGTCTTCGACCTAACCAAGTTTAACCAAAGACCAGAGAAGCTAGACCCAGCAACATACAGGGATAGAGTTAGAAGGGCTCTACTAACGAAGGTCAGGATACATCACGATCTTACCCGGGATGAGATGGCTCAGAGGCCGCCTCCCGAAGTTCAGGCTATGATCGGGGATCCACGTCTCGTGGAATTGGCTTATAGCCAAAGCCGG
>CAYPWN010000137.1:0-2556 GCA_964414525.1 uncultured Candidatus Poseidoniales archaeon | reverse complement strand
GACTGCAACATCGAGGACATGGACGACGACGCTGACGGCGTCGACGACATCGACGACGACTGCCCGACGGACAGTGGCGAGACCACCGACACGGACGGCGACGGATGGTGCGACAACGCGGACACCGACGACGACAACGACGGCACGTACGACTACAACGACGACATGCCACTGGACCCAGACGAGACCACCGACAGCGACGGCGACGGAATCGGCGACAACGCGGACGACGACGACGACAACGACGGTTGCCCCGACGACCAGGACGACCTGCCATACGACGACTCTGACTGCGTCGACACCGACGGAGACGGCCTCGGAGACGACACCGACCCCGACGACGACGGAGACAACGTCATGGACGAGGACGACCCGTTCCCGCTGGACGGCACCGCATGGGCCGACAACGACGGAGACGGCGACCCCGACTACACCGGCGACCCGCCCTTCCTAGGCAACTTCGAGGGCGGCGGCATCCCAGCCGGCTGGACCACATACGGCGACGCCGACTGGTTCGTCTGCGGAATGGGGTCCTGCGGGACCACTAACGGGAACGCTATCAACGGGTCCTACATGGCGGAGTCCGGCGACATAAACGACGCCGAGACAAGCACCCTGGAGCTGACCATAGACACCCTTGGCGGGGACGTCTCGTTCGCATACGAGACCTCGACAGAGGGCTACTGGGACTACCTGAGGTTCTACGTTGACGGAAGCCTGACGATGAGCTGGTCCGGAGTCACCTCCGGAACATACACCACATCGGTGAGTGCGGGCTACCACACCTTCGAGTGGATGTACTACAAGGACTTCAGCGTCAGCTCGAACGCGGACACCGTATGGGTTGACGACATAGTCATGCCCATCTCGCAGGTCCTCAACCAGAGCGATCTGGACGACGACAACGACGGCGTGATGGACGAGTACGACCTAGACCCGTACGACCCATGCGTGAGCCTGGACACTGACGGAGACGGACAGCCCGACTGGGTAGCCTCCGGACTGATAGACATGAGCGGAACCGGCGACGAGGACTTCATCGTCGACTGCGACATGTCGATGTGGTTCGAGGACTGGGACGACGACGGCGACGGATGGGGCGACGAGGAAGAGTGGATGTGCGGATCAAACAGCCTAGACGCCATGGAGACCCCAACTGACTTCGACCAGGACTGGATCTGCGACGACCTAGATGAGGACCTCGACAACGACGGCGCACTAAACCCAGTGAGCAACTGCGGGCTGTACCTAATGGACGGCGACAACGCCAGCTTCATCGACTGCATCTCCGACGGATTCCACGTCGTAGACGCGGACGGCGACGGAGAGGGCACGCTCATGGAGCTCATCCACGCATGGGCCTTCCAGTGGGGAGGCTGTGCTGACTGCACTGACGACGGTGACGGCGACGGAGACGGCGACGACTGGGACGACGACGGAGACGGCGACGACTGGGACGACGACGGAGACGGCGACGGAGACGGAGACGGAGACGGAGACGGCGAGGGCGGAGATGACGGCGAGGACATCGGCACCACGAGCCACGACTCGTCCCACATCGACGTCGAGCTGTCCATATTGGACGAAGCAGGAGATGCGGCGCACACCCTCTACGGCTACGACTGGGAGGACTATGACGAGAACTCCACCGAGGAGGAGGAACTAGCGTTCATCATCGAGAGCATCGAGCACTACTTCGAAGGCGAGGGACTGCATACGATGGAATGGTTCTTCGGCGGACTGATCGAGAACGCCTCGTACGAATACTCGTGGGGCGTCGAGCATATCCCCTCCTCCGAGGGAGATGGCCCCACCTTCTTCTGCGGAAACGGCGATGAGGTTCCGTTCGACTACGTGAACGACGGCGAGGCAGACTGCGAGGACGGCGCGGACGAGCAGCAGTACAACGAGACAGGCGACCCGATCAACTGGTTCGACTGCTCCGACGGCTCCGAGATCTGGGTCTACCAGGTCAACGACGGAATCGATGACTGCCCCGATGGCGAGGACGAAGCCAGTGGTGGAGAGGAATGGTTCTACGGCGAGTTCGACGAATGGGACGTAGACGAGGGCTCAGGTGTTCACCACGAGCATTGGGAACTCGATGTCACCAACGACACGTGCTTGGTTCACACCATGCTCTCCGTCAGCGGTAGCGACATGAGCGATGAGGACCCAGCCAACTGGACCTTCCAGTCGGGCGTGATTACGGTGCTCATGGCAGGACCTGCCTTCGAAGCCGACGAGGACATGGACGGTATACCCGACTGCCTCGCAGACGAGTTCGGAGATGACGATGGTGACGACGGAGACGGGGACGAACCCGGAGACGGCGACGGCGACGGGGACGGCGGAGACGAGCCCGGCGAGCCCGAGGCATGGCCATCCCAGGATGACTGGGACGCGTTCTACGAGAGCATCGGCGGCTTCCTGCTGCAGTGGGACGCTGACAACAGCTCAACGTTCAGCTTCGACGAGTACTGGCAGTTCGCTACCGACACCAACGAAGGCTTCGACTTCGAGAACCCAGGGTACTCCGAGGACACGACCGAGTGG
>CAYPWN010000136.1:0-2578 GCA_964414525.1 uncultured Candidatus Poseidoniales archaeon | reverse complement strand
GGTTGAGGGTTCAAGTCCTTCCGGGCGCACCAAAAGCTTTGCAAATTAAGTACTTTGTTAGAATTTTATGAATAAAAAATATAATAAATTTTCAGTTGTAATACCAACATATAACGAAAGACACAATGTTAACTTGCTTATAAGTAAAATTGAAAAATATTTAAAAAATTTTTTTTATGAAATTATAGTGATAGATGACAATTCTCAAGATGGCACAAAAGCAGTTTTGAATGAAATGAAATCAAGCAAAAAAAATTTTACATTTTATATAAGAAAAAAAGAAAAAAGAGATTTAAGCCAATCTTTAATTTTAGGAATAAAAAAAGCCAAATTCAAAAATATAATAATAATGGATGGTGATTTACAACACAATCCCAGGTATCTTCCAAAGATAATTAAAATTTTTTTTAAAAAAGAAATTGATTTTTTGGTATGTGTAAGAAATTTTAAAAAAAGATCTGGATTATCTTTCTTTAGATATTTTGCATCTTTGTTGCTAATATTTTTTTTAAATATTTTGCTAGGGAGAAGAGTTTCAGATCCTATGAGTGGTTTTTTTATATTTAAAAAGCGAATTTATAATTTAAATAAAAAAAAATTATATGGTAAAGGTTTTAAATTACTATTTGATTTAATTTATTCTTCTGGCAAATATTATAAAATACACGAACATACTATTGTTTTCGACAAACGAAGGAACAATAAAAGTAAAATGAATTTTTTGGTAATTTATCACATTTTAATAGCTATTTTTTATAATTTTTTTTTAAAATTGGTAAGATAATTATTTTTTTTTTTCATATTTCTTTAATATAAATTCATTTATTTTGATTTGTTTTTTTTCTTCAAAATTTTCGTTATTAGATTTAAAATCTGTACAATGTTTTTCATCGGGTAAATTTTTATTTCCAACAATATGAGAAGGATTATTTAAGCAAATAAACCAAAAATTTTTTATAGATTCTGGGTATTTAATATTTTCATCGAGCAAAACAAAATTTTCTTCTATAAAAATTTTTTTCGTACTTAAATAATTATTAAATACATCTTCCTCAATAGTTGTTATATATTTTGAATTATCATTTTTAATAATTTTCAATGCCTCATTTGCAGGAGGTCTTTTTATAGGAAAATTATTAATTTCCAATATACAGAAAAGTATAGTTAAAAAACCTAAAAATATTTTAATGATTTTATTTTTACCTAATTTTTCTAATTCAACACAAATCCAAGTAATTATTAGTGGCAATATAAATATAACATACTTTGGCGACATAATTGAAGCTCTTAACAATGTATAAGCAAGTGTTAAAAGATAAGAAGATAAAATTATATAAATAATTAAATTTTCTTTTTCATTTAAAAAAATAATTTTTTTAAAATTTTTTATTAAAATTAAAGAAAAAATAATTAAGTAAACTCCGCCCAAAATAGGTGATCCAAAAAAAGTTCTAAAATGGTAATTATAAAAAAATGACGAATATAAAGATGTGTAGTGAAAATCACGTGCTAAATTTAATTTTAGATAATCAATATTTAATATTATGTAAGTAAAAAGTATGAATGCAAATAATAATAAAATTCTTTTTTCAAAAACTTTATTAATAATTATTTTTTTTATTATATAAATCGTTTTTCCAAAAAAAATAGCCCCACTAATTGGCCAAAGTGAGAGCAAAAAAATGGAGACAATACTATAAATGATAGTATTAAAATAGTTGCTTTTTTTTAGTAAATTGAAAAATAAAATAATATTAATTATAGAAGTAAAAACTAAAATACTATGAGCTCTTATCTCAAGTGATTGCCAAATTAAAAATAAATTAAATGTAACTGCTAATCCTAAAAAAAAAGTTTTTTTTATATCTAAAAAAATATTTGCTAAATAAATTGTAAGGGGCACAGATAAAGTTCCAAATATAAGCGAAAACCATCTGCCATTAACATCAATGTATCCAAATATATTGAAAAAATATTTTAAAACAAAAAGATAAAGACTGGGATAAAATTCAGTTAAAAAATTATCTCCTCTATCTCCATAATATCTTGCAAGAGTTTCTGCTGTGGGTATATCAGGTTTAGCAACATATATTGTATGCCACTCATCATTCCAAGATTCTCTTCCTTCAAATAAATAATATCTTGCTAAAAAAGATAATATTGTAAAAAAAATGTATATAAATATTTTATTTTCAATAATTTTTTTGTTCATATTAAAAATCAATATAATTTATTCACCAATATTTATTAAAGTACCTTTTTTGCGAGCTTTATTAAATGAATAATAAAATAAAGATATTGCAATAATCAGATAAACTCCATTCAGGTAAAAAGCTTTTATAATATTTTGGTAATTTACTGTATGATCAATTAGTATGCTTCTAGCTTCTTCAAAAATATATACAAGGGGAAGCAATAAAGCGATTTCTTGAAAAAAATCAGGTAAGATTTCTATTGGATAGTAGATGCAACCAAAAGGAGCTAATAGAAACATAGTTGACCAAGCTATATTCTCAAACGAAGGACCAAATCTTAATAATCCAGAAGAAACAAATATCCCCAGTGTAATTCCAAATAT
>CAYPWN010000135.1:0-2613 GCA_964414525.1 uncultured Candidatus Poseidoniales archaeon | reverse complement strand
CCTCATGTTTGCTAGTGTTTGTGATGCGACTTGTCCGAGGCTATCACCAGTAACGAGTCCGAAAGCACGTTCTTTTCTTGCTATAGATTCAGCTATTCGTACCATCATTCTACGGTATGCGATTACGCGGAACCTAGGATTTACAGACAAAGCTATCGATTGCTGCAATGAGGCGAATGGTATTAGGTATAAACGACTGTTTGCCTGATACCGCGATAGAATATGAAGCATAGCGTCAACTTTGTCTCTCGATACACCCCATAATAACGGGAATGCGTGGAAGTGTACAAACACTACTTGGGCACCGCGTTTCATCATTCGGAAGGCGGCCACCGGAGAATCAATACCCCCTGACATTAAGCACACTAACTTACCGCTTACCCCGGGGGGTAGTCCTCCGAGTCCCGTGATTTGATCGAAATATAGGTAAGCTTCTCCCGGCACAATTTCTACCGTGATAGTGAGCTCGGCGTGCTTAAGGTCCACTGGCAAATTGGTTATTCCTTGAACAAATGCTCCTAAGGCAATTTCAATGTCTTTGGATTTCATCGGAAATGCCTTATCAGGTCTAGCTACCCTTATTCGGAAATTCGCCACATTTAGGTAAGTGTTTATCTCGTTCGCTATAGCGGCTTTTATTGCATCAAGGTCTGCAGGTAGGCGTGTGGCAAGAGAAAATTTTTCAATTCCAAATATACGACCCAGATGGGAGGAGACCTCTGACCATTTATAGTTCTCAGCGAGTTCAACTATTATTCGGGAATTAAGATGCTTCACTGCTGTGATCCCCGCACCCTCTGGAGTCGCACGCAAGGCCTGCAATAGAGCCCTAGTAAACATTGGTCGATTTTTGCCCTTCAAGGCAATCTCTTGGTATTTTGCTATAGCAATTTTTTCCATTTGCAATTCTCTTCAGTTCTACTGTGCAGTAAGTTGTTTAATGAATTTGACCATTTCCTAGTTTTGGATAGTATCAAAAAAATTAGTTGTTTGGGGAAAATCAATGGAAGCTATAATGATGTCTGCTTCGTTCAGGGTGGTAAGTATACGTCATAGGTTCCGAATTAACCAATGGCCAATAAAAAGTACTACTGATTGAATTGCCACGATGGTATTGTTGCGGCCGGGATTGACTAGCAAGCTAGTAGACACATAAACGGGGGATATAGTGTCTAGATCGGTGTATCCCTATCTCTAGATTCGATTGAAGTTGAATATCGGTCTAGGAGGTGATTTCGTGTAGCTATTGATTCTGGGGCGATAAGCTGGTTAAGTTCAAGACGCATAGCTATTTCGTGGTGAATAAACACGAATAGTGCTTTATCTAGATCTTGTTCAGATGCTCTATTAACTTTATGGATGAACGGGTATCGCTGAGCTTTATGAGGATCAAGTTTATCAGCCAAGAAAATCACTTTCGCGATTTGGCTCATTGCGGAATTAGCTACGGAGTGGTCCCGAATGGCATCTATAACCTCTGTCACTGCTAGGGCATGACCTGAGGCGCGAATCCACTGTGCTGCCACAGTACCGTGTAGCAGCATGGGTAATTGCTTATGAAATTCGTCGATAGGAATACTGAATTTCTTGCATTCATCGAGTAGTACGTGTTCTGGGGTGATTCGAGCTAGGTCATGATATCTAGCAGCAAAAGTGACTTTATCAATGTCAAGACCATGTATTGTGCTCAGTTTAATGGCAATTTCGACTACCCTATCGATATGTTGCCTAAGAGACAAGGGTAGATGATTGTACATTTGCTCGATGTTCATTAGCAGAATCCCTTAGCCTATAGGTCCGAGAGCTTTCCCCCCGATCAGGTGCATGTGTAGATGGTCTACCTGTTGTCCTGAATCAGGCCCTTGGTTTATTGTCAGGCGATAGCCAGTCATGTCTATCTGCAATGTTTTGGCCAGATTACCAGCTATTGACACTAGCCGAGCAACTGTAGCTTCCGACCCGGGTTGTCCAATGCGGGTATCGTGACTTTTAGGAATAATCAAGGCATGTGCAGGTGCTACGGGAGAGATATCGTTAATCGCGAAGGCTAGATTGTCGTTATGCAAGAATTCTGTGGCAGTTAAAGTTTCTTGCAGAGAGCAAAATATGCACTTGATATTGTTATCAAAATTAGACATTAGGTTCCTTTGAGACACACTGCGGACACCCTCTCATTAGCTTGTGTTCATGATATAGTAAGTGTGAAGTCTTGTGTACTCTGTGCACGATATGAGGTGTGGTTTTGCAAGACGCCATTAGTAGGATAAACGAACTAATTCATAAGGTTGATCGGTTGGGGGTGTATCTTTGACGTATCCGATAAACGTGAACAAATAGTTGCCCTTGAGAACCAGGCCGCAAATCCACAGATGTGGGAAGATCCCATAGGGGCTCAAGACACGATGCGCCGGTTATCGCGAGTTAAGACTCAAGTTCAGGCCTGGGATTCGGTGCATTTGCAAGGAAGTGAATTGCATGAGCTACTGAATATGGCTATGGCAGAAGGGGAAAGAGACTTGCTGCCTGATTTACTTGAAGAAGTTGAATCCCTAACATCTTCAATCGCTGCGTTGGAAGTGCAATCTACTTTGTCTGGTGAAAACGACAACAGAC
>CAYPWN010000134.1:0-2685 GCA_964414525.1 uncultured Candidatus Poseidoniales archaeon | reverse complement strand
GAACGGAAACACTTACCTTGCAATTAACAGGAGCATCAAATGCTAATTTTGCAGGCGCTATCACAATAAACACTTCAGCTTCAGAACAGTTAATGCTTAAAGGTGCGACAAGCCCATACTTGAGATTTTACGAAAGCACTACAGCAAAAGCCTATATGCAATGGCACTCTGACGGATATTTAAATTTAGAAAATTCAGAGGCAAGTACAAATTTAGCAGTCGGAGCAAATGGTATCGGAATTGGTACTACTTCGCCAGATTATGAATTAGATGTTGAATCAAGCGGACAAGCTGACATAAGGGCTATTGGAGGAACTCAAGCAAGATTAATTTTAACTGATACAGGTGGAACAAGTGGTGCGAGAAATTGGGATATAAAAGTATCGGAAGATGTTTTCCAAATTAGAAATTTAGCAGATGATTACGGAAGTGTTGAAAACACTCCTTTTACTGCGAGTACATCAGGCAAAGTCGGAATTAATGAAGCTTCGCCAAAAGGTATGCTTGATATAGATGCGTCAAGTTTAGACGCTGCTGGAGATTTAGATGATCCAAATGATTATGCAATAGTTATCCGCAATAATTCAACAACGGATACTGGTAATGGGATAGCTTTTACCAATGACGGTGCAGATAATGTAGGTGGTGCTATACTTCATATAGATAAAGGCTCTAATAATCTTGGTGACTTAGCTTTTTTTACTAATGCAAATAATAGTGGCAATCCAGGTGAAAGATTGCGTATTACCTCAGCAGGCAAAGTCGGAATCGGTACTGCTTCGCCTTCAGATTATAGCTCTTCTGCTGATAATTTAGTTATTTATGATGCAAACCACGCTGGAATTACCATTGCCTCTCCTACCGATAAATCTGGTAGTTTATTTTTTGCTGATGGAACAAGTGGAGATTCAGAGTATGAGGGATTTATACAGTACGACCACGGCAATAATGTAACAGATGCTATGATGATTGGTACTGCTGGTGTTGAAAGAATGCGTATTAATTCAGGGGGCAATGTCGGAATTGGAGACACTTCGCCAGATTATAGGCTTGATGTGGAAGGGGATGACCCTGGTTCTTATATTGCCTCTTTCACTAATGATGGTGATTCTGAAAATAGATATGGAGTCAGGATTCAATGTGGTCACGATAACGCTTCCGATACAAATTTTGCAATAACTATTGCTGATGGAGATGGTGGTGAACAGGGATATGTAACCTTTACAAGTGGAACTATTACTTGGGGTGCTTTTACAGCTAATCACGATGCTGAGCTTCCAAGTTCAGATAATAGCGATGGTTATCCTTATGGAACATTAGTGGAAACCGAAAATCTTTTCTATACAAAAAATCACGATGGTAGTGACCTTGAAAGAGGGATTAGATATAAAGTTAAAAAGACATCTTCTGCATATTCTAAAAAAATATTAGGTGCTTATGCTGGTAAATATCCTACTGATATGTACGAAAATCAGCATCAGATTTATGTATTGGGTGATGGACATATTCTTTGTAATGGAGAAAAAGGGAATATTGAAATAGGCGATGGAATTTGCACATCATCTACAGATGGGGAAGGAATGAAAGCAGATAAGATGGCAATGATAATTGGTATTGCACAAGAAGATGTTTCCTTTAGTGGAAGTGAATCTAAACTTGTAGCAGTACAATATGGATTACAACAATTTACGCCTTGGGATAACGCATAATGGCATTAACAAAAATTAAATTAGATGCAATGGTTACTGGGACTCTTCCTGATGCGAGGATTCCAGATAGTATTACTATTGATGAAGCTGCTAATTTTACAGTAAGTGCTAATAATTCTACTGACGAAACAGTTTATCCAATATTTGTAGATGGAGCTACTGGAGCACAAGGAGCTGAAACTGATACTGGATTTACTTATAATCCAAGCTCTGGAAATCTAACTATATCAGGTCAACTAGCCGCTGCAACTCTTGATGTGTCTGGGAATGTCGATATTGATGGTAGTCTTGAAACTGACGCTTTAACAATCAATGGAACAACATTGGCAGAAACTATAGCTGATACTGTAGGGGCTATGGTAGGGTCAAATACAGAGACAGGTATTTCAGTTACTTATGAGGATTCTGACAATACTCTTGATTTTGCTTTATCTACGATTACTTCATTAGGGACAATAAGTACTGGAGTATGGAATGGTACTGCAATTGCAAGTGCTTACCTAGATGCTGATACTGCTCATTTATCTACAAATCAAACCTTTTCAGGTGTAAAAACATTTGGAGCAGACTACACAAGTTTCAATGGAACTGGTTATATAAGAGGTGATAACGCTAATAAGCTAACCTTACAAATGGGTTCAAGTGGATTTGAATTAAAAAATAATGCTTATAATGCTACAAGGCTCACTATTTCAGACTCAGGTACAGCTACTTTTGCAGGTAATGTTACAGTTAGTGATAGAGTTGTAGGTTCAGGTGATTTAATTCTTGTTACTACTGATAGTAATGAAAAGATACATATGGATTCTGATGGTTATATGAAATTTGAAACTGCTGGTACTGAAAAAGTAAAAATTAAAACAGGTGGAATTGGTATAAAAGGGGCTTTTGCAAATTCTGTTGATAATAACCCTGATAATTATCAAATAGCTTTCGGTGGAGATAGCACAGACCATCCAAGATGGGGCTTTAGAGT
>CAYPWN010000133.1:0-2777 GCA_964414525.1 uncultured Candidatus Poseidoniales archaeon | reverse complement strand
TTTTTTTGCATCAATTTGATCTTCTCCGGCCAATGCAAGTTGTCCATGATGAGCAATTCTTCGGCATACTTGGTGATTCTAAGAAACCATTGGTTTAAATCTCGCTTGTAAACCACTGTGTCGCACCGTTCACAGGCTCCATTTAAGACCTGTTCGTTTGCGAGGACTGTGTTGCACGAGGAACACCAGTTGGCTGAGGCGTTTGCTTTATAGGCTAATCCTTCATTGAAAAACTTAATGAAAAACCATTGGTTCCATTTGTAATATTCAGGAAGTGAACAGACAATCTGTCGATCCCAATCGTAAATCGCTCCTATCGATTGAAGTTGAACACGCATTCGTTCGATATTAGCCATAGTCCACTCGTGAGGGTGGATTTGTCTTTTGATAGCTGCATTCTCTGCCGGCAGACCGAAGGAATCAAACCCCATGGGGTGAAGGACATTGAAGCCTTCCATACGCTTATATCGAGCATGTGCATCTGCCGGGGCCATGGCATACCAATGACCAATGTGTAAATCTCCTGACGGGTATGGGTACATCGTAAGTTCGTACCATTTAGGAGTTTCGCTATTCACTTTGGTTTCATATAGCCCGTCTTGTTGCCACCTGGTTTGCCATTTCTTTTCTACTAAGCTTGGATCATATCGTAGCGGGCCTTGATGCCTAGGATCGTGCATTGAGTTCACCTTCGGGTATAAGTACTCTTTCACAGATTGGGGAAAGAAAAGTCAATGTATGCGTCACGAATTTTTCCCCAGCGAAGTTCTGATCGATTAAATCTAAATTCGTATGGGTTCACAATATACCATCAATTGGGTGAAATTTAACTCAATAGTCTTTCAAGAAATTCTAAATTGAATAGCTTAAATATCCCTTGACTGCTTACATCGCCGATTGTTATAGTTCGATCTATCACTTTCATTTGCAGGTACAACGTGGCTTCGTATATTAAAGAAATTCGAAATGCGTATGGGTTCGATGACGTCGCGATTGTTCCTGGATCCGTTACGCTTAATCCCGAGTTAGCAGATACTAGTTTCGTTTTGGGCACCTGCACATTTGATACTCCCTTTATAGCCTCTGCTATGGATGCAGTAGTGGATCCATCGTTCGCAGCCTTAATGCATCAAACAGGTGGGCTTGCGGTTATGAATCTAGAGGGTATTCAGACTCGATATGAAGATCCTGCGGTCGCTTTGGAAACCATAGTGAGTGCCTCTCAGGCCACAGTTACGAACATCCTGCAGGATATATACACTAGACCCATCGATGAAAAGTTGATTCAGACACGTGTGCAACAAATCAAATCATCTGGAAGTGTTTGCGCAGTTTCCGTGACGCCACAAAATACCAAAAGGTTAGCTCCTCTTGCCGTAGAAGCTGGTGCGGATGTGATAGTGGTGCAGTCAACGGTGACTACTGCTAGGCACATATCGCGTAGCTATAAAGGTTTGGTGCTCTCCGAGTTGATACCTTCGCTAAAAGGTGTTCCTTTGGTGGTTGGTAATTGCGTGACCTATGACGCAGCACTTGAGTTGATTGAAACAGGTATAGATGGGCTCTTAGTCGGTGTCGGGCCTGGTGCCGCGTGTACTACTCGAGAGGTTACTGGAGTGGGTGTTCCTCAGGTCACTGCCACGCTTGAGTGTGCTGCTGCTCGGGAAAACCACTACGCAACTACCGGTAAATACGTGTCCATTATTACAGACGGCGGATTCCGTACGGGTGGAGATATATGTAAGGCTATAGTAGCTGGTGCCGATGCAGTTATGCTTGGTACGCCTTTTGCACAATCCGCAGAGGCTCCAGGGCGAGGGTATAACTGGGGTATGGCAGGTAAAGATTCTGAACTTCCACGGGGTACTCGGGTTGGTACTGGTACCACTGCGCCATTGGATCAAATCATCAATGGCCCAACCGCTGTAACTAACGGAACCCAAAATTTTCTGGCTGCTTTGAAAGTGTGCATGGGAATGGTTGGGGCTAAGACGATTCGTGAATTTCAACAGGCTGAACTCGTGCTCGCCCCTGCAATCAAGACAGAAGGCAAGCACCTCCAATTGAATTCCTAGATTGAATCCAATTGGTTCCCGCAAGCCTTATGACATATTACGACTGTTATTTTGGTACCAGGCTACTCCAATCTTGCGATTCTAAGGTCCCACTTCTTAGGTATTGGATGTTTTTTCAGGCGCATGCTATCGGCGTCTTGTGTTTCTCTTGGTGGATAATTATGTTATCTTGATCCGGTCCAGAAATCAGTGAGCGTGGTATGCCTTTCTCTAAGTATTTTGAATCATAGGGAACGCAGCGTATCTAATGACAAAAGTCTATGTCGTTTGAGGCTAAGCAAATGGAACTTGCTATCAATATAACTAATTCGATACGAAAGGCTCAAACTCAGCAATTGTCGTCGGTGATCCCGTATGTGCCAGTAGGCTATCCAGATATAGAGACCACCTTTGAGATTGTTAAGAAATTTGATGCATTAGGAGCTCCGGCAGTCGAATTGGGAATTCCATTTAGTGATCCATTGGCCGATGGGGTGACGATTCAAAGGGCTAGTCAGATTTCATTAGAAAATGGGATTAACTTGAAGGCGTGCATTCAACTGTCAGCGAGGCTAAGGGATCAAGGAGTGACTGTGCCGTTAATTCTAATGGGCTACTACAACACTATTCATCATTATGGCATAGAGCAGTGTGTGAAAGAAGCTTCTTCGAGTGGGGTCAATGGATTTATCGTTCCGGACCTACCTCATGAAGAAAGTGGGT
>CAYPWN010000132.1:0-2808 GCA_964414525.1 uncultured Candidatus Poseidoniales archaeon | reverse complement strand
CAGAGAAATCGGGGCATGATGAGTTTAAGACGGAATTCAAAGCGCTAGTTTGTCAGAGTTACTTTGCCCATTCGATGACCGATGAAGAGCTTGCGATCTATCTGAAAGAAACTTGTCAGCCCGGGGTTATCAGAAAAAAACACCCGATCACGTGGAGCGCTATCGCGAGTAGCTAAAACCCTTGCACCCAATAACGAAGAGGGGGCCGGCCTGCTATTCAAACTGGGACATATTCTTAGGAGAACCTTCACCTTGATACTGTGTGAACACACCTTACCGTCTGGGACCACTTTTTATCTCAGTTCTCATTTGGTGCCCGATTACGTGGAGCTACCGTGTGGCCCCGGCCCTACGGGACATTTCTGGTACAAGAGATTCGATCCCGTTCGCTCCGAATTCTGGTTTCTCCCGCTGTGGTGGAAGAAATTTGATTTTGGCCGCAATGGATATGGATACACACCTGGCAATGTCGGACTATCGAATTATATGCAGGCACCCATGCCCTACTGCCTAGATGATTTGCGTCCCTATATGGCGATTGTCATCAAACTAATCGACGGAATACATTGGAGGGGAGACGTGATGTCGGAACCCATGCGATACGATCGTATCCGCCCGGAAGATCAAGCGTCATGGGATGACTTCCAGAGATCGGAAAAAGCTTTAATTGCGTTTAAAAGACTTTACAGACGTTGTTACAACCAACGATTTATACAGAAACGTAATTCCAGTAATTTCAAAAACCGTCTCATCAACTGGTGGGAGAGTTTTTTGTGTTGGGTTTGCTCTTCAAAGTGGAGGAGACTCACCTCCCTGACGGCTTTTCCCAGAACTCGGCGTGCTTGCGCTGATGAAGCGTCCCGATTCGTACTGGAAAGCTGGACTAGTAACCCCGACGTCATACGTGAACTTGGATCTCTTCCACAGAAGTGGGTGACATACTGTGTTGGCCCGAAAGGAATTTTTAAGAAACAACTGTGGGGAGTTCCGTCGACATATAAGGGTTACAGCGACGAAGAAGGATACTAGCCGATTCAATTAGAACTGGAACTCATCGAGATATTGTGGGCAGCGACATGCTGAAACGACACATCCCAATTAGGCACTATACCCATGTTTTTACCACTTGCATGACACGTGATTGCAATATTAACAGCCTAGTATAAGACTGGTTGTACCGCCGATTTAAGCAACAACTTGCGGGGCGGGTAATAAGTACTGCTAAAGCGTTGGTCGGTCATGTAAGCCCTGTATGACCCGCTGACGCCAGTCAGCATTCAGGGCAAGGAGTTATCAGCATGGCCTTTATCAATTGGCTGGGGAATGCACCCATCCACGATCCGATCTATGGCATTGATCATGCCCATATCACCAAAGAACTCACTGGCAGTAACTGGCGAAACAAAGCCATTGTCAGGGATGGTCTCTACATCTGGGTCGTTCGAGGTTACCGAAGGGACGGTGATAAAAAGATTTACCGTTACTACGTTCGTCTTCATTTAGTTGAACACAAAGCACTCGAAAAAGACTTTGCAAGTCGCGATCGAGCACTCGCGTATGCCAATGCGTTGGGCAGTGGCGAAGGCCAGTATCCGGCAGAACGCTCCTCCGTGACTTACATGACCCTGCGTCGGGGGCCAAGTCGCGATGCGATCACTCGCGAGGCGCCAATCAACGGGGGGCTGAAACAATGAAGTGTTTTCATTACGAAGGACATGTTCCCCAACTGGTGCTGTACGGACCCAGTGCACCGATTGCGTCGAAACTGACGGCGGATAACTGGCAAGAGTGCGCCATCTTAAGAGCCAAACAGTATCTCTACATCGCTTCCGGTCGTTGGGGAGGAACGGGAGATGACTCGCTGCGTTATCGAGTCGATACCAGTCCCAATGGGAAACTTTCAAAGGACTTTGCCAGTCTTGAAGAAGCGATCGATTACGCCAATCACTTGGGAAAACCCGATAAGGAACTGCCGTTTAAACCCTCATCAGGAACCTATGTCGGCGTGAGGTTCGGCCAATACCGCGAAGGACTATCGATTCCTTTAAAGGAGAAAAAATGATGAGTAAAAGTTGGAAAAATGAGCATATAGCAGCCTCACCGCTTCCCGGATGTCCCGATGATCTGCCGCAGCAGCGAATATCGGAGGTGGTGGCTATGCCAGATAAGCCACTAGGTCTTGAGGTGAAGGCAGGGTTTTTAGAGTTGTATCCTCATTACCCCGTCAGCACTCCTCGCAAACTGCTTTTCCTGGGAGGCGTCGAATGGGCATGGTCGCCTGCCCACTCGAGGATCGACAACTACTACCTCAACCCTAAACGCAAGTACTGGGTACTCTGGAACCACTGGCTCAACGACTCAGAACTGCCTTGGCGTTGGCATTGGGACATCTTTGCGTGGGCTCCGAAGGTAAAGGACGACGAAAGGCGCATTGCGATGCATATGCTGAAGGAAGCCTGGGCCATCGATTGTCGGCATAACTCGCTTGATCCGTTCCACTGGGTTAACTCAACCGGTGCACTTTCGGTCTCTGATCTGCAGGCGATTGCCCGAGCGGTCTGGTCACCGAATCGGTTGGGAAGTGCTATTGAATCAGGAGAAGAGCAATGACTGAACTCATTCAGACGAATCAGGTCCAAGAGCATGCTGCAACACAAATTTCCGATGATGATCCGATACTCGTCTGCACTTTTGGGATTCAAGTCTCGGCTCGCGATGAGATGGCGAGCGATCTTTACTTTCAGCGTAAAGGGGGGACCGACTCCCTTTGGATGGAGGCGGAACCGCGTTACCGATCGGAGTCGATCA
>CAYPWN010000131.1:0-2860 GCA_964414525.1 uncultured Candidatus Poseidoniales archaeon | reverse complement strand
CAAGGGACTACCCCGCAGTCCGACAGACGTCCCGGGGTGGGTCAGGCGCCTGAGCGCAGCAGTGAAGGCCGCCGTTACGCCCCGGGGCACACCTAGAAACCAAAAGGTGCACATAAGGCGGGAAATTGATGCACAGAATTGGACTAGTTGGAGGGACTTTTGATCGATTCCACTCCGGTCATGCGTCATTGATTGAAACGGGTCTCTCTAGATGTCAAAATCTGGAGATTTGGATCACCCACGACGAAATTGCCCAGCAAAAGGACACTCGAGTGAATAACTGGCAGAGCAGATCGGAGGAGATCTTTCAATCCTTTGGAGGCAGCTCATCTCGAGTCTCGACACATGTATTGTCGGACGAGCTAGGCCCAGCGCCACATCATCCCGGGGCTACAGCAATAGTATGCACTAAGGAGACAATAGCTAATTGTGAGGGGATTAACAACATTAGGTCTCAAAACGGCTTGGAGGAGCTAGAAATTATCCCTGTAGAGAGGGTTATGGCCTGGGACGGGGAGCCGATTTCGAGCTCAAGGATTAGGTCTGGTTGCATCGACAGAAACGGACAACCCTGGATTCCCGAATCGTTCAGGGGGAAAGATGCCTCACTTACTCCTGAAGTTGAATCACAACTAAAAGATCCGTTCGGCGAGTTGATTGAAGGATCTGAAGAAGACCCATCAATCGCAATTAGATCAGCAATTGGACAGATTGGGGAAATCGCAGGTCCGTTGATTGCTGTTGGTGACGTTACAGCTCTTGCGCTCCAGCAGGAAGGAAGGCCTGCAGATATAGCTCTCGTGGATGGCCTAACAAAGAGGGAGGAGTGGCCCGGAGCGAGAGAAATCGACCCTTCGAAATACGAAAATATCCTGACATGCTCCAGCCCGGCTGGTTCTCTGACTCACTCTCTACTAGAAGCATGTGAAAAATCAATATCCTCTTGGAAGGAAAGTGGGGAGAGCACACTCATCCAGGTTGATGGAGAAGAGGACCTAGCCCCCCTACTACTTCACCCCCTGGCCCCTATCGGGTCTGCAGTTCTTTATGGCCAACCGGGGAAGGGCGTGGTGATTAGGTGGTCGGACGAAGACTCGAAGGGCAGGTGCAGGAACCTAATCAGGGGGCTCGAGACTCACTAATCCGAAGACTCTGAGTCCTGTACCCAGTGAATCCCGACTCCGAGCGATATTAAGGCAATCATGACAGAGTAAACCCCTGGATCAACCCAAGTGGTATTCAAAGCGCTCCAGACGAGGTAGTACATGGATCCCGAGATAATCATCCAACTAGCTATAGTTCTAGCAACCCCTCTTTCAGTTGAATGTACGCTGATGACCATCCTATCTTTCGGCAGGTCTGAGATCCAACCACTGATCCCGTCTTCCCTAGCAGAACCCATTCCGGCTACGCCGGCACCGATTACCGAAAGGCTGAGAACTGCGAAAACTGCATCGTCCACGACTATGTCAAGGCTACTAGAATACGCCTCTCCGCCACTAAGGAAACCAATCCAGAGAACCTTGTTACCGGGGGAATAGGCCCCAATTGTGACGTTGATTATTGTCAAGAGCAACATCCACGAACCAACAAGAATCGCCCCGCATGAGAGGGTGATACTGGGCGTTAGAAGGGCGTCCTTCCATTCCGAATCCTCTTCTGGCATCGAGCCGCCGACCTGACCCTTCGGTTTAACCGTTGTCGGAACCTTTCCCTAGAGGTGGCCTTGAAGATTGTATTTCCCCATGGAGGCCTCGTTAACCAGGGGTTCGTTCTCACTCATCAGAGAAATAGCATCGATTGCCTTGGGGATCGCAGAATTAACCTGCTTGCTTCTCCCCCCCCTGCCCTTGCTAACGTTCCTTGCCATGATTAAACCGATTGTATCTAGCTCGTTTAGCAGCGAGGAGACTCTCCTAGTCGTCAGAGGTTCAGTGCCAATCTTAGAGCAGGCCTCCGCATAGGTCCTGTAGACTTCGCCAGTGGAAATGTTCCTAAGTCCGTTTTCCTCGTTAAGGCAGATAGAGAACAAGACCAATTTCTGATGAAGTGGCAGTGTCTTGATTACAGGTGTAACTTGGTCATATTCGAGTTGGCTCTGAGCCAGTCTAACGTGCTTGGTGTTTACCCTGACCTGTGACCTCTGTTCTGCCTTTTGAACGGATATCCTTAGCAAATCCAGAGCCCTTCTAGCATCCCCGTGCTCTTGTGCAGCGAGTGCTGAGCAAAGCTTGATTACGCCCTCATCGAGAACCCCATCCTTGATTCCCATCGAGGCCCTCTCATTGAGGATATTCTGAATCTCAGTGGCAACATAAGGGTGGAAAACAATGTCTTCCTGACTCAATCTGGAGCTTACTCGAGGGTCAAGGTGCTGAGTGAAGTGCAGGTCATTGCTAATCCCGATAATTGAGCACCTCCCATTTTCTAGAAGGGTGTTGAGACTAGTTAATGCGTAGAGGAGGTCATCACCCCCCTTGTCTACTAGGTTGTCAACTTCATCAAGGACAATGATGTGAACTCCTCCCAACCTACTCATCCTAGAGACAAGAGTCTCTAGAACCCTGTCAGTAGGCCATCCGGTGAACGGGACTGGGACATCCCCCCTCTGTGCCAACTGGGTGGCTATCGTCTGGACAACTCTATACTTCGTGTCAACATTCCTGCAATTCACCTCGTATGTTTTCACAGTCTGCCCCATCTCCAATCCCTTCTCCCTTAGTTGGGTTAGAACGAATCTGGTAACCACTGTCTTTCCGGACCCGGGAACCCCATAGAGTAGCATGTTGGAAGGGATGTGTCCGTTCAGGGCATCGACCAGATTCCTGACCAAGGCATCAAGCTCATGCTCCCTGTGAGG
>CAYPWN010000130.1:0-2879 GCA_964414525.1 uncultured Candidatus Poseidoniales archaeon | reverse complement strand
AGAATGAGATACCTTACGCAGAGGGTAATGTTATAAAATATGTTATGCGTTGGAAGTATAAAGGCGGTCTTGAGGACTTACATAAAGCTAAAGAATATATTAATATTCTTATAGAGAACGAATTAAAAGAGAAAGAAAATGTCTAAGATAAGAGAGTGTTTCAAAAGTAGGAGAGAGTTTGGACATCTTATAGAAGCTGATTACTCTCAGCTAGAGATTAATGTACTAGCTTTACTGTCAAAAGATGCCATGTTAATCAAGGATTTAAAGAGTGGTAGAGACTTACACACCATGAGAGCTTCCGAGTTATACAACATAAAAGAGTATGACGTTACTCCAAAGCAAAGGAGACTAGCAAAGACTCTGAGTTTTCAGTTGCAGTATGGTGCGGGAGCTAAGACTATGGCTGAGATAAACAAGATACCACAAAAGTTAGCAAAGGATTTTATATACAACTTCTTTGATAGATATGAAGATGTTTTTAATTGGCATCAAGATTTACTACGCCATGTAAGCGAGAATCGTACAAAAAGTATGACTCCAGAGTTAGTAGGAGAGAGAACTCCTATGGGTTTGTCAAGACACAAATGTGAAATGACTACTGCGACAGGAAGAAACTTAGTTTTCAAAGATTATGATTCTAAATACAGAAAAGGAGAAACAGCTTTTTCTCCTACTGAAATAAAAAACTATCCTGTACAATCAGTAGCAACAGATATAATGAAAATAGCTTTAGGTGCTTTAGCTTATAAAGTGTGGTTTGATGAAGATATATGTATAATCAATACAATACACGACAATATTATGTTAGACGTGTCAGAGGAAAACCACACCAAAGCGTGTAAGTTACTAACGTGGGCGATGTTGGATAGAACTACGGAAATTCTTAAAAAGAGGTATAATATAGAGCTACCTGTTCCATTAGAAATAGAGATAAAATCAGGTGGTAGTTGGGATTGCATGAAAAAGGTTGACCTACCTTTTATGCAGTATAAAGGGGTTGACATACACAATATATAGTGTTATAATATAGGGGTATTATAAAAAATATTTTAATTAAAGGAGTTTAGATATGAGTGCAGTTTATGAAGTAGAGGGAGTATTAGAGTCAGTATCAAAGAACCAAAAGGGATTTAAAATTGACGGAGAATGGTACAATTCTTTCTTACCACAGCATGATGCTAGATACAAGGACACAGTAAAGTTTAAGGTAAAGGAAAAAGAATCAGGCGGTAGAGTCTATAAGAATATAGAGGGAACTATCGAAGTGCTTAGTGGAACTGAGGTTAAAGATGAAAAAACAGGAGAGAAAAAAATGGTAGCTTTTCCAATAGGTTCTACGGATAAAGAACGTAGTATTATTAGGAGACACGCTGTTAGTGCTTCAACAGAATTACTATTAGCTATGTCTAAGTCTGGTGGAGAAGTACAGATAGACTCTGACTCTGTATTAGACCTTGCTCGTAAGATAGAATACTATACTTCTGGAGACGATATTAAGGATTTAATGGAGTCATAATGCCAAGAACTGCTTTAGTTGACGGAGATATTATAGTATATAGTTGTGGGTTTGCTTCTGATGTACGAGAGTGGCATTGTCCAGACGGAACTATATTTTCTTACGCTAAAGAAGCAAAGGAATACTGTGATGATAATGGACTAGATAAAGAAGAATTAGAACTAAAATATACATCTAGTCCGTTATCTCACACCTTACATAATGTTAAATTAGTATTAAATAAAATTTTAAAGGATACAGATACTAAACAATTAGTAATATATTTAACAGGTAAAACTAATTTTAGAAATGAGATACCCTCTCCTTTAGTGTATAAAGGGAACAGAGACAAAAGCCATAAACCTACTCAGTACAAAGAGATTATAGAGTTTTTGTTAGCAAAGTACAATACTATAATTACAAACGGAGAGGAAGCTGATGATGCTATGGGTATTGAGCAATCATCAAGACCTTACGGAGATACAGTTATATGTACTAAGGATAAAGATTTAGATATGATTAGCGGGTTACACTATAATTGGACAAAGAATAAAGAACCTTATGAAATATCAGAGGAACAAGCTATAAAATCTTTCTATATACAATTACTTACTGGAGATAGAGTAGATAACATACAAGGTATTAAGGGCATAGGGAATAAGAAAGCATCTAAAATTTTAGAGGGTATAGAAGAAGAACAAGAATTATTAAAAGTCGCTCTTGAACAATATGAAAGAGCAGGGTACACTAAAGAAGATTTAGTTAATAACGGGAGACTATTATGGATAAGGAGAAAGAACAGGGAAATGTGGACTCCAGATTTAAACTTTTAAATTTTCCAAAAACAGACGATAAAGTTCCACCTATACTACCAGAATATAGTATAAATGTTGTATTTAGTTCTGGTAAAAGCATACAGATTATTTGTTCTGGCTTTATGCCTATGCCAGAAGTGGGTATGGGTATTGTTGGTTTCTGGTCTGGACAATCCGAAGCTATCCATACAATACTAAATTGTAATAAAATAGATTTTCTTGATATAGAAGAACGTGAAGTTTAAAGGAAAAAGTAAATTTGAAATACGTCTTGGTAAAGAATTAACTAAGATGAAAGTTAAATTCTCATACGAATCAGAGAAGTGGAAATATAAAATAAAACCTTATAATGCTACTTGCTCTGCTTGCGGGAGTGGAGAGGTGTATGAGACTCGAATATACACTCCTGATTTTTTCTTACCCTCTGGAGTAGTGGTAGAAGCTAAAGGAAACTTTACTCCAAAGATGAGAACTAAGATAAAAGCTATAATAAAATCTAATCCAAGCAAAGATTTAAGGATTGTTTTTATGCAAGATAATTTTTTAACAAAAACTAGGAAGAAAAG
>CAYPWN010000129.1:0-2929 GCA_964414525.1 uncultured Candidatus Poseidoniales archaeon | reverse complement strand
TGGTTTGGTGACCTCCCCCTCGGCCGCTTTTCACAGGACAGCGGATGGTAATATAATGCTTCTGTATATCTTTTGTCTCATTGGTTACAAATCATGTCAGATTTTTTCCATTATTGTCTATAATTAATTGGGCATATGTTCCACTAGTGTAAATTTCCACTGGAAATATGTAATAAAATGTAACTAAAACAATATTTTTATTACTATCTTACATTGTGACATATTCCATAGGTGATATTTGATGTCAGATGCTTCCAATAGGGATGTCACCAACAACCCTCGAAGAATTAGAAGCAAGCATCGTCGCAGACTAATTTTGAGCCTCTCCCAGGGAGATGCAACGGTGTCTGAATTAGCTAAAGACTCGGGCCTAAGGATGCCTCATGCATCTGCAGAGATAAGAAGAATGAGGGAGGAAGGACTCGTATCTAGCGATCTCCCAGCGGGCTCCAGAGGATCCAGGATTCGATTGACTGAAAAAGGATGGATGGCCATCGAAGAGGATGAATGGTCCAAACTTCTGGACTTGGAAAATATACCTCAGACACTGGAAAGCTGTTGTATCCTTTCTAGGGACGAGGCTAACTTGACTCTCTGCTTTCTGAGCCCTCCAATAGAACCAATGGTGCAGATTCCAAACCGACAAAAGCCATCGTCTCAAGACAATTTGGCATCCACTAGAAATCAAGGGGTGTCTTGGAATTGGGCAGTTCTCTCAGAGAGATCACCCAGGTGGTTTGACAAAGATAATCGGACCGTTCTGGAAGCACCTCCGGAATTGGCAGGACCGGAAAGAATAGAGGCCTATGTAGGAAAAACACCAGTTTTTGGACTTATCAGAGCCACTTTGCTTGACCACGAAAATTGTTCCACAATCTCTCCGGGAGAGTGGTTCTCCCAACCACGACAGATTCAGCAAGCCCCTCTGGACGAGCCTACATACCACAGGGGCGATTGGTTGTTGGGCTCCCCTCATTCCAAATCTCCTGATATAAGGCCCTCTAGACCCATTGCAGCAATAATCAGGGAGAGGCTACCCAGATCCGTTCTCCTCAGATCCGCAAGGACAAACTCACTGGTAGTCGCCGATCTTAGTGGATTGGACATGGCCGGGAATGAGTACCCTATTGGGGCATTGGAACATTGGATTCAATCGGCCCATCCACGGCTTTCCGATAGTGAAAGGCGAAGGAGACTGAATTCCCTTCGTGATAGAATCACATCACCAAGGAGGATCAAAGCCGCTGAATCTACACTGCGCAAGTTCAGGAAGGACTGGGGAGGGGTGGAATTCACAACGGACGACTCAAAAATCCGACTGATTGACCTTAGGGGATTGGGGAAGAATGCGATAGAGTCTCTATTGAGATGGTCATTGGAGATGAAGAGCACACCATTGGTTCTGGAGTTAGGGGAAGATATTCCAAACGATTTACTATCTGGAATTGCATCACATCAAAATCTAAGACTTGTAATGTTAGAGAGCATGTTACGACAATTTTCTTCCTTTGATAACTTGAAGGTTGATGGGGTCAGGACCCTCCCATGGCTTCGCTTCTCGACTAGCACAGGAAATGAGGTGCCTGTGAGACTTGTTGATCAGGGAAAAATGACTAGCATTTCCGAGGAGATACAGAGCACCACAATCTCGCCTAGGGATGTTCTTGGACTCCTCCCAGCCCCCAATCAATTCGAAGTCAAATTAGAGGGGGACTCAGTCTCCATAATCCTCTCAGCACTATCACAATTTCCTCAGGGCGACGAGGAGTGGGCCAACCAGATGGAGGCTATGTACCCTCTAGCGGCTTGGATAGCATCCCCAAACACATCTAGATGGCAAAGATGGCAAAGGATCTCGTCGAGACTGGATCCCGAGTGGCTAGCACTACTGGACGTAGACTATTTGCCTATCGAAAGAATTTCTGAGATTGCGGACCAAGCACCCGAATCAGTAAAGAGCGTATTCTCGGACAAGATTACGATTAAGCTCCGTGAAGATCCTGACAACTTACTACGGTCATGGCCTGCAATAGACCCGAACCAGGCCAACAGTGGTGCGGCTTGGCTAGCCTCTCATTTTATTCAGAACTCAGCTTGGCTTCCAAGGGAATCTTATCCAGATCTGCTAGATTGGGCCGTAGAAGCATGGCTTTCCCATCCTCCTACGGAGTCTCTTGGTGCTCTTATGGGACTATCTTGGCTATATGGGACCAGTAATCAGTCAGATGAGAAATTTGAAGCTACTATCCGTAGGATAAGGGACAAAGGGGCAAATCTGCCCCAAGGACACCAACTCAATACATGGTCCAGGCTATACGACCACTCATTCGACACAAAGAAAGCAGATTTGGATTCAATCGAACTCTTCCTTAGTGATCTCCCATATTCTTGGTGGGCAGTATTTTCTTCCGAATTCCTGATGGAGATACTCGATAGCCAGAAAGCAAGAGATATGATGGGAATCAGGATTCCTTGGTGCGCAGCAATTCTTCGCCCAGTGGGCGAGGCATCCGAAGCACCAGGACTTTCTTCTTCAAAACACCCTGGCTGCGATCCAGGGATCATCGAGCCCCTACAGAACTTCCTTCGCTCTTTTGACGACCACCCCGATAGTTCAGATGCTCTAGACTCACTTTGGGACCTTTCAGAAGCTATACTGTCCGTTAGCGAGGGGCGGGCACCTCCTGCCGGCAGGACCCACAAACTATCCGGATGGCTGGCGCAACCACTTGAAAGGTGGCCAATATTCACCATGGATATGGTAATGGATGGGGACAACTTCGTCTCAGAACGGCTGATTCTAGGTAAGTCAGGATTCCATCCCGGACTGCCAGAAGGCGATTTCTCTACCCAACCGTTGGGTTCTTGAGCGAATCTGCGCGCGGAGTAATGCCCAACCGGCAACACCGTGTGGACGAAACCCCCTCGC
>CAYPWN010000128.1:0-2980 GCA_964414525.1 uncultured Candidatus Poseidoniales archaeon | reverse complement strand
TCCTAACCGATAGACGAAGGGACCAAAATGAAAACTTCTATTGCAAAAAATATAATTTATCAAGTTTATAATGGATTAAATGATCAAATCTCTAACAACTAATTGTAAAGTTTTTTTATTATTCCAAAAATTTTCACTTAAATACCCTACTACATTAATTTCTTTTTTATAATTTAACAAATATTTCCCAATCGATTCTCTAACAGAATTAAATGATATTGCTTTTATAAAAAAACCTTTTTTGGTAACAAAAATATTGGAAATATGTTTATTTTTTAATATTTTTACTTTTTTAATTTTAAGATTTTCAATTAAAAAAAGTGGGTTAGGATTTCCTGGACCAAAAGGCTGTAATTTTTTAATATCACTAAATAAAAATTTATTAATGGCACTACCCGATATTTTGGAATCGTAATAAAAATCTTTAATGTTAATTTTACAAAATTTTTCTTTATAATAATTGTTCGCAAAATCCTCAAAATATTTTAATTTTTTTTTTCTATAGAAAATCCTGCAGCCATTTTATGGCCACCACCTTTAAGTATTAAATTATTATTAAAAGCATCTTTAATAAACAATCCAATATCAAAATCAAAAGTTGATCTTGCTGAGGCCTTTAAAATATTATTTGAATTAGTTAATACAATAGTAGGTTTGTTGTACAAATCCTTTAATCTGGCGGCAATAATACCTATAAGGCCCTCTTTGATAGAGCTATTGTAATAAATTATTATATTTTTATTTTCTTTTTTAATTTTTGTATAATTAATTTTATTTAGAACTCTTTCTTCTAAAACTTTTCTTTTATTATTTAAATTTATAATTTTTTTAGCAATTTCTTCAATTTCATGTATTTTAGATGAGGATAGTAGTTTTGTGGCTAAGTAAGATTTGTCCAATCTACCACCAGCATTTAATATTGGGCCAATTACAAATCCTAAATCTTGAATGTCAATTTTTTTATTATTTTTTAATAAATCAAAAATTATTTTTATTGATTTAACTTTTTGAATATCGAATCTTTTCAACGTAAATATTGATAAAAATCTATTCACATTCCTTAATGGCATTACATCACAAATGGTTGCTAACAAAGGATATATTAAATAATCATTTAAATTAAAATTCTTATTTATTTTTTTATTTAATAGATCCAGAAAAAAATAGGTCAATAAGGTAGCACACATATAATCCGATTTATTGTAATTATTATTTTTATTTGGATTTATTATTACATTTGAATTTGGAAATGGTTCGCTGATTTGATGATGATCAATTACAACCGATATTATTTCATTTTTTCTAAGCAAATTGATTTCTTTAAAAGCGTTTGAACCATTATCAACCAAAATAATTAGTTTTGGTTTTTTTTTTATTATTTTTTTAACCAAATCAACATTTATTCCATAACCATCTTTTTCTCTGTCAGGTATTAAATAAAAATATGGTTGTTTTATACTTTTAAAAAATTTAATTATTAAAGCTGTTGCGCAAGAACCATCTACATCATAATCTCCTAAAATACATATTTTTTCTTTCTTGTTTATAATATCAAATACTAAGTTTACGCCATTTATAAAATCTTCATTAGATTTGAAAATATTTTGAAAAATAATGCTTTCAGGATTATTTATTGAATGTAGTTCTTCATCATTGAATTTTCTAGATATTGTTAATTTTGATAATATTTCTGAAAAGTTATAGTCTTGAGAAAATTTTTCAACTTTTTTATCATCTAGAATTCTTTCACTCCATTTTTTATTGGAGACTGAAATCATAAATTTATTTTTTTTTTATTTTTTATTTTTTTTTTTAAGTTACTACTTTTATGCGTGACTAGGGTTTCGGAGATGTATTCGTCATCATTAATAGTAATACCATTGACTAAATCGCCCGAAGTAATTCCAGTAGCACAAAAAATTGAATCTCCTGATACAATTTCATTTAGGTTATATTTTTTGTCTAAATCTTTAATCCCCATTTTTTTTGCTCTTAAAATCTCGTTTTCTTTATTAAAAATAAACCTACCCTGGAAATTACAATTGTATGTGTCTAAAGCAGAAGCAGCTAGTACGCCCTCAGGGCCCCCTCCTATGCCTAAAAATATATCTACATTATATTTTTCATCAGAAACTAATAATGCACCAGAGACATCGCCATCAGTTATTAATTTTAAATTAACTTTTAAATTTTTTAGTTCATCAATTATATGTTTGTGTCTTGGCCTATCTAAAATACAGGCTGTTAATTCAGAAATATCTTTATTTTTACAATCAGCTAAATTATTGATATTTTTTTTTAATTTAAAATCTAAATCTATTGCATCTTTAGGTACATTTGTTCCAACAGCAATTTTGTCCATATAAGTTTCTGGAGCATTAAATAAATTATTTTTTTCAGCTACAGCAATAACTGACAATGCGCCAGGTAAATTATTAGCTGCAAAATTTGTACCTTCTAATGGATCAACAGCAATATCAAAATTTGGTCCTTTTTTATTACCGACAATTTCACCTATGTATAACATTGGGGCTTCGTCTAATTCACCTTCTCCTATAACTATTTTACCATTCATATCAATTTTATTAAGTTCCGATCTCATTACATCAGTTGCAGCTTTATCTGCGGATAATTTATTTTTTTTACCAACAAAATAATGTGTAGCTAAAGCTGCTTTTGAAGTAACACTTACAAAAAAATCTATATATTTAATATTTATTGACATTAACTGTATTTATCTAAAGCTATTTTGGAATGATCTATATTAAGTTTTGCTTCAAATTCTTTTAACCTTTTCCAAACAGAAATAAGCTCAACTATAGTAGACCAGCTTTTGACTAAATATTGTAAAGATCCTTCAACTCTACCAAAAGCTCTGGTAATTTGTTGAACAAAACCTAAAGTTATTGCACCAGTAACAATTGTAGGAGCTAATGCAAGATAAGGAACTATTACCATTCCCTGAAAATAGCTCCATTTA
>CAYPWN010000127.1:0-3090 GCA_964414525.1 uncultured Candidatus Poseidoniales archaeon | reverse complement strand
TTTTTCAAAAATTAATTTTTTAATTATTATAGATCTATAAATTTATAGGTCCATCTCCATCTCCACGTGTCAAATGAATATAATTTTTTGATTCTATTTTTTCTTTTAACCTATCTGACAAAATTTTAGAGGAAGCAAAAATGAAATTTGAGGGGCCTTTTAAAAATGAATTAATCTTAAAAGCTTTTTTCCAAAAAATATGAGATTGGTTCGATACAATTAAATCTACACCTTTCGATTTTAATAAATTTGACGTTTCTCTAACCACGCTATCTTCGTATCCTTTCAAGCATAAACAATCTACGATGGATCCTAATCGCATTTGTCCAAAATGTTTATGATTGTTAAGTTTTGTGCATAGCGAAATAGACCAACCAACAACTTTATTATTTTCAGAAAATTTTAGTTTGATAAATCGTTTATCTTCATACAGAGTTTTTAAGTAAGTGGTATTTCTTATCGCGGAAAAAGATTTATTTTCTTTTGTTTTATCCCAAACAAAATTTAGCTCTTCATCAAATTGATTTATTTCGGCAACCGTTACGCTGATTTTTTTTTTAAATTGCATATTAAATATTGAGGTTAATAAAGATATGAATTTTATTAAAAGCCATCCAAGACCAGTTTTTGTTAAAATTTCAATTAAAAAATATTTTAGTTTAGTATTTTTTAAATGTTTAATATTTTTTAAAAAATTATTTGTATTATATATTTTAAAAAAAAAGGGCACGGATTGAAGGTCCCAATTTAAGCTTTTTAGCAACTTTGGAAGCGGCTCAGAAAATCCACCCATGCCCAAGCTAAATAAGTTTTTATTTTTTTTTTGCGCATCATTTAATAGCATGAGTCCGCAAAAATTATATTTTTTATTATAAAGGCCTGCACTAACAGGATTATAATAATAACCTATTTGCAATATTTCATTATTTATTTTAAACCACTGGCTTTTTAAAGTATATCCAGCTCTGACTTTAGTTTTATCATCAAGTAATATAAAATTGTTTATTGAAATAAAATCATCGGTGTTTAAATTTTTTGTATCTGATAAAGGAAGTTTAAAATTAATTTCATGATTTTTTAAGTCTTCATTAAAATCACTAATAATCTTTGCGTCCTTATGGTCACTTTCTTTTACAAAATATGTCATATTTTACAGTCTATAAACAAATCAACTTGCATTGATCAAGTAGAGCCTACAATCAATTTATCAAACAACCACTTCCATTCAAGTTTACTCCTTTGTTTAGATCCAATGACATTTGTTTCATTTTTTTTTTTTAAAAAATCTAATAATGTAGTTACTGGAACAAACCAACCATTTTTTTTACTCAAACGTTCCATTTGTTTCTCAAACTCTTCTGATAATTTTCTATTTTTACAAAAACCATCTGCAAAATGAGTGTACATGATACAAGCGCCTCCTTCATTTTCTAGACGATCTTGATTCTTGTTGGAAAGACATTTATTAAAAATATTTACATTGTTTCCTTCAGATGAAGCAAACCAATAATTAACGTATGGTTTTGTTGGATCTTGGTATGGCATGTAAGGACAAGATTTTAATGTATTAATATCCGAAAAAACAAAATTTCTAACATAGCTGACTGATTCTTTACAAAGATCACCCCAAAAATATGGCGAGCTTTCTTCATGACCTTTGTAGTAATTGTTTTTTTTAAATTGAGTAAGAATATTAAAAATTAGTTTTCTGGATCCAGACAAGCGATCAGAGCCCCAATAAATATTTTCTCGATTGCGAGAGTGATTGGCCATTACATTTGGGCTATGACCAAATATTTTAGAAAATTTTTTTATGCCTTTTTCAATTTCATTACGAAATGAACTATTATAAGTTGTACTGTGATAACCTATTTCAAAGCCTTTATTTTTTAATTGTAACAGCCAATCTAAATATTCTTCGTCATCACAAGTTACTCCTTTTCCTTCTTCAACACCGTTTCCTTCCGTTATCCATATAGATTTTGTGGTTTTAAAACCTAAATTGTCTAAGCACTTATATACTAGCTGGTTATCTGCCAAATTTGCTCTATCAGTGTCATCAAAAATTGTAAATGCAAATTTTTTATTATTTGGCCATAAAATTTTTTGGTGCATTTATTTCTTTCTATTTAGGGGTTTTTTTATTGCAATATTGAACAAATTCAACTTTTTTGTATTTGTTGCAAATTCAAAAGCGAATTTATTATTGTTTATCAAATTCATTTTGTTAAAAAAATGAAAACACAATGAGTTTTTTTCCGTTTTTCTAAATTTACCGTTTATTTTATTTACCTTATTTTTTTTACAAAATTCTTTTAAAAATTCAATCATTACTTCTTCAATATATCTACCAACAACTCTGCAGCTTAAAATAAAATCAACTATTGTCGCTGAATTACCTTTTATAGATACGCTTAAAATACCAATTATTCCATAATTTCCAAATTTATCTGAGGCTCTTATTGTCCATAAATTATTTGAATTTATCTTTACCCAAGTATTAAATTCTTTTTCACTCAATCTTCGCGTTGATAAATTCATTTGATTAGTTTTGTTCAATAATTGTATAGCTCTTGGAGTATTTTCTTGCTTTATATTTTCAATTATTACATTAAGATTTAATGTTTTTACCCACTCTGAAAAAGATTTTAATTGTTTTTTAAGTTTTGTTCTTTTTGACTCAGATTTATATAAGCTGCCTCTAACTTTATCTTCCTCGGTAATGTGTGTTTTATCAAAACAACGCAATCTGGAGAAAAAGCTATGATAGTCCGTTGGATCTTCAGGCAGTTCAGGCACCAATACTTCTGGTAGTTCTTCTCTAACCCTTGCTCTTTCAAAGGGACTGTCATCCAAAAAAACGACTGATTGTAAACCAAGATTAAGTTCTCTTACCATTTCTGAAATATTTTTAAATTTATCTTCCCAATTAATTCTGTGTGCAACAAAATCATCCATCGATAAAATCATTTCGGGATGTTTATTTATTGCTTCTATTGCTGTGGCTTCATCATTTTTACTTGCAATCGCAAGTAAAATACCTTGATTTTTTAGTGATTTGATTTGTGTTTGAAAGTCTCTATAAGCTTC
>CAYPWN010000126.1:0-3153 GCA_964414525.1 uncultured Candidatus Poseidoniales archaeon | reverse complement strand
AGTTAAGTTGGGAGCAGGAGCATCTTAAAGAGGGTAGATATACTCTCGAAATGACGAGAATTGATCACGCAATTAAAGAGATCATTACTCAGATCAAATTAGAAGAAGCTCGATTAGAAGATCTTAAAATTAAGATCGCTGATTCAAGGCCTGAAGTGTCAGTAGCCACTTAAATAAAAGCTACAATCTGAATTCAATTTCCGACTACAGTATTCCTTGCGCTCTATTCAAAAGTGCGCTATACCTAAATTACTATACAATTATTAATTAGATCTAGACGAGTATAGTCGACGGCCTAGAGACTAGATCTACATTAACTAGGAGGATATAATATGGCAAATACAACGTTTTCGGGACCAGTAAGATCTTTAAATGGTTTTATTAGTTTCGGACCTAAAGCAGTAGTAAGTTTAACTGCTGACACAACTTTAACAGTTGATGATCATGCAGGAAGACTTTTACTTTGCAATGATGCGGATGGTAAATTTACTTTACCTTCCATTTTAACAGGAAGCGCATCATCGGCAGCTGGAGCAAACGACTATAATGTATTAAGTAATTTAGGATGTACTTATACATTTATGGTTCAAACTGCAGCAACTGACATGGATATCAAGACAGACGGAACAGATAAATTTATTGGCTATGCAAGAAGTATGGTAAGTACTGCTACTAGCGGTAAAGATTGGTTTCCTGCAGCTACTAACGATGTTATGACTTTTGATGGTACTACTACAGGTGGGATCGTTGGAACTCTCGTTAGAGTTACAGCAACAGCGAGTGCTGAATATTTTGTGGAAGCATACACAAAAGCATCAGGAACTTTAGCAACACCGTTTGCTGATAGTTAATAGGTAAATAAACTTTGTGAGCTCCTTCGGGAGCTCACAGAATAAGGAAAAAATATGGCAATAGGAAATGTAAGACAAAGTATAGCGCTCACAGCGGATGGCCAAATACAAAAATATGCAAGTGGTTCAGCAGTTAATATTACAAAAGCTAGAATCATGGCAGTGCAAGCCCAAGCAACGGGAGCTGGAGGAAGTATCAAAATTTATGATACTGTAGGAGCTACAACAGCAGCTAAAATAGTATTTGAAGCTCAGTGGGGAACTGCAGATAATTCTGACTTTTCTTTTAAAGTTCCAGGAGACGGTATTTATTGTGATACTGGAATGTACGCTGATCTAACTAACTGTGATTTTTTAGTAGTTACTGGCGCATTTACGTAAGAGGTAGCTAATGGCGAACACTACTTCAGGTACGTATACTTTTGATAAGACGTACGCAATCGATGATATTATCACGGATGCCTATGAACGTATTGGTTTAGTAGGTAGTTCTGGTAATCAAATTCGTTCGGCTCGTAGATCATTAAATATTTTATTTCAAGAATGGGGCAATAGAGGACTTCACTATTGGGAAGTGGGTTCCACTAATGTGACCATCACGGAAGGCACGGATACATATACTTTTTATCGTGCTACTGGTGATGGAACAAGTTCTGCCTGTGTAGACGATTCAGGATCAGCCGACACATCTATTTATGGCTTTGCTGATATTCCTCAATGTTCATTTAGACAATACAATAATAACAGCGGCGGTACTCAAGCTGATACTACTATGACAAAAATAGATAGATCAACTTATGCTGGTTACGCTAATAAAAAAACAAAAAGCACTCCTTCCAATTTCTGGGTGCAAAGATTTATTGATAAAATTACATTAACTATTTATCCTACTGCGAATGCATCTGCAGCTGGATCAACTAATAAACTACATATTTTCTTTACAAAAAGAATTGAAGATGCAGGAGTATTTACTAATGCATCTCAAGTTCCTTATCGTTTTGTTCCTTGTATGACTGCAGGATTAGCTTTTTATTTAAGTCAAAAATTTGCACCTCAACGTTCACAAGAAATGAAACTTTATTATGAAGATGAATTAGCAAGAGCTTTAAAAGAGGATGGATCAGCAACAAGTACTTATATTACACCTAAGGCTTATTATCCAGCAATTACATAATGACCTCTTATTCAAAAGGGAAATATTCTTTAATGATTTCGGATCGATCCGGTCTAGCATTTCCTTATAGAGAAATGGTAAAAGAATGGACGGGTATGTGGGTGCACAGTTCTGAATATGAACCCAAGCAACCGCAATTACAACCTAAACCGATTATTGGAGATCCTCAAGGATTACAACATGCAAAGCCTTCACGTAAAGCTTTCGCAACTCCGGTTGTTTTAGATAATAATCCTATCACGACGACTGCAAGTAGCACCTCAGTTACAGTTAAATGTAAGGATCAACCTTGGTCTACGGATGATTATATTAGATTTCAAAATTTAGATAATGCAGTAGGTGGAGTAGCTAAAGCAACTTTTGAATTAACCACTACTTTAAACGGAGCGATAAGTGCTAGTGCAACAAGTTTAGTATTAACCGATTCTTCTCAATTTGTGGCACCAGGATACATTTGTATTCAACTTTTTGATTCTGATGGAAATGATGTGAGTGAAACTATTTATTATACAACAAACACTACGGGATCCAATACTCTTTCAGGATTAACACGAGGAACAGCAGCAACAATTAATGGAGCCACTCCTGAATCAACTACAGCGGCGGCCCATAGTAGCGGTGCCAAAGTATTTGGTTCTTATAAAATTACAAAACAAACAACCACTGAAACGATTGCTTCTCCTCCAGGAAATGTTACAGTAAGCAATAGTTTTACGTTTAGTTTAAAAAACAATGCATCAAGTGCAGAAACCGGTGGTGGATTTTTTGCTTTTGGTGGACCAGTGAATATGAGGCCATAATGTCAGGAATTGGAATAGCTAAAAAAGGATTAGGACTTTTAGGCAAAAAGATTAAAGGCAGAAAAATTACCAAGCAATGGAAGCGAGATGCTACTGCTAAAGGATTAAGAGAACATAGAGCATCCGAATCTTATAAGAGGCATAAGAAAACTATGAAAAAAATTCCTCATGATTTAACTTACATGAAGGGTATATTAAAGGATTAAAATAATGTCAGGAATTAGTTATAACACATTAGTAACACAGATTAGAAACTACACAGAAGTAGGGGATACGGTTCTTACTACAGATATTTTAGAAAATCTTATCTTAAATGCACAACAAAGAA
>CAYPWN010000125.1:0-3157 GCA_964414525.1 uncultured Candidatus Poseidoniales archaeon | reverse complement strand
CGCTCCACCAACTAAGCTATGTCGGCCCAGCCCGTGGCAGGTCCACCCCTTCATGAAAGAATCGGATTACTCCCACTCTATGGTGCCCGGGGGTTTGTGGGTGATGTCGTACACTACTCGGTTCACCTGGCCCTTCAGAGAGTTGGTTATTTCCGTGCTTATCTCTGAGAGCAGGTCTTGAGGCAACTCGGAGTACCGCGCACTCATTCCGTCCAAGCTGGTCACCGCCCTGACCACAATGGTCTCACCATGGACCCTAGTGTCTCCGTGGACCCCGACGCTCCTCACAGGGAGTAAAGCAGCGAAGTACTGCCATGGAAGCTCGCACCTTCCTTGGGACGCAGCCTCCCTGATTCGAGTCTCAACGATGTGGCATGCCTCCCTACAGGACCCGACCCTGTCAGGGGTTATTTCGCCAAGAACCCTGACTGCAAGGCCGGGCCCAGGAAACGGCTGCCTCTCGCTGGATGGGATTCCGAGCTGGCGAGCAATCTCCCGGACCTCGTCCTTGTAGAACTCGCGTAGGGGTTCAACGATTTCGAGATTGACATCATCGGGAAGGCCACCGACGTTATGATGGGACTTGATGACGTCCCTCTCGCCCCCTCCCGACTCTATCCAATCTGGAGCTATTGTCCCTTGTACGAGATACTTTGCACCACAAACTCTCTGCTCCTCCTCAAAAACTCTGATGAATTGCTCCCCGATCGCCTTTCTCTTATCCTCCGGGTCGGTTACGCCGGAAAGATTACTGAAGAACCGCTCAGAGGCGTCGACCACATTGAGTTTGATACCCATGTCGGAGAACATGGACGTAACCTCCTCTGACTCGCCCTTCCTCATCAGCCCGGTATCCACGTAGACGCAGTGCAGGAGGCTCCCAACTGCCCTGTGTGCTAGAACCGCTGCAACAGTGCTGTCGATTCCCCCGGAACAGGCTATTATCGCTGTGTCGTCAATTTGAGACTGTAGGGCATCCACCGCCTCATCGACTAGAATCTGGGTCTGCATCGGGCGTTTCACCCCTGGATTGACTTGTCGTCTGCTATGACCTTATCAGTCATCTCTGACCTGTAATCGGAGTATGCTTTGGCCAATGAGTCGCTGCTAGAGGCTAGAATCTGGACCGCAAGAGCCCCAGCATTGTCCCCCCTATCCACCCCGACCGTTGCCACGGGCATTCCCGGGGGCATTTGGACGATGGATAGTAGAGAATCCAAGGGTACCTTGCCGCCAACAGGCACTCCGATTACTGGCTTCGATGTCATGGAGGCGATCACTCCAGGAAGTGCTGCAGCTACACCTGCCATGCCGATGAAAACCTTGCAACCTCCGGACTCCGCGGCATCGATGATTTCCTCGAGGTACTTCGGTGCTCTGTGAGCAGAAGCAACCCTAATCTCGTATGATACTTTGAACCTGTCAAGAACTGCACGGCACTTCTCTGCAATAGGCAAATCTGACTTGGATCCCAGCACCACGCAGATATCCATGCATCGACGGGCAGTGGCCGGTTCAAATGCCTGCCGTTGTTCGCACCCCTACTCCTCCTCAGAGATGTGCAGGAGTTTGCTAGGCCATTCTGTTCCTACTATGGGAGGGGGTGACTCGAGAATGCGTGAAAGGCTCTCGTCTGCTGACATATTCTGGTGAAATGGGTCTTGGATGAATCCGGAGTCGTGGACGAATGCAAGTGCCAAGAAGTCCTGACCGGACCTAGATGCTCCGGCGATTACGAGCGTTCCAGTGTCGAGCTTTACGGATGCTATCGCCTTCCTGGCCCAATTCGCCGAGTGCTCCTCCCAAGGAGGGGGCAGGCCACCCCCCCAATCCTCTGGATTCACTGGTAGAAGGAATCTGGCTGGAGTGACTCTCATAGAATTCTGGACTAACTGAACTGTCCTTATGTATGCAAACCAGAATAGAACGTAGGATGCCCAGCCTACCCTAGAATCATAGAAGATATGAATCGGGAATATTGTGATTGCCAATACTAGAGATGGCCAGTCAAGTGGCAATGATAGAATGCCGCCCCCAGACATAGGCTGAGCGTTCCTAGCCATTAGCAGAGGAAGTACCACTAGGGACCAACAGAGAGAGAAGAAGCCGAGAGAGACTAATTGGTCATCCGGTGTCCTTCCTGGGAATGCGATAGGTATCGCTGAGAGCGCCAGGAATAGAGGGGCCCATGCAAATGGCCTAAGTATTGACCAAGCGAGTGGCCTGTACCTCTGCCTGCACCACCCGAAGTTTCCCACCCTAGGGGTAGTGCTCACCCATGGAGCGGGAGGAGCTAGTTCCCCTTTCCTGAAGTCCGGAGGGTCCTGACCATCGAGGTTCCACCACCTCGACTCGCCGAGGAGCCAGTCACTGTCGAGACGTGCCTCCATGGTGGTGGGAGGGGGTCGGAGGTATTGTTGGCTTCGCTAGTCGTTGGAGTCCTTTTCCCGGTGCCTTAGAACTAGGTTCCTTGCTGCCCAAACCTCGTCTACCCTCTTGACCGGAGTTGTATGGGGGGCAGAAGACACAATCTCGGGATCCTCTGATAGAATTGAGTGGAAATCTGAAGCGAACTTGTCCAAGACCTCCTTGGACTCGGTCTCGGTGGGCTCGATCATTAGGCACTCGGGAACAATCTGCGGGAAGTAAAGAGTCGGAGACATGTAGCCATAGTCAAGTAGCCGCTTCGCCACATCCTTCCCGGTAACACCGTTCAACTCCTTTAGAGGGCTCATTGAAAGCGTGAACTCGTGCATCACGAGATCGGACTCTGCTCCTTCAGAGGGCATGCACAGTATCCCCTTGGCGACTTCCGGGTCGGGGTTCATTATCCTGTACCTGAGGTAGTTGGAATTGAGAACTGCGTGCTCGCTCATCCTCTCTAGATCCTTCCCATACCTCCTGTAGAAGGCCCATGCCCTTACCACTGCTCCGGCATTGCCGTTCCACTGCTGAACCTTGCCTATGCTGCTGCTTCCTACTTCCTCCCAGAAGTACCAGTATCCATCTCCAACGAGGTCAGGGTCCCTCTCCTTCAACTCTCTCCTAGAGGCAAGTGGGGTAGGAAGAAACTGCGATAGGTGGCCCTTGACCCCGATGGGCCCACTTCCGGGGCCCCCCCCACCATGGGGCTGACTGAACGTTTTGTGTAGATTAT
>CAYPWN010000124.1:0-3161 GCA_964414525.1 uncultured Candidatus Poseidoniales archaeon | reverse complement strand
CAATGGCAGTCGGATTTTCCAAGTGTTGGGCATTTCGAGGGCTTCTATAATGGTCTAGGATAATTTCTTGGTACAAATCGTCCAATTCGTGGAATGCGAATTCGGGAGATGGCATAAGCTTTCCTACCTTAATGTTCCTTTGGTGAAGACTGTGTTACTGGTACGAGGTTTTTGAGACGCTAAGATCGATCAGGCACGAAAGTAGCGAATAGCTCCTTTTACTCCTTCAATGAACTGCTCTACTTCCTCTGAAGAGTTATACAGGTAGAAACTGGCCCGAGCTGTAGCGACCAATCCGAGTCTATCACGAACCAACGGCATTGCACAGTGATGACCAGTCCTGATCGCGATGCCCAGATGGTCGAGAAATGTTCCAAGATCATGCGGGTGCAGATTCGGGATGTCAAAAGACACTATCCCGCCGCGTACTGCAAAATCACGTGGGCCAACTGAGTTCACAATTTCAAGTTTATCCAGTTCAAATACTGCCTGCTCAGTTAGTGTCTGCTCATGATCATGGATATTTTGCAGACCTACATCTTCGAGGTAGTCAATTGCAGCCCCTAGGGCTATAGCATCAGCTATGTTTGGGGTTCCGGCTTCAAACTTCATAGGAATATCATTCCAGGTAGCCGTTTTAAAACTTACATCACGTACCATCTCCCCACCGCGAAGGAATGGGTCCATTTGATCCAATATTGTTGGCTTAACGTACAGAACACCTATCCCTGTAGGTCCCAGCATTTTGTGTCCAGAAAAGGCCAGAAAATCGCAGTCGAGATCTTGGACATCTAGCGCAATGTGAGGGACACTCTGTGCTGCATCTACCAAAACAGCTGCACCAACTGATTGTGCTAATTGCGATAATTCTTTAATTGGATTGATGGTTCCTAGTACGTTGGACATATGGATTAGTCCCAATAAACCTGTATTCGGGCCTATGAGTGTTTTAGCAACTTCAAGGTCTAGCAGTCCATCGTCTTTGACGGGAATAAACTTCAGGTTGAGGTTTCGTGTTTTTGCTAGATGCTGCCATGGAACAAGGTTACTATGATGCTCCATTTCAGTTAGGACTATATCTTGACCAGCTGAAAGGTGAGTCTGAGCCCAAGTATAGGATACGAGATTGATTGCTTCAGTCGTATTTCTGACCCAGACAATAGTTTCTGGTGACTGAGCATTGAGAAATTTGCCAACTTTCTGTCGCGCTTCTTCATAGTGGTCAGTAGCTTCCATACTGAGGGTGTGAACCCCACGATGCACATTAGAATTATACGATTGATAATAGTCCGCTATAGAGTCAATGACTTGTCTGGGTTTTTGTGATGTCGCTGCGTTATCCAGATACACCAACTGGTGTTCTCCAACGCGTCTTTGTAGTATTGGGAAGTCGTTTCTAATTGCGGTCAGATCTAGCACGGTTATCCTCTGTGGCAGAATGTAATATTTATAGATATCGTTTCAGTGGAGTGGGGATATATATCATGCGTTAGATTTCAACGATGACAAACGGTCAGAGACTAGAGTTTCGACATGACTCTTTACTGTGGGTGAGGTAACAGATTCAGTTATTTCTGCTAGAAATGCTTTGGTTAAGATCTGCCTTGCTTCAGCAGCCTCTATCCCTCGAGATTGAAGATAGAACATGGCAGCAGGGTCAATCTGCCCACATGCTGCTCCGTGTCTGCATATAACATCGTCGCAATACACCCAAAAAGCTGGCTTAGTGTCCGCCTCGGCTTTATCGGACAATAACAAGTTCTTGTCAGCTTGATCAGCGTTTACTTTAACGGCCCCTTCTCTTACTATTATGCTTCCATGAAAAACGGATCGGGACTCATCGTCAAGTACACCTTTGTAAAGTTCCCTGCTAGTTGTATGGGGTGCCGCATGATCGATAATTACTTGGTTGTCGCAGTGCCTTTCACCGTCAACTATATATAGGCCGTTCAAGGTACATGAAGATCCCGGTTCTGCAGTTAGCACATCAAGGTTGTGCCGTATCAGACTACCTCCAAGGTCAACATTGACAGACAGAAATTTACTATCAGCTGCCAGGTGAACTCCTGTATTTGATATATGGAATGCCGAAGAGTTTTGCGTTTGTATTAGGTAATGTTGTATGTCTGAATTCTGCCCGACGTATATCTCAGTCACTGAGTTGACGAAGTATTGATTCTCTCCAGTACCTTCATGAGTTTCCAGGATGATTGCGCTTCCACCTTTGGGTGCAACAATGAGGATCCGTGGCGAAGTGGTGAAGGAACTGTCAGTGTCAGTGTAGAAATTGGCAATATGTATAGGAGTCGAATCCGAGGTGCTGGAGTCTATTTCAATGAGCACGCCATTGTCTGCTAAAGCTGTGTTGAGGGAAACAAATTCGTTGGAGGAATCTTTCACATATTGTCCAAAGTGTTCTTCCAGTGTGGATGTCTCACCTGACTCGTATAACTCGTGAAACGTTTGAATGCGAATGCCCTGATTATGAGACGATCGATTTGAAAGGTTCGGTTGGTATGTTCCGTTAAGGAATAATATGGAAGGAATTTGCTGTTCATTTGCGTATGAATTAGATAGGTCTAGCTCACTTATACTATCTACAAATTCAGGATTTAGTTGAGTAGCGACGGTTTCTAGTTCAGCCAATCTTGTTAGGTTGGTGTACTTCCACTCCTCATTTCTGGATGAGCCTACAGGGAACCCTTTGGCCTTAAAATTCGCGATACTTGCTTCTTGGAGTTGCAGCATCCATGAAGGAGTTTTTTCTGTGTTCCGTGAATCGTATTCCCTGACGTACGGGCCGATGCCTTTACGGGCATTTTCTCGCATTGTTTCTTACGCTCTCTTACTACGACTTTACGATCTATTTTCGAATTGATCGTACCCTGATCGCTCAACGTCCAAGGCAAGGGATTTGTCTCCTGATGTGACAATCCTGCCTTTGATCATAATATGGACATAATCAGGGGTGACATAATCTAATATTCTTTGATAGTGAGTTATTAATAGGGTTGAGTTCGAAGCTTGGCGCAATTGGTTAATCCCACTAGCTACTATTCTGAGTGCATCTACATCAAGTCCAGAATCGGGTTCGTCGAGGATTGAGATTTTCGGTTCAAGCACTGCCATTTGCAGGATTTCGTTGCGTTTTTTCTCTCCCC
>CAYPWN010000123.1:0-3240 GCA_964414525.1 uncultured Candidatus Poseidoniales archaeon | reverse complement strand
CTAGGTCCTGGTTGTGGAATCCAGCTGGTGGGTTGTTCCACTCGGCCACCTTTACAGGGCTGGACTTGTCACCGACGTAGATGACGTCAAGCCTATTCATCCCGCTGTTTGCGTCATCGTCGTTGGGGATCGGGTCGAGCTCGCTGTTGGTCAGCTCGTGGTTCACAAGGACCCAGTTGTTGTCCTTTGTGACCTTGATGTCGATCATCCTTGCAACTTCTGCGTAGTACGTGGACAGCAGGCGTATGTTGTTTGGCTCGCTGATGTCTAGAATCTCGAATTGGTTGTAGCTTGAGACGTATGCGTAGCAGCCCCCGGAACCGTCTGCGTAGATCTCGCAGTCTTCGTCGAAATTGCCCTCAATTGCTATCTCCGAGTTATCACCTGGGGTGGGCCCAACGTTCTTCCAGTCATCGTAGCAGGGCCTTCCTGCTGTGTTGTCTAGTTCTGGGGGCGGGTATACCTCTCCATCGCAATTCAGATTGTGGTAGTCGATCAGCTTGGCGTTTGCAGTCGAGAGTCTGTGGGCCAATAGGTCATTGTGTGAGTGGTTCGCATCCTCAATTTCCATAACTGGGTCGACCCAGTCTTCCCCCCCCACCAAATTTCCGCCTTCTTCCGAGGACAGGCATCCTGAGGCCGGTGCCAGCACCATGATCGACACTAAAAGCCAAGCTCTAGCTACTGCCATGAAGCATGGCGACAATTACTCCAATATGAAATTGCACCCAATTCGTATTATCAAGAACTCATGTCCCCAGCCCCCAGGGGCTTCCCATATGGCACGTCAATGTCAAGTTGCACCACATAGAGGCCAGTTGTGATGCACGATAGGTATGTGTACCCCTTGTAATGCTCTGCAGTCCACAGGAAGGGCGTCCATCCGAAGTCGTAATACGAACTGTCAAGGGGGGCGCCGTCAACCCCATGGGGCAGGTGATAGCCAACTGTTGCCTGCATGTGCGCTTCCGTCTTGTTGCCCTGCTCCAGTCCCGCTACCATCAGTGACTCGATGTCAATCACCCATAGTCCTGAATGGTAGTTCCCCATGTATATCCTGCCGTCCCAGGCTCCGCCATGGCTATTGTCGGGGAATCCAGGAAGTCCAGTCTGGAATATCTCGTGATCAGCGTTGTGTGGGCTGAAAAGCAACCACTCCTCCCCTCCGGGAATGAAGTGGTGGTCTGCGAACGGTGTTTCCCACCCGTGAATTAGTTGAGGGAGGAACCTAACATTGCCATTCACCACTTCGTAGGGGGTCGTATCCAGAAGGTAGGCCATTCCAGTACCAACCGTGGTCTCTAGGACCTCTGTTGCGATGAATGTCATGTGCATCTTCCCTGAAGGGTACCCCAGGTGACTCGCGTCCACCATCTGGTCAATTGGCTCTGCATAGTGGATGTAGGATGCCCTTCCACCGTTCTCGTTTCCTGTGGTGCCACTGTCCGGCTGACCATCGCCATCGAAGTCCTCGAAGTCCATCCAGAGCCCAACCTCTGGAGCCCTCCAGTTGCAGCCCAGCTGCGTGCCGAAGGACCCTCTGCACGCAGCTGCTACAGCAAGATACTCTACCATGTCCTTTCCCGGGTGTGGGACGTCGGAAACGTCGAAAATCCTCAGACCCGCCTCCCAGTATGCGCCATACACATATGTTCTACCATTTCTGGGGTCATTGGGGTCATCTCCCGGCCATGTCTGCACAGTCATGTCGTGAATGTATATCCAACCACCTCTCGTGGTATCCCAGCTGACCTCTGCCTCCCCTACCTTGACAATTCTGGGCAGATCCCCGAATCCAGCGAAGTTCAGATGGGCGACTGTTATTCCTCCACAGGCATCTCCCTGCCCGATATCGCACGACTCGTAGTCGGGGTTTGCCACGAAGATGTACCATTCGTTGTCAATCATGTGCGTGTACAGGTTGTGAGGGCCGCTGGGGTGGTCGGCATCGTACCAGGCGTCAACAAAGGACGGGTCAGACTTGTCGGTCACGTCCACCAATGTTACAGTGACCTGCGCGGGGTCTTCCCAAGACCCCACATTGGGGTCTGCTGCCCCTGGGTCCACTAGTTGGTTCTGAACGATAACGTACTCTCTGTTGTTGTAGACGAGATACTTGACGTCAAGTACCTGCGTGTTGGGGTCGTAGTACACCCCTGTCACAGTGGTGTTAGTTGGGTCTGTCACATCGACTATATGCATCTCGCTCCACCCGGCTATGTATGCATATGTCCTTCCATCAGGTGAGTCCGAAACCTGCAACTCCGCGTTCCCGGGGGCCGTTAGGGGGTTGAATGACAATGGTTGGATGTTCTCCGTGTAGAAAATGTGTTGGCTAGCATTCCGGTGATCGTGCCCTTCATCTTGTGTCAGCGGGTCAATCATGGATTGAATCCCGGGAGCATCATTCCCCTCGTCTTCCCTGATTAGAAGGAAAGCAGATGCTCCTGCCCCGATAATACAAATGGCCAACGCTACAGCCATGACTGCACGCTGATTATCCATGGCCAATCCAAGAGGTGAGTCATGTTCAAGCCATCGCCTTAAGTCGAAGGTACGTGAGATTGACATCGGTTTTGCCAATCGCCGTTCTGATATTCTCTATTTTCTCTACTATCTCCATTGCCCATGAACCCAAGGATTTCACAATTTTGCTCACTGAGGAGGGGAATACTCCTGGAAACGTTTCCGGGGGGATTTTGGTTGAGACTGACAATTTGTTCTTCATCAACGTAGACGACAGGGAGTCAGTCAGCCACCGAATCCAGCTCGATTCAGATGGAGATGGAATTTTCGGAGGTTCGGACGACTTGTCTACCGATTGGCTCAGTGGGTCCTGTGAGTTAAACGAGACAGGTTCGAAGGTCAATGAAGGTTGCATGGTCACAGCCTCGGTCCTACTCGGGCCGGAGAATGGCCTCCTACCAGGAAATATCTCCTTGAGGCACCAAATTATGATCGGTTCAAACATCACTGGAAGTGATTTCTTTGTGGTCTTTGATCAAGATGTCCACGTAGAAACAGTACCCCAAATTAGTCAGCCACAGCTTGATCCAGACTCCCAAGATAACAGCAATGATTTGCTGGTAGTGGTCCTATTCTGCTCAATTATGGGGATATTGGCTATCCTTCCAACCATGGTTTCTGAAGTAGATAGATAGTATCCTAAACGTTTGACTCAATAACAAGAGGCCTTTCCGAGGGCTACGGGCGCTTAGCTCAGCTTGGAAGAGCGTCTGG
>CAYPWN010000122.1:0-3329 GCA_964414525.1 uncultured Candidatus Poseidoniales archaeon | reverse complement strand
CTGTACTAGGCTGCTGACGAAGTTGCTGGTAGCGGAGTTCCCGTCTGGAGAGTTCCCGCTGTCCCATACGGTGATCTTGTCTATCTTCAGGTTACGGATTGCCTCTGTCTGAGCCTGCACCATCCCCTCGATCTTCTCCACCATCAGCAGGGTTGCTGCGGCCTTTGGGTCGCCTGAAGCGCTGGTGACCAAACTGCTGTAGCCCTGGGCCTTCGCGTCGAGGACCTTCTGGATACCCTCGGCCTCAGCCTCATACCTAGCCAGTATTGCGTCGGCCTCACCACGGGCTATTCTCCTCTGGCGCTCTGCCTCCGCGTCTGCGGCAATCTCGACCTGTTGCTTAGTTACGGTCTCGCGTGCGATCTCACTGGCCCTTAGCTTGGACTCCTCTTCCTGGTAAACTGCCTTCTGGATTTCGGCCTCGGCCTGTGCTGTGGCAACGTCTGCCCTCTGCTTCGCGGATGCCTCAGCCTCCGCGAGGTCGGCGTTTGCCCTAGCGATCTCCGCCTGGGCAGAGTTCTCTCCACCTACGGCCATAGCCTCCTGCTGCTCCACATACACACGCTGGTCCGCCTCTGCGGCCTTGCGCCCCTTCTCTGCCTCGGCTGTGTTCTGGGCGACCTCGATCTCCTTGGCCCTGTCAGCCTTTGCCTTACCAATGGCACCGTCCCTCTCAGCGTTTGCCACATCGATCCTTGCCTGCTCGACTGCTGTAGCAGCGGCCTTCTTTCCGATGCTCTCGATATAGTCCGACTCGTCGGTGATGTCTGCTATGTTAACGTTGATCAGGTAAAGGCCAACCTTCCTCATCTCCTGACCGACGTTCTTCTGGATCAGCTCCAGGAACGAGTCACGGTCCTGGTTGATCTGCTCGATGGTCAGCGTAGCGACTGTAAGACGTAGTTGGCCGAAGATAATCTCCTTGGCCATCTCCTCAATGTCGTCGACCCTGAACCCCAGAAGACGCTCTGCTGCATTTGCCATTATCGGAGGCTCGGTCGACACGCCGATGGTGAATGTGCTTGGGACGTTTATCCTAATGTTCTGAAGGGAAAGAGCCCCCCTTAGGTCGATTTGGATAGTCATCGGCTTCAGTGAGATGTACGCGTAATCTTGAATCAAAGGCCAGACAAGCGCAGCACCTCCATGGAGGGTCTTTGACGGCTTTGGCCTACCGTCGGCGGTCCTTTCCGTTCTACCGTAAATCACCATGATTTGGTCCGGAGGGCATCTCTTGTAACGCTGGGCGAAGAACATCACCGCAGCTACTAATATCAGTACAACTGCAAATATCATTATCGTTAGTATTGCATCACCATCTGCCATAGACTCAACTCATATGGGAAGAAGTGACACACACGTATGAATCCTTACCCGCCACGCTCTTAGGGGGGCATGCAAATTTGGCCAGAATTCCCAGATTCCTATATTCTCTTGACTACGAGGACCTCACCGATTACGTCGGTAACCTCGATGAAGTCGCCGGTGCCTATATTCGCGTCATCCTCTGACTTTGCGTTGTAGGTTCTCTGGGCACCGTTAACCTCTACAGTAACCTGCCCAACACCGTCGCCTGGGATCCTAAGGTATGTCCGGCCCTTCGAACCTATTGCCTCGGAAAGTTCGGTCGTACCGTCCTGTTGCAGAGTTACGAACAGCTCAAACAGCTTTCCCGTCCCATACATGGAAGCCCCGCCAGCTACTGAGCCAGCAAGAACTGCTAGCATATCTCCACCATCTGACTTCTGGACCCAAAGCCCCATCAGACCGAAAAACATCAGGAATGCCATGATGCCTTGGAATGTGAGAGCCTTGAATGAGGCATCCGCGCCCATGTCGACGTCAATCCCGAAGATGCCGTCGAAAACGTCAGTAGCTATCCCCCCTATCATCAGCAGGAAGAAGTACAGTACGAACAGGATGCCGCCGATTAGAGCGCTGGCTGCGAAAAGTAGCTCTAATCCTGATGCGTCGCCTAGTCCCACCAAGTCGAATAGACTGAAGCCGAGTAAATCCCCCAAAACGGACATGCCCCGGCGTAGGGAGGCTAAGATTTGACTTGTTCGGCGGCGGGTTTGTGGTCTGGACTATTTTTTCCTGGACATTACTACTCCGAAGTATCGCTCTAGATTCAATACTGGGCCCAGTAAGAGTCCGGCGACTACGAATGAAGCAGTAAGGCTTGCTTGATGGGACAAGAACTGATCCAGAACTGTGTATGTGAATAGCCCTATGATGAAAAGAAGGATTGGGATAGCTGCCCTTCTGAAGAAAATATGGTACCCGTACAACTGGTCGAAGGCCGGGTTGCCAATCACCTTGTCTACGATATCTTCGTCATTACCCGGGGGCATGGACCTTCCTCAAGCGATAAGCCAGGCCATCATACCTAAGAATGTCATCGTAACAGGTATGGTGTACCAGACAGCCTTTACGGCCTTGGGGGAGTCATCTACGATCTGTTTCTTACCCGTAGCCGGATCAACTTGTAGCACGGTCTTCTCTGCCTTGCTGTAAATCTCGGTGAACTCGGTCTCGTTTCGGGCCAGGAATAGCAGGAAGTAAATCCCGAGAGCTATTGTCCCGCCACCGGACATTTGGATCAGTTGGCCCATTAATTCGGACGTACCTGCTTCGATTATCGCATCGCCTATCAGAACCTGCGCTATTCCCATCATGAACCATGTTAGGGAGTCCTTTCTCGCCATGGGCCGATGAGGGTTGCCTCCCTCTTGAATTTGCCCCCTGCAAGTGCTAAGATTTCCCGCCTCTGCTCTTGGGGCGATTCTCCCAGATAGCCCATGTGCCCTTGGCGGAGGCAACCGCGGTACCGTCGTCCGTCACAAGAGTGCCCTCTACGTGAGCAATGCTTCGGCCCCTACGGATGACCTCTGCGGTAGCTAACAGTCGAGTCCCCTCCTTCACTGCGTTGAGGTACGATATGTCGAGCTGTGCCGTAGCGCACCACTCCTCATTGGACAGGGTGGAGACCAGAGTCCCCCCCATAGCGGTGTCAAGAAGCGTTGCGTGAAGGCCCCCATGAGCAACCCCTCCCATGTTGAGGTGCTTGCTCGCAACTGTGCATTCAACTACGCAGGATCCCTGGCTGAACTCGGTGATCTCCATCCCCAAGGTCTGGGCCAGCTCGGTTAGCCGGGGCGCGCTTCCCTCTGTCATACCTGTGCCTCCCCCGTCTGGACTGCCCAGAGTCGGGAGTACAGCCCCTGATGTTCGACGAGCTCGTCGTGGCTTCCCGTCTCAGTGATACTTCCACCCTCCATCACCGCGATGAAGTCGGCGTTCCTTACGGTTGAGAGCCTGTGGGCGAT
>CAYPWN010000121.1:2244-3350 GCA_964414525.1 uncultured Candidatus Poseidoniales archaeon | reverse complement strand
CTATTAAAGCTATTTTAATAAATTCATTTTTTTTTGATATTACCATTGGAATAATCATTACATCTGGTGGTATAGGAAAAAAAGAACTTTCAATAAATGCTTCAATAGCCAAAATTGGTTTGGCATACTTATATCCAGCCCATTCGACGCATTTATCGTATAATTTTTTTATCATAGTAAGTTAATTTTTTGATTTTAAAATTTGGTTTAATTTTTTAGCTACAAAATCGATTTCACTATTTTTTATATTTAATCCGGAAGGTAAATAAAAACCGTTTCTTGATAAGTATTCAGAATTCGGAAATTTTTTATTTTTAAATAAATTCATTTTTCTAAAAATTTTCTGCTTATGCATTGGCCAAAAAAAAGTTCTTGTTTGAATTTTATTTTTTTCTAGAAATTTAATTACTTTATCTCTTTTAATTATTGAATTTTTTTTAATTACTACTCCATAGACCCAAAAAATATTATTAGAATATTTATTTTTAATTGGTTGAATAAAAATATTTTTATTATTTTTCAATTGTGAGTAATATCTATTACCAATTTCTCTTTTTCTTTTTACAATCCAACTTATATTTTTAAGTTGTCCACAACCCAAAGCAGCTTGTAGATTTGATAGCCTATAGTTCCATCCTATATCTTCATGATTAAATCTTTTAAGATTATCAGTTCCAAAGCACAGGTTTCTTAAAGATTTACATTTTTTATAAATGTTTAAATCATTGGTAAGTAGCATACCCCCTTCTCCAGTAGTAATATGTTTATTTGCATAAAAACTAAAAGTACTTACATCGCCAAAACTTCCACATTTTTTTCCATAAATTTTTTGACCAATCATTTCCGCACTGTCTTCAATAATTTTGATTTTTTTCTTTTTTGCGATATATAGAATTTCTTTTAAATTAACGGGAAATCCATATATGTGAGTAATAATTATAGCCTTTGTTTTTTTGCTTATTTTATTTATGACCTCTTCGGGAATCATATTCCAGTCTTTTAAATCACAGTCTACTAGAATAGGTTTTAAACCCAATTTTATTACGCATAGTGCAGTAGAAATTATAGAAAAGGTTGGAATAATAACTTCATCATTTTTTTTTAAT
>CAYPWN010000121.1:0-2144 GCA_964414525.1 uncultured Candidatus Poseidoniales archaeon | reverse complement strand
GCACCTTGATTTAATATAATAAGATCATTTTTTTTCAAAATTTTACTAAATATATATATTTTTTTTTTGGTATAAAAATCTACTCTTAATTTTCCTTTTGTTATAAACAAAGCTTCTGGCGTAGATTTGATTTTTCTTTGATACTCTTTATGGATATGAGGATCTATAATGTGATTTTTTGGATGATTCATAATTCCAGACTGAAGAACAAATTTTTTTGGGGTAACAAAATTTACACCCTTTTTTTTGTTTTTGTTTGTATGAATAATTAAAGCTAAAATTTGTTTTTTATATCTTATTTTTTCTAACATTAAACCTAGTTCTTTCTAAAAATTGTTCTTATAACCCTCTTAAAATAAACAAAACCTAAATAAAAAAAACGGAAAAGATTTCCTGCAGTTTTGCTCACATTTAAATCATCATCCTTCATTTGAATATACGGTATCTCTTTAATTTTAAATCCTTTTCTATTTGCGTTTTCTATAAATTCTATAAAAAACTCTCCATGGCCATAAGCTAAAAATGTTACTTCATTTAAAACTTTTCTTTTCATAACAAAAATTCCACTCGTATAATCTTTTATTTTTGATCCAAGCATAAGTCGACAAAAAGAATTAAAAATTTTACTAGATAAAGATCTTAGCGATTGTCTTTCATCACCTCCACCTTCCACATATCTTGAAAGAATTACAATATCGTAATCAGATTTTAATATTTCTATCATTTCTTTAAATTTTTCAACTAATTCGCTCATATTGGTATCTATCCAACCAACATAATCTCCATTACTTTCAATTAAACCTGACAAGAATGCTGATGCCAAGCCTTTTGATTTTTGCCTATGAATTAATTTAATTCTTTTATCATCATTTAAGTTATTAATAATTTCTCTCGTATTGTCAGAGGAATTGTCATCAACAACTATTAATTCAAGATTATCAATGTTTTTTTCAAGTTGTTGTATAGATTTTTTGATGTAATTAGCTTCATTATAGGTACAAAGAATTATAGAAGTTTTTTTTGAAGACATTAAATACTATTATTTTCGATTTTGAGATCATTTTCCATCATTATGGATATCAGCTTATCTAATTTTGTATTTACTTTATATTTAAGGATTTTTTGAGCTTTTTTTGTATCACCTGACAAGGATACGGTTTTGCTTGGTCTAAAGAGTTTTTTATCAATTACTAGATATTTTTTATAATCGAGACCAACATATGCGAAACTTTTTTGTACAAATTCTTTGACAGAATGTTTTTTTCCAGTGGCAATTATAAAAAAATCTGGTTTTTTTTGCTGCATAATTTTGTGTGATATTTCAACGTAGTCTTTTGCATAACCCCAATCTATTTTAGTGCTTATGTCACCCAATTTAAGTTTTTTTTGTTTTCCGTAATATATTCTTGCAACTGATTTTGTAATTTTTCTTGTTACATATTCTTTATTTCTAATTTCTGATTCATGGTTATAGAATATTGCTCCGTATATTTTCAAACCATATAGTTCTTTGTAGAGTTTGCATGCGTGAAAAGCAGTAACTTTTCCCAAAGCGTATATACTTAAAGGAGTTAAAGGTTCATTTTCATTTTGCTTACGATTTTTGCTTTTTCCAAACATATTCGATGTAAGTGGTTGGAAATACTTTGAGTTTGGAGAATGTCTTTTTATTATTTCAAGTAAATTTATTACTGAAGTTGCGGTAACTCCAAATGAATAAGAGGGTAACTCAAAGCTCCATCGAACATGATCCTGGTCAGCAAAATTATAAATTTCATTAGGTTTAATTTTTGAAATAATATTTGTTAGAGATACAAAATCAAGCAAATCTCCATGTTGGATGAAAAAATTTTTATTCTTTTTTTCTATTATTTCTGAAATATTTTTTAAATTACCCGTGGCTGATTTTCTGACTAAACCATGAACAATATAATTTTTTTTCAGCAAAAGTTTTGCCAAGAAAGAACCGTCTTGACCTGTAACTCCTAAAATTAAAGCTTTTTTTTTCATTTTATTTCACCAATCTAAACTTTGGAAAAGGAACAATAAATTTACCACCTTTTTTTATCCATGTTGACTCTCTTTTTATAAATTCATCAATAAAACCCCAAGGGGTAACAAAAAAATAATCTGGTCTTAATTTT
>CAYPWN010000120.1:0-3369 GCA_964414525.1 uncultured Candidatus Poseidoniales archaeon | reverse complement strand
GTTCATCTCATTCCCCCTCTATCCCCCATGCGGAGCGGATGTCCGAGGCAGCGGTGACCCCGTCCTTCAGCAGCAGCATCCTGTCTGCCATAGAGGCAAGCAAGGGGTCGTGAGTCACCATCAGGACCGACAGGCCGTCGTTCGCGCAGAGGTCCTGGAACAGTTGGATTACCTCCTGCCCGCTCTTCACGTCGAGGTTACCGGTGGGCTCGTCGGCAAGAATCAGTGGCCGTGAGCCGGAAATGGCCCTAGCTACCGCCACCCTCTGCTGCTGCCCCCCCGAAAGCTGGTCTGGTACGAAGTCCATCCTGTCGCCCAGGCCGACTCTGTCCAAGGCGAACCTAGCCCTCTCCTCTGCCTCTGTCGAGGGGGTCCCAGAGAGCTCCAGGCTGAAGGCAACGTTGTCAAGGGCGTCCAGCCTGTCGATTAGGTGGAAGTCCTGGAAGATCCAACCGACGCCACTCCTCCTGACGTCGACCACCCTGCTAGGGGACTTCGTCCCGTAGTTGAAAGAGTCCAGATCGATGCTGCCGGAGTCTGCCTCCAGGAGCCCACCGATGATGTTCAGGAGAGTGCTCTTGCCGCATCCGCTGGGCCCCATGAGGCTGACGAGCTCGCCTTTCCCGACTTCCAGGTTGATCCCCTTCAGGACCTCTAGCCTCCTCCTGCCCGAACCGAATCCCTTCTTGAGATCGGAAACCTTGAGCATGCCTCGGCCCCCTTCACTTCCGTTTATTCACTTATCCCCTATAGGATATCACAGCTCACCCAACCATCCTGCCCCGATGAGGAGGACGTAAAGGGCGATCACAACCAGGAAGGCCAGTCCGTGGAACGCTATCGAGACCAGAATCCTGACGTTCCTCTCCCTGATCTGGTTGTAGGGCCAGGTCTTCTCCGCCTCCGCCAGTCCTCCCTTGATACCGAACAGTGGCCTGGCTAGGCCGGCTCGCCTGACCACCTCGAAGCACACCATAACCCCCGCCATCACGAAGGCGGTGCCCACAATCATGCCTGGGTAGTACCCAATCCCGATTACCCCGAATAGGGCTATTGGCAGGAATGTGATGTGCATGTGCACTATGTACGTCGGGTAGACGGACTCGTTGAGGTAGGCGAGCCATTTGCTCGGCCTGTTCAGGGTCTTGGAAGCCCAGCTGAATATGAGTAGGCACCAGAACCATGCGTGGAATGCCTGCAGGACGGAGGCACCGGCCGTCAGGGCTGAGAAGGCAGGGTAACCCTCGTCCGCCCAGCCACCCTCCATCAGATGAGGGACGTCCCCCGCCTCGGAGAGTACGAACCAGGTGATTGAGAGGATGGGGGTGATGACCGTCACCGGCACCCTGACCCTGTCAATCACTGCGAAGTACTCGTCCTTGGCGGTGATCATCAGGTACCCGAACAGGAAGTAAAGCATGTAGCGGGGGAACTCCCACCACATCCCGACCTCCCCGAACCCCCATGGCTTGAACAGAATCCCGTTCAGAGACAGGATGAGGGGGGGGACGAGCATCACACCAGTACCGCCCGGCATCTTCAGGACCCCCCTGACCGCCCTGACGACCTTGCTGTCCGGGTTATTGCGAACGTGTGCGAAGAGAGGGGTTAGGAGCACTGAGTAGATCAGGAGATTGTACACGAACCACAGGTGCCCGTATGGCATGTCCTCGCTGCCCGGAAATATCGTGAACAGCCGACGAGTCGTGGCTATCGGGCTGAAAATCCCGAACCAGAGTACGTAGGTAGCGAACAGGAGCGGGATGCCCAGGCGGCTAACCCTCTCCTTGACGTATGTCCGCCAGTTTCTCCTCCTGAAGGCGAAGGCTGTCCCCATGCCCGAGATCACGAATAGCGCAGCCAGCCTCCACTGGTGCATCACACCGATCACGAAGAACAGTACTATGTTGAAGCCCTCGAAGCTGGTCTCCATCCCCTCTAGCTGGTAGAGCGAGAAAACCGCGTAGTGGAACCAAATCAGCAGCGCGAAGAGGATAACCCTCAGCCAGTCGATGTCGTGCCTCCGTACCTTGGTCGTGGGCTCGCTTGGTGGGATTACCCAGCTTGGAGGGAGGTTTTGCTGCACGTTGCCCACTCTCCGGCCAGTATTATCTTCCTTGCCCAAAGGCCGCATCATACGCATTGGAGATGGCAACCCCGTGGGACTCCCTGCCGAACCGGTCCTTGGCGAAGGAGAGCATGCCCTCGTCCACCAGCCTGGGGACGCCTCCCGAGCGGCTCCAATCGCCATGGACTTCCACGATCGCCGAAGCCCACTGGTCCGGGTCCGTGGCCGGCAGAAGGCACCTCGGCGGCAGCACTTCCTCGTGCAGCGGGAGCTCCGAGGCCAGCACCGGGCAGCCTGCCGCCATTGCCTCCATTGGCGGGCTGCGGAAGCCCACCGAGACACCCGGGTAGATCATGGCCTCTGCGTGCTGGAAGGCAGCGGCCACCCTGTCCCAGTCTATCGTACCAACTCCGATCCTCATTAGGCGCAACTCCGCCCTCACTTCTTCGGGAACCATCGAGATCACCTCGCTCACGAACTGGCTCCGCCACCGTGGATCCTTCTCGCCCACGGAGACCAGCAGACACTTCTCCTCGTCTTCGTAGTCCCCCAGAACAGAGCGTGCCCTGGGGTTCCTGTGGGGGTCCCAGAAGGAGCAGTCCACGGAGTCTCTCACTAGGACGCACTTGGTCCCGGGGAACATCCCAGTAGCCTCGTCCATCGTCATCTCCGAGGCGCAAAGCAGAAGGTCGGCTCGACCCATCCCCTCCCTGCAGGAGGACAGGTGTTTCGCCCTTGCAGACGACGGGTACCTGTTGCCAAGCGGAACAGAGATGTCGCCGGCGTCGATCGCCCTTGGGCGGAAGTCGAACAGGTCGTGTACCGAGACCACCACGGGGATCGCCGAGTCCCTAGGGACCAGGTGGGCGTCCTCTTGGCACGTCACGTGCAAAACGTCGGCATCCGTATCCTGGGCCGCCTCTGCAACCTTCTTCGCATGCGAGCGAGAGCCCGTCTTGTCCTCCACCGTAGCCGCTTTGGTCCAACCGGGGACCTTCGCTCTGTCCAGGAGATCGCTTACCACTCCGTGATTGGCGCCGTATCCGGCAGGCTCGGTTGAGCCCCTAGCCAGGACCACACGTTTGAACACGCCCCGAGGGCCGGCATTAGGGCTAAAATCAGGATGTAGGCAAAGTACAGGACTACGGGTGTTTTCAAACGAGGGGCGCAGTCGGCGGACCGATGGACACGTCCCGGCCCCTCCACGTCCTGCTCGTGCACGTGTGGTACTGGCCACACGTCGGGGGCGGCGACCAGCACGTCGAGCAGATTGGCAGGGAGCTGGTCAGGAGGGGGCACAG
>CAYPWN010000119.1:0-3376 GCA_964414525.1 uncultured Candidatus Poseidoniales archaeon | reverse complement strand
CTGGAACAACATCTGGATGGATTCACACACCAAAATTTCGTGCAGATGATTCTTCCTTAGAAGTGGGCATTCGTGTTATGTCAAATATGATTCTAGATTATTTGCAATCAAGATCTTCTATGACAGTAGAGTAAGGTTCCCCAATCAAATAAATTTTTATAGAGCATTTCCTGTTTTATCTAATAGAATTGGTTCACCAAACCCAAGTGACTTCATCCCATTAAATTGTGTTTTTGCATCACCTACAACAAGATATATCATTTCATTAGGTCGGATATATTTTTTCGCTAAAGCATTGTGATCATTTATAGTCATATTTCGAATAATATCTTCTTGTTTTTTAATATAATTGAAGGGTAGATCATATCTAGCAATATCTGATATCATTCCTCGCAAAGCACCTAACGTTTCAAATCGACGGGCATTAGACTTTAATGTTACATTTTTTGTAAATGATAAATCTTCTTCATTAATTGGTTTGAGATATGCATTCATAAGATTTTTGAAAATATTTACTGATTCTTCTGTAGTATTAGATCTGACAGCCGATGAGGCAGTGAATGTACCAGGATATTTTGTTCCGCTAAAGCGTGTCCGAGCTCCATATGTATATCCTTTTTCTTCCCGTAGAGTCAAATTTACATCACCACTAAAATTACCCCCAAGTTTCATATTCATTATTGTGCTAGAAAAATAATCAGGATCTGTCCTAGCTAAGCTCAGGTAACCAATTCGTATTTCAGATTGTTTTGCATTTGGAATATCAACAAAATATACTTTAGCCTTCTTATTAGGTTCAGGAATTTCAAAATTAGGTATTTCTATATCTTTTACTTCCCATTGATTTGCTAAATCTTCAAATGCATTTATTGCTTCACTTTTACTAATATTACCTGCAATACAGATAGTTGTTAAATGTGCAGAAAAATTTGTTTTTATATATTCCTTTAAATCATTCAATTCAATATTTTCTACAGATTCAACTGTCCCTAAAGTTGAGTTAGAAAGTATATGATCTCCATAATTCAATTTATTATATACCCTAGATGCAATTGATGATGGGACGGCTGAACGTCTTTTGATATTTTCAGCTGTTTGACGTTTTATCCGATCAAATTCCTTTGAATCCCATCGTGGTTCAAATAATATTTCTTTGACTATTTTTAGGGTTGGAACAAAATTTCTTTTAAGAGTATTAACTTCTATATGAATCGCTTGCGCACTAGTATAGGTTGAAATTGATGAACCTAAATCATCTATAGCCTCTTCAAGCTCTATAGGAGTTTTATTGGCAGTGCCTTCCATCATCATATCTGATATTAAGTTTGCTACCCCAATCTTATCTGGATTATCCAGTAGCATACCACCTTCTATTTCTATTCCAAAGCTTACTAAAGGTAATTCATCATGATTAGTTCCATACAGAGAAATTCCATTCTCATATTCATGTTTCCATATTTTTGGAAGATTAATTCCAGGCTGTGGTCCATCTATTGGTTCTATTGAACGATCAAATGAGGATGGAATCTGATCTATATTCATATCATCATCGTTTATTACTTTTTCTTCATTAGCCACAATTTTTTCTTCATTAATAGGAAAAAGAAGTGATCCTCGGGCAACAAGATTAATTTTACCTTTAGGTACAAAACTGGTAAGAACATAATTACGACCTTTGATGTATTTATTATATACTCGTTTTATATCATCAACAGTAACATCTAGAACTTTTTGTAGTTCTATGCTAATTGCATCAGGTGATCCATAATATTCATTATAACTTGCTAGTTGGAATGCTTTATAAAGAACTGAAGAAATACTATTATAAAATCCTGTTTCATATTTTGCTTTTAATCTTTCAACATCTTCTAAAGAAAACCACTCAGTTTCAAAAAGATCAAAAGCTTCGTGAACAGCTTTTTCAATATCAGTTAAGTCTGTAGTTGGGAACCCAGTAGCAACGATATCAAAAGTTCCTGCAATTTCCTGTGTACCACTATATGCATAGAGACTTGGAGCTAGCTTTTTATCTTCAACAATGATTTTATACAATGGAGCTTTTTTGCCATCCCCAAGTAATTGTCCTAACAGTTCCAATGCAGGTGCATCATTATGACGTTGATTTACAGTAGGGAATGCCATAGATAATCTTGGAGATGTAGCAAAGTTATCCTCATGATAAACTCTTTTTGTTGATTCAAGTGAAACTAATTGTGTTTCTGGGTCTTTATTTTCCGGCCCTCGTTTAATCTCACCAAAATATTTTTGAACTAATTGCTTAACTTCATCTTTATTAAAATCCCCAGCTATAACCATAGTTGCATTATTTGGCCCATACCATTTTTCATAAAAATCTCTTACATCCTTAAGTGTTGCATTTTGAAGATCTTTTAGTTCACCAATCGTTGTCCAGCTATAAGGATGACCTTTAGGATACATATTTTTAATCATTACATAATTAGCGTGACCATATGGTCTATTATCAACTCTCTGTCTTTTTTCATTTTGTACCACTTCTTGTTGATTCATAAAGGCTTCTTGCGTAACAGTGGAAAGAAGCCATCCCATTCGGTCTGATTCTAGCCAAAGAACTGTTTCTAATGCGTTCTTAGGAACTACTTCATAATAAACAGTTCCATCTTTATTTGTGCCTCCATTTAACGTGCCACCCACATTTTGGATTTTTTTAAAAAATTGATCCTGGCCTACATGCTGTGATTCTTGAAAAAGCATGTGTTCAAAAAGGTGTGCAAATCCAGTACGCCCAGGCGTTTCACGATTTGAACCTACATGATATTGAATTGCAACCCCTACAATTGGATCAGATTTATCTTCATGTAGAATAACAGTTAGCCCGTTATCCAATTCATATTTTTCATAATCAATTTTAAATGGCACATTCTTTTGATTTTGACAACTGATGATTAAAATTGCCATTAGTAATGCATTAAAAATTAATCTAACGTGCATTAGATTTCCCCTATTCTTATTTAATTAAACTATTGGCCTTTTAATTGTTGGCCTAAATCTTACCCAGTTTAATAAATTACATTATTAGATTAGTAGTTCAAATTAAAAACTAGTATTATGTCAATAGTGGCAGCTTTATAAATAATAACTAGTTCAAAATTATTAATGAATAGTAAAAATGTGAGATTAGGAAGACAGGAAATTATTTTTGTAAATTTCAATTATATAAATGATATATGGGGGGATTATTTATCCTTTGAAAACTACTTTTCCTTTCTTAGGAAATAAATAAATATGCCCCCCCTTTAATATTTTTAAGAATCATAATCAAAAAAGATTGGTCGATTGAAAAAATTTCAAACAGTTATTGAACCCTTTATTATTAAAAGTGTTGATCCAATTCGGA
>CAYPWN010000118.1:0-3386 GCA_964414525.1 uncultured Candidatus Poseidoniales archaeon | reverse complement strand
AAGCTGCTGAGTTGCTTGCCACCAAGATAGAGAGCTTGGACCCCCGTGGAATAGAGTCGAACAGATGGAGGGAGACAGAGTGGTGCTTGAAGGAGACAGGGCATCACGAGTTGATGAATGAGCTAATCGCAGACAGCGAGTGGTCAGACCTTGAAGTGGTGCCAACCGGATTCGCAGTCCACATCGTCAAACCAGGGATCAATAAGGCCAACGGACTTCGGATGGCTCTAGAGAGGAGGGGAGTAGACCCTTCCAGGGTGATAGCCTGTGGAGATGCCCAGAACGACATCTCAATGTTCGATCTCGTGGGTTTCTCGGTAGCGGTGAACGACGAATACCCCGGAGTCGTCGAAGCGGCCGATTGCCTGACCGAGGGTAGGGGCAAGGAGGGTGCATTGGAGCTCCTCAAGGCCCTTCTTAGCTGAGAGTTGTCTGTTGGTGCAGGCGGCAGGATTCGAACCTGCGAAGCGCTATGCAGAGGATCTTGAGCCCTCCCCCTTTGACCACTCGGGTACACCTGCACCTTTGCGAGAGGTGTCGCGGATTTGATTCTCGCGCATGCAAGAATGTCTCATTATTGCAAGGAATTGTTGATGTATCTCCTCTGCTCGATGCTCGACAGGTCGTGTTCATGACAGTCGGTTCGAGTGCTCGAAGGCTTTCCAAAAGCGACCTAGAAGCGGTCCACAAGTCCCTGATAGAGGTCACCCGGAAGCAGAAGAGCCAGAATTCGCCGGTGGAGATCGCGATGCCAGAGGGAATGGGGTTCTGGGAAGCTGTTGGGCAGCTTCTGCAGAGCATGGAGACGGAGTTGTCCGAGACCGTAAGAGAGGAAGGGATGACGGCAAAGGCGCAGCTCCTGTCTAGGAGGCTCGGAGTTGCGAGGACCTGCGTTACGGATCTTACTAGGATGCGTCTAGCAGCTTTCACGCGTCATGCCGTAATGACGAACCTGCTGATTACAGGAGGGGGACAGGGCGCTTCGAACGGCTTCCAGAGGCTGGAGTGGAGCAGACACGACCCATCAGAGAGAGTCTTCTACAACGGAATCAGGGACCTTTCGGAGAAGTACAAGATATCAACATCCTGGTCGACCATGCTTGGATCTTCCGAGCCCGATACTGAGCAGACAGGCGGTGGAGTCGGAGAGACGCTCGTTGAGTTCACACAAGAAACAGTGGACGTGAAGCCACAAGTTGCACCCGCCAGTGAAGAGACCCACTGGGAGGAGCCTGACTTCGACGAAGAGGATCGAATTAGGGACATGGACGTGTTTCCCGAGCATGCCGGATCCACTGCAGAGTCCCGAAGCCTCGAGGAGGAGCCGGAGGAAGATTCCGGTGGCCTAGTCAGAATCAAGGTGCTCAAGGAAATCGAGGACCCAATACTGATGGAAGACGGCTCCGAGATCATGCTCGAGGTGGGTGACGTTGAGTTCTGCCAGCCAATGATCGCAGAAATCCTGATTTCTGCTGGATTCGCAGAGGCAGCCCCTGTCTAGGGGCAAGTTCTAACGCTCGAGCCACTACGTCGTTAAGAGGTTGGAATAATGGGGAAAGAGGTTTCTAGTTCACAGATTGAAAGTTACAGAAAGGCGTTCGAAGATGATCCTGCTGCAAAGGTAGCCCAGAACGCGGTCAGCAACACGGAGCTCCCGTCACTGGCACTGAGCAGGAACCTAATACAGAACATGGACTTCTCGTTCAGCGTCAAACTTGACGACTGGTCTGTTACAAACCAGAGAAGGAGCGGGAGATGCTGGCTTTTCGCCACACTGAACCTCTTCAGAGTGGGGGCAATGAATAAAATGAACCTCAAGGACTTCGAATTCAGCCAGTCGCACTTGCACTTCTGGGACAAGTTCGAGAGGTCGAACCACTTCCTCGAGGCTATAATCGAAACCTCGGACCGCCAAGTTGACGATCGGACCATCCACTTTCTACTCGGAGACCCGATAGGTGACGGGGGACAGTGGAACATGGCGATGAACCTAATCAGGAAGCATGGCCTTGTTCCCATGTCCGCATATCCCGAGTCACACAGTAGCAGCAGCACGAGGTGGATGAACGCCGTTCTGAAAGACGTACTGAGATCGTCTGCCAGCGAGCTGAGGGTGATCCTTGACGAAGGCGGCTCGGAAGAGGACGCAAGGGCACACAAGGAGTCAAGGATGTCAGACATCTGGAAGATACTATGCATACACCTAGGGACTCCGCCGGAGAAGTTCGACTGGCAGTGGCGAGACAAGGATAAGGAGTTCCACAGGAAGGGAGAAATGACTCCACTGGAGTTCGCTGACGAGTACGTAGAAATAGACTGGGAGGACTACGTCTGCATAGTCAACGACCCGAGGAACGAGTACTACAGGACGTACACAGTTGACTACCTGCAGAACGTATCTGGTGGGCCACCCGTCGTCTACCTGAACGTCCCATCTGGTGAGATGAAGTCGATAACTCAGAGGCTACTGGAGGATGGGATCCCAGTGTGGATGGGTTGCGATGTTGGAAAGCAGATGGAACGAAAGAGGGGGTTGTGGGACGCCAACCTGTTCGAGTTGCAGGGACTATACGGAGTGGAGTTCGGAATGGAGAAGGCTGACAGGCTGAGGTTCGGGCAGACCATGATGACGCATGCGATGCTATTCACGGGAGTAGACGTGGTGGAAGGAAGCCCCAGAAGATGGAGGGTCGAGAACTCCTGGGGATCGGAGAATAGCGGGGAGAAGGGCTTCTTCACGATGAATGACAGTTGGTACGACGAGCACATGTTCGAAATCGCAGCCCCTCGCGATTACCTAAGTGATGAGATGAAAGCCGGTTTGGAAGGAGATCCCGAAAAGCTGCCTGCATGGGACCCAATGGGGTCACTTGCAATTCAAGAGGCACTGAACTAGAGGGATTTCAGCTCAGATTTCGAAGAGATAGTTCGATAGTGACCGAGTCCGGAATTGGTATCCTCAGGACCTTGCGAAGGGACTTCTCGTCCTTTGCGGTGTTCGTGACCAGCTCGAGAAGCCTCTTGTGAATCCTCATCTCCCAGTGATCCCATGTCTCAGATCCCTCTCCATCGGGGCTCTTCCTACAGGGAACTACCAGTCTCCTAGTCGGTAGTGGGATTGGGCCCCTGAGGTTTACCCCGGTTTCGTCTGAGATAGCTTTGATCTGCTGGCATACCAAATCCACGTCTTGGTGGTTGTCGCCGGTCAACTTGATCGTCGTGACAACCGGCATCCGCTTCACCAGTGCCGAATCACTTCTTCTCGATCTTCATGCAGACGCCTGCGGCCACGGTCTTGCCCATGTCGCGGATTGCGAAGCGGGACAGCTCGGGGAAAGCATCCATCTGCTCGATTGCCATCGGCTTGGTTGGAGCGAATCGCACCA
>CAYPWN010000117.1:0-3418 GCA_964414525.1 uncultured Candidatus Poseidoniales archaeon | reverse complement strand
GATACACAAGCTGCCTATACAAGTGCTCGAAGTGCGTATCTAGACAGTTATGAATATGTTGAAATTCCATTACGTGCTATTGCACCTGATTTCACATTAGAAGTTGAATTCCAATTTGCAACATTAAGAAATCTAATCAACGAAGGTGCTCCAATGGGAGACATATCCGATGTAGTAATTGCAATTGAGCGAAGTCTTGATGAATCAGAACGACTTGTTTCGGGAACCGGTACTATTGCCCCAATGATTGCATTTATTTCATCTTTTGCTATAATTTTCAGAGAAGGACTAGAATCTGTTTTGATTTTAGGTGCCATAATCACATATCTTGAAGCATCACGAAATCATAGATTCAAAAAATACGTACATTATGGAATAGTGCTTGCAATCGGTGCTACAGTTGTAACATGGGTCATTGCATCTTACATTATAGAAATTTCAGGTGCCAACAGAGAACTGATTGAGGCTATAGCGGCGTTGTCTGCCACAGCGGTTTTGTTCTATGTGAGTTTCTGGATATTGAATAAGATCGAGCATAAACGATGGATGGAGTTTGTAAAAGCTAAAGTCTTCCAAGCATCTGCTGCCGGAGGTACGTCTGTGTTTATACTGCTATCATTTTTCACCGTCTATAGGGAAGGATTTGAAACCGTCCTGTTTTACCAAGCGATGTTTGCATTTGCTAAATACATGGAATTGTATGTTGGATTAGGATTCATTGTTGGCATGGCCTCATTATTTGTAATCTACTTTGGATTTAGAAAACTTGGAAAACGTTTACCATTACGTGCACTATTTGGTTTGACCATGGGTATTGGTGCATATTTGTCCATTGCATTCTTGGGAAATGCAATCAGAGAATTCCAGATTCTAGACTACATATCATACACAAGTATGTTTGGTATTATACCACGACTTGACATCAACGTTGCAACAATGACAGGCATTTATCCAACACTTGAAACAACTGTTGGCCAAATAGTTCTATTATCAGTTTATTTGGTAGCATCACTTTACGTGCTTGTTCTAAGACCAAAGAGACAAAAAGCCCTTGAAAGTATGAGAAAGTCAAGGGCACAAGTTGATGAATGATAGAAGAATTAGAATTGGCATTGATGTAGGTGGAACTTTTACAAAAGCAGTTGCAATAAACATAACAACTGGCGAAATATTATCAGCATCAACAGTTCCAACAACACACACTGCAGAAAGAGGTGTATCAGTAGGAATAGTTGCAGTACTTTCAAATTTACTGAAAGAATCTGACATTAAACTTGACGAAATTGAAATCATTGCACACAGTACAACCCAAGCAATTAATGCATTATTAGAATCTGATACATCAAAAGTTGGAATACTTGCAATGGGAGTAGGTCCAGAAAAAAAGAGTATCATAAAACGAACAAATCTAAATGACGCAAAAATAAATTTTGATAATGACATTAAAGCAACACATAGATTCCTTGATACATCACATTTGATTACTGATTCAGAAGTTTCTACGGCTGTTCAAGAATTAAAAAATGATGGCGCAAAAGTAATTGTAGCAACTGAAGCATTTGGTGTCGATGATCCTTCAAATGAAGAATTTGTTATGGAACATGCTACAAAGTTGGAACTTCCATCTACTGGCTCTCACGAAATTTCAGGCATCTATGGATTAGAGATTAGAACATTAACTGCTGCAATTAACGCAAGTGTTTTACCAAAAACTGTTCAAGTTGGAAAATTTGTTGAAGAGGCAATTCAAGAAACAGGGGTTACTGCTCCATTAATGATAATGAAAGGAGACGGTGGTGTCACAAGCATGGATACATTCAGAACAAAGCCTATCCTCACAGTTTTGTCAGGGCCAGCTGCAAGTGTAGCGGGGGCACTATTGTACCTGAAAGTCACAAACGGAATTTTTGTCGAAGTAGGTGGGACAAGCACGAATATCTGTATTATCAAAAATGGCAAACCAGAAATCCGATATGTTACAATAAAGACACATCCTACATGTATTCGATCTATGGATGTACGTGTTTTGGGAGTTGCCGGTGGAAGTATGATAAAAGTAGAATCAGATCATATTGTAGGAGTTGGTCCACGTAGTGCACACATTGCTGGCATGAAGTATTCATGCTATGTTGATGCTGATGAATTATCAACAGGTGAAATAATTTTTGTTAAACCAAAAAAATCTGACATAAGTGAATATGTTGCAATCAAATGTAAAAACGGTACATACGCAATAACAAATACTTGCGCAGCAAATTCATTGGGACTAATCAATGAAGGTGATTACTCTTATTCAAATCAAGAATCAGCTAAACTTGCATTAAACATCTTAGGAAAAAAACTTAGTATTACAGGTATACAAGCAGCAACGATAATCTTACAAACTGCATCATTTGACATTACAAAAGAGATAACAAAAATTATAAAAGAATTCAAACTTGATCATTCCAAAGTAAAATTAATTGGTGGCGGCGGTGGTGCATCTGTTCTTGTTCCATTTGTTGCAAAACAATTGAATTTGAATTATGCAAAAGCAGATTATGCTGAAGTAATTTCATCTATTGGCGTTGCATCATCAATGATGCAGGAACAACTAGAAGAATCTGTTACAAAACCAAATCCTGAACAAATTTCTAAACTTCAAAAAAAAATACATGATTTAATGGTTGAAAAAGGTTCTACACCAGAATCAGTTTCTATAGATACTTTGTTTATACCAGAAAAATCTATTTTACGTGTTACTGCAATTGGAAATGTTGAGTTAGATAACAGTCTAACTGCAAAAAATGTTTTCTCAGAAGAAGAAGCATTAGAGAGAGCATCTGAAATTTCTATTATACCCAAAGAAAAAATTAACATTGTGTTTCAAACAGAACATTACTTTGCATTCGTTGCAAAAATACAAACAAAAAAACTTATGATAAAAAAAAATTTACAATCTGTAATTGTAATTGATAAATACGGAAGACAAAAACTTTCTTTGAAAAATGCAACAATCATTGATGGCAAGTCAGATGAAATTATTACAAAGTTAGACAAGCATCTATCTTCAAAAGGAGATATTTCACCACAAGTTTATCTTCTAAATGAATTGAAATTAATTGATTTCTCAGGTCTTACATCAAAATCCCATATTTTAGATGCTGTGAAAAAAGAAATGGAAACAATATCGAATACATGTGTTATAATTGAACAAAAATGAGCAAAACATTGTATTTTTTCTATATTCTAGTTTTCTAGAATAAGAAAGTAAATTCAGGTTTAGTATTATATACAAACGCCTAATGCTAATTTTCGTTGAATAAATTATTATTGTTAGCACCGGTTATGGCATTTTTGCTAATCCCAATTATTGCAGAAGCTGAAGCATCATATGGTGACGATTGGTCTGCAATCAAGAAAACACTTGGCAATGCAT
>CAYPWN010000116.1:0-3462 GCA_964414525.1 uncultured Candidatus Poseidoniales archaeon | reverse complement strand
TCTTCTCCGAGTTGAACGGGTCCAGGTTCTGGTCGACCTCGTCGAAGTAGTAGAATGGGCTAGGCTCGTAATCCTGGATGGCGAATATCAGGGCCAGAGCGGCCATTGACTTCTCCCCTCCGGATAATGCGGTCCGGCGTGTGTTCTGGCTCTTGCCCGGTGGCACGCACGCCATCTCCAGGCCCCCCTCGAACGGGTTGTCAGCGTTCTCCAGCTTCAACGACCCCTTGCCTGTGGGCTGCAGAATCTCGTACACGCGGCTGAAGTTGTTGTTCACGTGCTTGAACACGTTGAGCAGTCTCGTCTTCCTCTCGTCCTCCAGCTGGTCGGCTATCTTCGTCAGCTCGTCTCTCCTCTCCCTGAGGAGCTTGCCGTCGCTGATCAGGTCGGATATTCTGGATGCGGCGGTGTCGTACTGCTCTATCGCCAACATGTTCACGTCCCCGAGGGCGCCGAGGCGGCGCTCGAGCCCCTGCACGCTCCGCTCCGCCTCGGCGACTGTTGGCAGATGCGAGTCTTCAGGCGGGATCGGGATTCCTTCCGCCTCGAGTTCGGCGACAATCTCGTCCAGCGCCTCGCGCCTCTGCTTGATTTGTACACTAAGTTCCTCCAATCTGCCCGATATGTTCTGCTTCTCCCGGGATATGCGCTCCAGGTGGGCCCTCAGGCTGGCCCTCTCTTCCACGATTTCGTCCCTGCGGTCGTTCAGCAGCCTCTGCTCCTCGTCGAACTGTGATGCTTGGGCCCTTAGATCGACTAGCTCCGAGTCGGATTTCTCGATTGATTCTTTGAGGATTCCAATCTCCTTCTTGGCCCTCGAAATGGTTTCCGACTGGGCCTTGGACTGCCTCTCTAGCTCTGAGACCCTGTCCACCAAGATGACAAGCTTCTGGTTAGAGTTCTCTATCGATGCCTCGGACATCACCCTCGTCCTCTCTGCCTCGGTCCTGGTCCTCTCTGCGTCCCTGAGCATGTCTGATAGGTGGTCGGGCGTGTGGCTCTGCAGATCCTCGGCCGCCTCCACCCTGGCTTTTGATGTGGACTCGAGTTCCTGCCTGGCCTTCTCGCACTTCTCGGCCATCAGGAACTTCTCTGATTCGCATTCCGCCAGCTCCTTGTTCGCCTCCTTGAGCTTGGCCATGATCTCTTGGACTGCCTTCTCTGCCCTCTCCATGTCAGCCTTCCAGTTCCTGATCCGGATCGAGTGGTCGTCGTTGTCGAGTCCGTGTATCGTGTCCCTGAGGTCCTGCTGGCTCCTACGGATCTCCCGCAGAGCCCCGTCTACAGTCGAGAAGAGAAGGTCGGCTTCCTGGACGGCCATCTCCAGCCTCTCCACACCTGAGCTGCCGGCGCCAGAACCATCGAACCTCGGTCGGTCTTTCTTCGAAGCTGAGCCCCCCGTCATCGCTCCTGAGCTCTCTATCACAGAGCCGTCCAGAGTCACCATCCGAACTCCGCCCATATTGTCCCTTGCAACGTCCATTGAGTCGACTACCAGGGTGTTCCTGCCCGCGTACCTGACTGCGGCCTCCACGCTGGGGTCGTAGTCCAAGAGGTCGTGGACGAAGCCCACGACTCCGGGGTTCCGGGCCACTAGCAGCGTCCTGCCCTGTGGCCGTGATAGTGAGAGCTTGTTCAGAGGGAGGAAGGTGGCCCTACCTCCCCCGTTCTTCCTCAGCCAGGATATGCACTTGGATGCGACGTGATCTGAGGACACCACAATGCTCCTCAGGCCGCCCCCGTAGGCGAAGGAGAGGGCTTCCTCGTGGGATGGGTCCTTCGGGGTGGCTAGCTCGCCCAGCGTGCCAAGGATGCCGTGAATCTCTCCGCTTTCCCTTAGCTTGGAGAGTGCGGCCAGCGTGAAGGCGGAGCCGGGGGTGCTCGATCTAGTCTCCTGCCTGGCCCTGGCCTTTGCCAGGCTCATCTCCGCCCCCCTAAGCTTCGACTCGGCCCTGTCCCTGTCCTCCACTAGTGACTTCTCCTGCTTCTGCAGGCTCATCAGGTCCTCGGCCAGTGAGCCTCGGCTTACGTCGGGGGTGGACTCCTCGAGGTCCTCGCCCATCAGTGCGTGGTCATCCCTCTCAAGCTCGGCGCTTTCGAACGCCTGCTCGATGTCGGCCAGCTTCTCGGAGGCGATCTGGGATCTCTGGTCTGCTCTGTCGAAGTCTAGCTGAGCCTGCGAGTAGGAGGTGCTAGCAGACTGCTCTGCTTCTGTAGCCTTCCCCAGGGCCCTGTTGAGGTCCCTGCCGTGCTTGTCGCCGGACTGAATGGCCTTCCTAGCCTCCTTCTCGTCCTGTGATGCCTTCTTCAGGGCTGCCTTGGAATCCTCCACTGCGTCTCGGAGGTCGGAGATGCTCTGCTTCGCGTCGTCGCGGGCTTTCTCCGCCCCACCCCTCTCTCTGTCGAGGATTTCCAACTCGTCGTTCGCCCTTTCTATGGCTCTGTTGTGGTCGCCAATCCTGTCTGATGCGGTCTCCATCTCTATCTCGTGCTGCCTAATGTTGTCGATGATCCCCTTGGCGTCTCCGCCCAAGACCCCGTCTAGCTCTTTGGCCAGGTTAACCAGCTCCCCGTCGAAGTCGTCCAGCTTCCTGCCGGAATCCACAATCTCTGCCGAGAGCTCCTTCTTCCGCTCCCCGTAGCTGGTCTTCTCTTCTACCAGAAGGGAGACCTCCCCCTTCCTGTTCCTGTGCCTAGATTGCTCAAGGGTTAGCCTTGCTAGGTCTGCCTCCTCCTTGAGCTGTCGGAATTTGAGCGCCTGCTCCCTCTCCTTCTCGAGCTCCTTGAGCCGGTTCTTCTGGTCTGCCTCGAAGATGTCGATGGTCTCGATGCTGGTCTCGACGTGCTTCCTCTGGGTGTTGGCCTTGCGTATCTCGTCGTCGTATGCGGTTACGCCTGCGACCTGCTCTAGGACTCCTCGCCTCTTGTGAGGGGTCATCGTTGCCAGGTTTGTCACGTCGCCTTGGAGTACGATGTTGTAACCGTCCCCTCTCAGACCTGCCTCAGACAGAATCCTCCTCATCTCTGTTGCAGAGGAGGGGTTTCCGTTGATCTTGAAGGACGAGACTGGGTCTCCCTTCCTGTTCAGGCGGACAGACCTAGTGAAGGAGACCTCGTCGGAGTCTGTCCTTAGCCTCCTGCGACCCCCCACCTCGGGGGTGTTGCTGAATACCAGTGTGGCCGACATGTGCTTGGCGGGGCTGCCCGTCTTTCCGCCGTTGAATATCAGTTCGGAGACATTTGACGCCCTGAGGGAGCGAGTGGACTTGGGCCCCAGGACGAAGCCTATTGCATCCCCGCAGTTCGATTTTCCGCTCCCGTTGGGTCCGGTGATGGCTGTGAAGCCCTCCTCGAACGGGATAACGGACTCCCCCCCGAACGACTTGAAGTTCTCCATCTCTATTCTTACTAGATGCATCCCCTCACCTCAGTCGTCGAGAAATAAATCGCCGACAACAACGC
>CAYPWN010000115.1:0-3477 GCA_964414525.1 uncultured Candidatus Poseidoniales archaeon | reverse complement strand
TGTCTACCAATTTCACCACGAGGGCATTTGTCAATTTCATAAGTATTTATGCTAATATTTATAATTGAACAAGATCAATAATCAAATTTTTTTTATTTTATCTCCCTATGTCCAAGTCTGATGCAAGTCTACACAAATTAATTAATCCTTATTTTTTAATTATTATAATGGATTTAAATTGTTCTATTTTCTAAGACCTGATGAAAAAAAAGCTAATATATATAAAAAACAAGCTATCAAATAAAGAGAAGAAAGACCAAAATACATAGAATTGTATTCTAAAAAACCACCAAACATTGCGCCCAATATATTAGATGACAATGCTTTAGGTACTGAGTTAATTTTTAACAATTCATTAGAAAAAGCTAAACCGGAAAACAATATTGGCAATGATAAAATAATTGGGACTATATAACCTAAATAATCTTTATCAAAAAAGTAGTATTCTTTAATGAATAAATAATAACCTATGATAATTGAAATAATAAGTAATAAATATATTTGATTGATAGATATTTTAATTCTTTTAATTACCATTAAATTTGCAACAAAAGCCATTATTAAAATAGAAATAATAACAAATCCTGTAACCAGCCATGTTGATCCGTAATATTTAGCTATTTCGGTGATGCTTTTGGTTTCTATTAACATAAATCCAGCTCCTAAAAAAAAACAACTTATAGAAAAATTATTTCTATTTAATATAAAAATTTTATTTATAAAAAATGTGGATGAAAATATTAATATTATTACAATTGATAAATAAGTTATCGGATAAACTTTTTTTGGCATATATAAAAAAGGCCAGTCATCTGTAGATAAATCTATGTCTAAAAAACTTTTATTAAATTTATCTTCAATTTTGAAAAATTGTAGGTGATTAAAATTGAAATTTTCAAAACTTTCACTTGCTAAGAAAATATATCTATCGTTAGCATCACTCTTGAGCACTAAGGGTTTTTTTTCAAATGCCGTCTCTAGCATTCGAAAAATTTTATAAGCTAATCTTTCTTCTTGAGCAAAAAAACTTAAAAAAATATATCCATTATTATTTAGTTTTTGTTTGGCTTCTTTGAAAGCTTCTACAGTATAAACGTAGCTATCCAACCTAATTCCCCCTTTTGAAGATAAATTGGTTTGGGAATCTAATAAAGCATAAACAATAGAATCAAATGATTGATTTGTTTTACTTATATAATTTCTGGCATCATCAATTACTGTTGTAACATTTTTATTATTATAAGGTAATTCGGGATGATATTTATTTCCCAATTCTGCAATCACCGGATCTATTTCAACTGCTGTTATTTTTTTAATGCTATATCTATTTGCAGATGCAACATCATTACCTGCTCCGCTTCCCACTATTAGTATGCTATTTGGTTTTTTTTTTACAATTGAATATGGCAAATTATAAAACTCTTTTTCATGAGTTTTATTAACTCTTGGACCCATGATTCTCACATCCAAAACCTCATTTTCTCTAGTGAACAAAAGATCATCCGAAAGGTTTAAAATCGTTTGATAAAAAAGATGACCATTTTGTATTATTATTGGATTGATTGGACTTGCTATATGTTGAATGCTTATATTTTGATATGGAGAATAAATTGTTTCCTTATCTCCTTTAATATTGATTGATAAAATTATCGTTAAAAATAAAACACACAATATAGACAAAGCATAATGTTTTAAATAATTTCTTATTATTATAACAAACAATATAAAGCTAAATATAATCCAAATGGAAGGTGAAGTTTCTAAAAAACTAAAAATAATAAATAAAATTATACCTAACAAACTACCTAGAAGATTAAAACTATAAGATACCAAAGTATATGTTTTTGACATTAAATTAGAAATTAAATGTCCAATTGGAATAAAACACAGTGCATTAAAAATAAAAATAAAAATTATAAAAACATAAATTATCAGAAGATGACTAAAGCTTCTTGCGGTATCTAAACCCATCGCAAATTGCTCAGCTATAGGATTTATTAAAATTGTCGAAATTGGCGTTTGGCTAAACAAAAATAATATTAATATTTGTATTGTTAATAAAGGAAAAACCCAATTCAAACTAATTAAATTTCTATTTTTAAAAGCATATCCAATACCAAGTCCCAAAAAACAAGAAATTAAACTAATATTTTTTAAAAAACTAAAAAAATGTAAATATGATGATTGAATTCTTATAATACTAAGTTCTAGAAATAAACTTAAAGATGTTGCTATAATGATGTTTATGTAAAGATCTTTTTTTTTTATTTTATCAAAATTCAAATTAAATGAATTAGCAAAAAAATTATTTCGAAATAATATTTTTTTAAAATTGTAAATTAAATAGAGTCCTAAAAAAAATAGGCCAATGCCACAGTAAATATTATAAAAATTTTGATCAGCAGTGTTAATATGATCTAACAATTTATCATTATTACCAATAAAAATGTATTTTAATAAAACTTCAAAACCGTTATTAAATAAAAAATAAAATAATTTTTTATCTGAGATCTCAAAAATTGCTGCTCCTAATAGAATATATATAATTAATATTTTTAAAAAATTTTTATTCATTGATTTAATAGAATATTTTAAAATTGTAGTGTTTTAAAATGTTTTTTTAAAGAAATAAAAAACAAAAGAATTAAACAGTATTAGTTTTTTGTCCTTTTAACAAATAATCAGATATTTGATTGGCTATCATCTCCGCAACAACTATTGATGCCTCTTTAGTAGAAGCCGCTATATGTGGAGTTAAAATGACTTTAGAATTATTAAATAATACATTTTCTTTTGCCGGCTCTTTTGAGAACACGTCAACTGCAGCACCTGTAATTAAATTTTCATTTAATGCTTCGTTTAAATCTTTTTCATCAACAATGTTTCCTCTTGCTGCATTAATTATATATGCTGTAGGTTTCATTTTTTTATAATGCTCTTTGACTATCAATGGTTTCCCATCTTTAGCTGCTTTGCAATGAAAACTAATAATATCACTTTTGGAAATAAGCTCATCAAAGCTAACATTTTTAACATTTGGGTAATCTTTTTTTCTAGATTCTAATGATTTCGAGTTTACCAATATTTCCATATCAAAACCTTTAACTAGATTGCTCAATCTAACTCCGACGTTTCCAAAACCTACTATTCCTAGGGTCTTTTTAGATAGTTCATTGCCTTTAATATTTTTTTTCTCCCATTGACCTTTATGAGTTGTTACGTTTGCAAAAGGTATTTTTCTTAGCACCGACATAATTAAAGCAAAAGCGTGTTCTGCAGTTGCATTAGCATTGCCACCTGGGGTATTCATGACAATCATATTATTTTCTTTTGCAAAAGGTACGTCTATATTATCAACTCCTGCACCTGCTCTTCCTATAACTTTTAAATTTTTTGCTGCTGAGATGATATTTTTTGTTACCTTTGTTGCTGATCTAACAACCATTCCATCATATTCTGGAATAATTTTAATAATTT
>CAYPWN010000114.1:0-3485 GCA_964414525.1 uncultured Candidatus Poseidoniales archaeon | reverse complement strand
ACAGGCGAGTATAGGTGCTTTCCCTTGCACAGTTGCTGGTGAAGTAACGGATTTGACCCTGACAAATATATCAACCCTCGAGAATCAAGACGAATGGCTCGGTTTACTCAATTGCCAATTGCTGCCGCGCAACAAGCTATTGAGCACGCCGATCTTAATCTCTCATTGGAGGACACTGAGAGAATAGGCGTTTTGCTAGGGAATGGGAATGGTGGATTCCCTACCACTCAGGAGACAGCAAAGGTTGTTTTTGACAAAGGACCTATGCGGGTCAGTCCATACTTTATACCGATGATTTTGCCTAATATGGCTGCCGGTACTGTTAGTAGGATTTTTGGGTTAAAGGGGTATAGCAATACAGTTATCACTGCCTGTGCAGCAGGCACTCAAGCAATAGGAGAGGCTGCGGAGGTTATCCGCAGAGGTGCAGCTGACGTTATGGTTACCGGTGGCACTGAATCAGGAATCTGCGACTTAGGGTTAGCTGGGTTTTCGACGATGAGAGCACTAACAGGCTGGGAAGGTACTCCGGAGACTGCCTCTAAACCGTTTGATCAACGGAGAGATGGATTTGTTCCTGCTGAAGGATCAGGAATTTTGATTTTGGAAAGTTTGGAACATGCAATAACACGAGGAGCAACTCCTTTAGCTGAAGTAGTAGGATACGGCGTTACGTCAGATGCATATCATCCCGTTCAGCCTGAAGAGACAGGTAGCGGTGCTGCCAGGGCTATTTTATTAAGTTTAGAAAGTGCTGGCCTAGCACCTGAGAATATCGACTATATAAATGCTCATGGGACATCGACCCCTTTGAACGATGCAGCAGAGACACTTGCTATAAAGAAGGCTTTCGGTGAGGCGGCGTACAACATTCCAATTAGCTCAACAAAATCTATGATTGGCCATACCTTAGGGGCTGCAGGAGCAGTGGAGGCGGTTGCTTGTGTGAATTCAATCATGGAAGGTATCATTCATCCTACAATAAATCTTACAGAACCGGATCCAGAGTGCGATCTAGACTATGTGCCTAATGTTGCGAGGGAAAAACAACTGAAATACGTGCTCTCAAACAGTTTCGGTTTCGGTGGCCAGAATGCTTGTATCATACTCGGGGCATTTCAAGAGTGAGTATAGTTCCGGAAAAAGGTAGCAGGAAGTTCCTCATAAGCGGTTTTGTGCGCTATGCGCTCTTCTGTTAGAATGTATTTTCGGTTTTTGTTTCCGCTATGGGCGGTTAGCTCAGTTGGTTAGAGCGCAGTCCTGATAAGACTGAGGTCGGAGGTTCGAATCCTCCACCGCCCACCAGATATGCTCGTCGGATAGGGATAAATTTAGCGTACTCCTATCCTAGGTCATTTTCGAAATTCACCAAAGCTTGCACTTGCACTTTTCTGAGAGCAATTCCCCAACGTTGTTTTCGAATGATGGCTAGGGATTCATTCAATGTATTCCCTTGCCTCATTAATACACAGCAGGTCAGGGCTACACTGCGTCCGACTCCTTCTTGGCAGTGTATTAAGACTTTTGATATCGAATCAGTAGTCTCCAACCTTGATAAGACCCAGTCGCTACCTTCCTGGAGCTCCTGCTGGGACGGTGCATGGTAATTCTTTACGGGGATATGGTGGAATTCAATGCCCAGACTGGCCAGAGAGGAGGCATCGTCAACCCCTTCCTCTCGGAGGTCCACTATTGCCTTTATGCCTGCAAGCATTAATTTGGTGTATTCGCTAGTGGGAATTGATCCTGAAATGGCGATACTGTCTGTTATCCATGAAATATCCAATATCGGCTTTCCACGCGATGCGATATATCTGGGCCAGATCACAATCAGTCTACGACTAGGCAACTAATTCCTCCGAATATTGCAATTATAGTGGTGTACCATATCTTTGTTCTTCGAAAATTGTGACTAGGAACTGGTTGGCTCCACCATCTTTATGGGATCCAGGATTTTTTCCAGATCATCTGCTGAAAGGGAAGTCTGTTCTGTGGCAATTTCCCTAATTGTTTTGCCAGTCTTCGCAGCCTCTTTTGCTATAGTTGCAGCAGCGTCATAACCAATAGCAGGAGCTAGGGCAGTCCCCAGCATTAATCCTTGCTCTACCAGTGATGCGGCTCGACTCGTCGCTTCTATACCATCAATACATTGCACAGTGAAATTGTCTGCTGATCTACTCATTAATTCAATGGACTGAAGTAGATTATACGCTGCAACTGGCATCATCATGTTGAGTTCAAAATAGCCGCCTTGGCCTGCTAAGGAAATGGTTGTATCGTTTCCTATAATCTGTGCGGTAACCTGGATCAGGGATTCTGCTATAACTGGATTCACTTTTCCAGGCATAATTGAGCTGCCTGGCTGTACTTCAGGCAAAGAAATTTCGCCCAACCCTGCTCGGGGTCCGGAACCAAGCCATCGGATATCGTTAGCAATTTTATATAGGCTTATCGCAACAGTACGAAGGGACCCGCTAGTTTCTACCAGTCCGTCAAGTGAATTCTGGGCTTGGAAGTGATTTGATGTTTCCCTCACTGTGATCTTGAGATCCTTTGATATCAGGGAGCAAATTCGTGAAGCAAATTCTGGGTGGGTATTTATACCTGTTCCAACTGCAGTTCCGCCTATAGCTAATTCGGATAGTTCATGTTCGGCACGTTTCAATCGAGCAATGCCTCGTTCTATTTGCCCTGCGTATCCAAGGAATACCTGTCCTAGCCGTATTGGAGTAGCGTCTTGCAAGTGAGTTCTTCCAGTTTTCACAATATCCCAAAACTGTACGGATTTTGTTTGAAGGCTTTGATGTAACTTTTCGAGTGCGGGTATCAGGTCTTGGGTGATCGCAATTAGTGCGGCTATATGAGCAGCAGAAGGGATCACGTCGTTTGAAGATTGCCCCATATTTACGTGATCATTTGGATGAATTCTTTTGGAATCTCTGGATCCAGAAAGAATTTCGTTGGCACGATTTGCGATTACTTCATTAGCATTGGTGTTTGTAGAGGTCCCTGAGCCTGTTTGGAAAACGTCAACTACGAATTGATTTTGGAATTTCCCCTGGGCAACCTCTGAAGCTGCCTCAATGATTGCATTAGCAAGATCCGGGTCCAACCGATTCAAATCTTTGTTCACTCTGGCAGCATTCCCTTTTATGTTTGAGAGAGCCTGTATAAAATAAGGCTGCAGGCGAAGTTCACTGATCGGGAAATTTAGTGCAGCCCTCATAGTAGAAGCTCCGTAATAGGCTTCAAGGGGAACCTCCATGTTCCCCATAGAGTCTGATTCAATGCGAGTTTGTTTATTTTGGGTCATTCGGTTCTATCCTCCTTTAATCAGGTAGTGGAATATTCATTATTGAGCTACATTCTGGGATATGTCTTGATTTCAGCAGTTTCTACGCCAGTTTGAATCAAAGATTCTACGTCGAATTCTTGCTCGATAGCACTCAGTTGTTCGGGGGTTGATCGGGTAACTGGATTCCTTG
>CAYPWN010000113.1:0-3550 GCA_964414525.1 uncultured Candidatus Poseidoniales archaeon | reverse complement strand
CTGACTTGGCTAGGATGTTCCCCGACGAGAGGATGCAGCTCGCCATGTCCTTCCAGACCAAATACCTCGGAATGAGTCCCTTCCATGCTCCTAGTCTCTTCACAATTCTAGCATACCTAGAGTACGAGCACGGAGTCTTCCACTCAGAGGGTGGTCTAGGAACAATCACGCAGAAGATGGGGGAGATTGCTAGGGGGCTTGGTGTTGACATTCGTCTAAACGAGCCTGTCAGCGAATTCTTGTTTGAAGGTAAGACTGTGGTGGGAGCTAGAACTGATCAAGGAGCCTACACGGCTGAGAGATTCGTGATGAACGTTGATTTCGCCACCGGGATGAAGGGGCTTGTTCCTGACAAGTTACGCAAGCGTTGGTCTGACAAGAAGTTAGACCAGAAGTCATATTCCTGCTCAACGTACATGCTATACTTGGGGGTCGACAAGCTGTATGATACACCTCACCACCAGATATACGCCTCTAAGGACTACCAGAAGAACCTCAAGGAGGTTACGGAGAACAAAGTGACCTGGGACGATCCATCGGTCTACGCGCAGAATGCCTGCATCACAGATCCCACCATGGCCCCGGAGGGCCACTCGACGATATACGTCCTTGTTCCCGTAAGCAACTCGCACCCAGGTATAGGCTGGGATGAGATAAAGCACGAATACATGGAAGTGATTCTCGGGCAGTTGGAGCACCTTGGGTTCCACGATGTGAAGGAACACATCGTCTCCCAGACGATAGTCACCCCAGATGACTGGGCCTCCAGAGACATCTACAAGGGAGCAGTATTCAATCTGGCTCACGGACTTGATCAGATGCTCTGGCGAAGGCCACAGAACAAGTTCGAGGAGCTGGAGAGGCTCTACCTGGTCGGGGGAGGGACGCATCCAGGAAGCGGGCTGCCGACAATCTTGGAGAGCGGGAGGATATCGGCCAAGATGATATGCGCCGACATGGGAATCGAACCGGACTGGAACGGCGCTGACCCATGGTTCGAGGACCTGAGAAGGCCAAGACTCAAGGCGAATAGCGCCTAGGGACAGTCATGGACATTTACGATGTTTCGTTCTTCCTCTCCACGATGTGGGTTGGGCCTTTCTGGGTAGCCATGCTAGTCTATCCAGAGCACGAGATGACCCAGAAGCTGATGCAGGGGCCGTGGTTCTTCATCGGGCCAATACTGTTCTGGTGGGTAGTCACGGCTTCGGATCCACAAGGCTTGGTGGATCTGGCCAAGGGCTCTACTGAACCAGCTAGCATCATGGGTAGTCTTGCGACTTTGCTAGGAACGAGAGCCGGGGCAGCAGCCGCTTGGGCCCACATGGTCGCCGGGGACATATTCGTGACCAGGTGGATGTGGAGGCGGTGCATGGACAACGGAAGCGAGAGGTGGGTCACAGCGACCACAGTTTTCTTTGGGGTCATGTTGATGCCTGTCGGCGTAGCTCTGCACATGGCCTTAGTACGTGAAAAAGCAGATTGATACCATGGAAGGGTGGGTGGAGAGCCTCGTAGCGGTTCCATATGGCCTCTGGTTCGTCTGGGTAGGTGTACAGCACTTCCTGGAACCGGAATGGTTCGAGCCAATTGTACCCAAGGCCCTCGGTGATCCGACTTTCTGGGTTTACACTAGTGGCGCCTTCGAGATACTACTTGGTATTGGCGTAGCTCTGCCGTGGTTCAGGAAGGAGGCAGCCCTCGCAATGACCCTGATGCTAATAGTTCTCTACTGGGCCAATCTGAATATGTGGATCAACGACATCCCCCTAGATGGAAAGACATACGCCAACCACTGGCACCTCCTCAGAGGTATAGGGCAAGTTGCTCTGATCTGGGTTGCTCTCTGGCTAGGAGGTTGGCAAGCCTGGCAGAGGTTGTTCGAACTGGCACGGTTGGGAGGCTAGATATGAAGTGGAGGAACGCCGTTAGAGTTTCGAAGATGAGGCCTGGAAGAGCCAAAATGGTGACCTTTGGTCTGAAGTCAGTAATGATCGCCGAGTTGGAAGGAGAATACCACGCAACAGAAGGGCTCTGCAGGCATATGAGGTGGCCGCTAGCATGGGGGGGCAAGCTGGAAGATGGTTGCATTAGGTGCCCCCTCCACCAGACCACTCACAGGCTTCATGACGGAAGTCTTGTGGAGTGGTCTCCTTTTCCACTATTTCCACCATATGGAAGGGCCGTCGGGAAGCTATCCAAGAAGAAGGACCTGCCAATATATCAGACAAGGGTCGAGGGGGACTTCGTCCAAGTAATGATATGAGTCAGAACCTTTCGACTTCCACTACACTACCGGTCTGGAGGTCGTAAGAGGAAATTCTTGGTCTGTGCGATTTGTCGCGAAGTACGATACCTGTATCTATCAACACAGCGGCGGCTCTGCCATCTTCTGTCTCAACCTCGCTCCTCCATATCCCTTCGTTTGGAGGTTCAACTCCGAACCTGCCGAGCATCTGGACCGGGGTGTGGCCCGCAATAATCTGCCTACTAGGATCAGGGGCTTGCTCTGCTAGGAATACTTCCCTGGACTTGAGTCTGTCCTGATCCGTCTGCTCCTCCAAAGGAATATCTATCCTGTACCCGGAGTGAGAAAGACGGAAGTCGTCTAGGACGACCTCGGTTGGGAGGGAGTCGGTGAACTCCAGCCACTCCTTGGCCCTTTTCCACTTCTCATCTCCTTCTCCGGGCATGGAGTCCAATGTTGCGTCTCCTCCGACCTTGTTTATCCAGAAAGCCTCTCTTTGCATATCCCCCCCAAGAGCCTCGGACATTATCATCTCGTGGTTACCTTTCAGGGAGAAGATGCGTGCGTCGTCCTTGACCCGGGAGAGGACGCCGTGGCTGTCCGGGCCCCTGTCGACCAAGTCACCTACACAAAGCACAATGTCGCCTTCGCAAAGGCGAAGCCGGTGCAGTACTTCCTCAAACTCATCCCTGTGGCCATGGACATCTCCTACTGCCCAAACAGAGTATCCCATTTCTAGAGCTGCTTGGAGGGCGTCCTCCAGGTCCAGATCTCGATGGATGCTGGACATCCTACTCCTCTTCTTCCACTGGCCCAGACTGTGTTGGGAGCAGCATAGCCGCAATGAGGCCAACTGGTATTGCAAGGAGGAAGATGCCCAGTGCGTCTCCCCGGGGTGGCCAGGAAGGCCGGGGGATGGCCGGCTCAATGATCATTCCAATAATGAACATGGCAGTCATCAGCGAAGCTATCCGTAGATTGTCCGGGGTAAGTCTGATCGGACCGTGCCTAATCTGCACGGCCATCAGTATGATCAGGAGTGCAATCAGTGCCATAAGAGGGAGGGTGGCTGTTTGGACCCCATCATCAGGGCCTGATCCCTCGTAAAGGGAGTCCTCCATCATCATCAGGACCCTGAAAGAAAGAGCTAGTATGATTACTGAGATACCTGCGATGAGGAGCATTCTTCGGTCAGTCTCTTGGCCCTCCTTTGTCATCCTACAACCTCCGTAAGTTCTACCCTCTTCCCCATCCCGTCCCTGATTCTCCTAATGTGGCCTTCTGCCTCCATGCGGGATAGTA
>CAYPWN010000112.1:0-3627 GCA_964414525.1 uncultured Candidatus Poseidoniales archaeon | reverse complement strand
TTGTTTTGGAAGTAGACACACTTTCTTTAAGCACCCCACCAACACAAGGAACCCCGCCCACCGACCCCGCAACAACATCTGTTGTTTTGGCAAACATGGGTTCTGCGCCAATGACGGTTAGCAGTATTGTTAGTAATAACCCTGTTTTTGTTGCTACACTGTCCAACAGCACGGTTGGAAGTGAAGAAGAAACAGAGTTAACGGTTACATTTAACCCGAGCCTTGGTGGGATACAAACTGGGCATATTGTTTTATTGCACGATGGACCATCCAGCCCAGACACGTTATATATTATAGGTGATGGTGGACCAACGACCTATGTGTCTGGTGTTGTTATTGATAGTGAGGGAAGACAGCCTTTAGATAGTGTAGAGGTCACGCTTTGGGGTGATGGTGGCACAGTGCATACAACCGCAGCCGGCGCATATGGTTATTATGGGTCTTTACCAGGTTTAACTGGCGTTGGTTTTGAAAAAGAAGGGTATCACAACGCCTTGTTTAATATCAACCTGCTTGAAAACGATACGGTTGCTTTAGATGTTGCGTTACAGCCGTTGGATATTAATAGTTTGTATTCCTCTGGTTTTGAAAGCGCCGACGACGGGGGTTCTTCAGAGGTTAATGCTGGTTCCAACGTGTTTGCTGTTTCAAACATTTTTGTAACAGCTGATCTAGACACTATTTTACCAGAATCTGGTTCATCTATGCTGGTTTTCCCAGACTCTGGAGCTTATGAAAATAGCGACATGGTTTTTTGGGTTTCAGATTCAACGTTTGATTTATCAGAAGCATCTGGAAGACTCACATTTAGTTTAGATGTAAACGTTGACACAGAAGAAGGGTATGATTTCTTTTATTTTTGCTTGCGCTTAGATGACGGGATCTCATGGTATACGTCCGACGTTGGGTTGATAAGCGGCACAACGGATGGGTGGCAACACCTTGATATTGATATGAGCTGGGCACTAGACGGAAGGTCTACAACAGCAACACCGTGTATTTTGTTTTCTGCAGATGCTTTGACAACAGCAAGCGGCGGAGCGTTTGACAATCTTTCTGTTACCTGGGATCCGTTTTTCTTGGCAGCCCCATCGGAGCTATCTGTTGTTAGTTATGGGACATCTATCCCCTTATCTTGGGAGGAACCTGAAGAGTCAGGGCGAGCAATATATACTATTGGAGCAATTGACTTAGAACAAGATGAAACCCCAACAAGACCAATGGTCATGGGGGACGACGGGGTTCTTATTGAAAACCCTAAAGGAGAAAGAGAGTTTCCTGTTAGCACCGTTGTATATGATTATACTAACCAACCAAACAGATCGTTGGTTGGTTATAATGTATTTAAAAGAGACTGGCCCTTTGGTGTGTGGCAGCTTGCAGCCACCGTTTCAAACACCGCCTATGAGGATGTTGATGTTATGGAGGCCCACTACTATGAATATGCTGTAAGCGCTGTCTATGATGAAGGTGAGTCTTTTTGGGTAGGGTATGTAAGTGGCAGACCTGGGGTTCCAGCCGTTATAACTGATGACGTGTTTGGAACAGAGGATTTTGAAAGTACTAATTTTTCATGGGAAAACTGGGAGGTTTTTTATAGTAGCGATGTGGCTGTTTGGGCAGTAGGAGATTCTGCGGACGCAAGCACAGCTTTTGGTGCCGGGGCGCTGTCAGCTCCAGAGCGTTCAACCTTTGCTTATATAAGCGATGGAAGAGCAAATGATGAAAATTTTGCCACTTGGTTAATTTCGCCATTTATTGATTTTATAGATAACTATACAGCAATTGTTCGCATGTCGGGCTATGCCCAAGTATATGGAGATTTTGCCAACAACAATGTTGTGCAGCTGTTGGTACGATCGGACATGGGCCCATGGGAAGTAGCTGTTGATTTTGGCTACGACCACTTAGAGGGCTGGAAAGATTACTCTTCCAGCGTGGGTGAGCTTGTTTCTGGTAGAGATAAAGCGCAGTTTGCAATACTGTATACCCACACCGCCGGGTTGAATTCAGGAAATGGAAACGGCGTTGCGTTTGATGATTTGTATATTGAGACAATCCCGGGGCCACATAGCCTCACATCTAGCGCAACAACATCAAGCGTTTCCCTTAGTTGGTTGCACCCAGACTCATCCATGTTTACTAGGTTGGTTCAAGAAACCCCAAACGATGTATTTGGAGACGCAATTAAAATAGACCCAATGCTTGTTAATAACAACAGAGAGCTTACTTGTTTTAACCCAGCTCAAACAAATTGGTATTACTGGGGTTTTAATGAAGGTGGTGGCGTGTGGACCATAACAGAGTTTGACGCAGACACAGTTCCTTTGTTATCAGTTTCTGCCACATTTTATAACACTGAAAGCACAATGAACTCCGAGTTACAAGCAGAAGTGCTGGTTGCAATTATTGATAGCACAGATGAAAACATCAACACCATGGATACAATTTTTCATAGCTACGAAACCATTGAAACCGATGATGTGCTAGGTGTAAAAGTTCACACCGTAACCTTAAGCGATACATTTTTTAATCAACCGGATCAAGCAGTGTTTGTTGTGGTTCGCCCACAAACAGAGGCTGTTTGGAGTGTTAATGGAGCCGACACAACATTTCATTTTTCGCCGTTTATTATGAGTGATGATGGTGCATCTTGGTCTGGGTTAAGTGGAATGGTGAATTCGTCAGGTAATTTCTTTGCACAAGGCGGAGCGGGGCACGGAATGGCTGATTGGGCGGACTTTAGCGTTGATTTATGTGCAGATGTTCCCCCTCCAGATATTAGTTATAATGTTTATAAAAACGGCACGATGGTTGTTGAAGAAATAGAAGAAACTATATGGACAGATGAATATGTATCCGCAACAACTGAAGCTTGTTATCAAGTACACGGTGTGGTTCCACGTTCTTTAAATATAGGTTCGGAAGTGTTGTATGTTATGCATGAAACAGACCCAACCAACGAAGAATGTGCAGCTGCGCTGAATGCAGCACCAGGGGCGTTCAACCTCACAACACCGCCGGATGGACATGTATCAATTATTCGACCAGAAAACATTGATGGTTCTCAATTGTTTGCTTGGTCGCTGTCTGCAGACCCAAACGGACAGCCTGTGAGCTACAATATTTCATGGACCGCAACGGTAAATGGATCCACGATTTCCATTGATCAAGACACTTCTAGTAGGGTGGTAATGGTGCCGTTAAATGACATATATAATGTGTTACAAGAGAACAACATAGAAGATACGCTGGGTTTTCATTGGACTGTTGTTTCAACAGATGGCCAGCTTTCAACGGAAGCCAGCAACGGACCCAGATATGTGGTGTTTGATATTGGATATATGTTAAGCAACACAGAAGAGTTGGGCATACCAGATGTATTTGCACTGCACCAAAACTATCCAAACCCATTTAATCCGGTAACAACCATACGTTATGATGTGCCAGAACAATCAAATATTCGTGTAGACATATATAATGTGTTAGGTCAAAAAGTTGCAGAGCTTGTGAACACCACACACCAGCCCGGTTTTTATGCAGTGAACTGGGATGGAACGAATATGGTGGGAAGCGCACTGGGCTCTGGTATGTATTTTTACCGAATTGATGCAGAAAAATTCACCG
>CAYPWN010000111.1:0-3663 GCA_964414525.1 uncultured Candidatus Poseidoniales archaeon | reverse complement strand
CTTCAGCGAGGACTCGGAGAACAGGATCCCGTTGTTGGCCACTATCCCGACTGGGTAGCCGTGGATCCTGGCGAACCCGCAGACCAGCGTGTTCCCGTAGCGGCGCTTGAACTCGTGGAACTTCGAACCGTCGACGATCCGGGAGATGACGTCCCTCACGTCGTAGGGGGTCCTGTTGTCGCTCGGTACGATGCCCATGAGGTCGTCCACGTCGTAAGCCGGTGGATCAGGCTGGGAGGTGTCGAGCCTGTGCTTGGGGGGGACGTTGAGGTTCTCGACGATGTTCCTGACCATCCTCAGCGCCTCGTCCTCGTCCTCGGCGTAGTGGTCGGCGACCCCGGACTGGGAGGTGTGCACCTCCGCGCCCCCCAGATCCTGAGCGGTCACCTCCTCGCCCGTGGCGGCCTTCACCAGTGGCGGCCCGGCCAGGAATATCGTCCCGTTGCCCTTCACGATTATCGATTCGTCCGACATCGCCGGGATGTAGGCACCTCCCGCGGTGCAGGAGCCGAGCACGGCGGCCACCTGCGGAATCCCCTTGCTGGAGAGGATGGCCTGGTTCCTGAAAATCCTGCCGAAGTGAAGCTTGTCCGGGAAGACCTCGTCCTGCATGGGCAGGAAGGCCCCGCCCGAGTCGACCAGGTATATGCATGGGAGGTTGTTCTCCTCGGCTATCTCCTGGGCCCTGATGTGCTTCTTCACCGTCATCGGGTAGTACGAGCCTCCCTTGACGGTGGCGTCGTTCGCGACGAACATGCACTCCTTGCCGTGGACTACTCCGATCCCTGTCACTATCCCCGCGGACCTCGCCCTTCCGTCGTAGAGCCCGTCCGCTGCGAGGGCGGACGTCTCCAGGAAGGGGGCTCCCGGGTCGCAGACGTCGGATATCCTCTCCCTGGCCAGCCGCTTTCCCCGGTCCCTGTGCCTCTGGAAGTGGGGCTCGTCCCCGGCCCCCCTGACTGAGTCCAGCTTCGACTTGAGCTCCTCCGCCAGGGACAGGTTCCTGTCCCTCCTCTCGGAGAACTCCTGGCTCCCGGCGTCGACCCCGTTTGGCAGCCTCTCCATGTCCCTCGCTCATCCAGAGCGCAGTCGAGCCTTCAATTGAATGGGCCGGGGGTCGGGTTCAGCCGAGTTAGACGCCCAGGGTGAGCCTGCCGACGTCCCTGAGGCCCGGGGCCATCCCCACCACGAGCATGGCCACGCCGATCAGGAGCCTGAGGTGCTGTTCCCTGCTCTCGAAGTTCAGGCTGTAGAACACGTAGTAGATCAGCCCTGCTAGGCCCATCTTAACGATGGCGAACAGCCAGACGCCCTCGTCCAGGAGGCCGTGGGTTATCCCCAGCTTACCGTTCGCCCAGACGCCCGCGTCTATCACCCTCTGTGAGAGGACGTGCTTCTCGCCCAGGCCGGGGAAGCCGTCGATTCCTATCCACGTGGCGAGCCCGTCCATCACCTGTCCCGCGACGGCCAGGAAGACCAGGGGCTGGGCCATGATGGCCCTGGACCTAAGGGGCTCGATGATGTCCTTCTCGGGGAATTCCGAGGTACGGTACTCCTCGTCGGTGATGCCGGCTGGGAGGATGCCAGCGGCGAGTCCCTGCCGGGACAGCTCCTCCACTGCGGGGCTCCCGGTGCGGTGCATCCAGAAGGAGAGCAGAGCGGGCACCCCTATCACGACCACGAGCGGCCAGGCCCTTTCCGCGCCGGGGGGGTTCTCCATCGCGTAGGAGGCGAGCGCCCCGAAGAATATCAGCGAGCCGCCGACCCCCACCAGGTACACCATCCTCTGGACGTTAGAGAATGCCCCGGCGAAGGAACGCGAAGACCAGCAGAAGGATATCGCCAGAACCGCCCCGAGTAGCATGGGCCAGAGCTCCAGCTGGTCTCCGGCCTTCTCGGTTATCGATGGCCCGTAAACAACGAACTGGGAGATTATGAGGACAGTGGCCAGTATCTCGAGCTGGTTCTCCTGCTCGGTGCCCTCCCTGTCTGACCTGTCCAGGGACAGGCCCAGTGCTCCTGCCAGGACCACCCAGAAGGCTGCCTGGAAGTGTATCCCGGGACTGACGAAGTAGGGGGCCAGTGTGGGGCCGAACATCTCGGCGTCCTCCACCACCTCCCCGAGCGCGGCCCACGTGATGAAGGGGAGGAGTGCGAGGACGCTGGCGTCGCTGGGGTCCACGCCGAGCCCCCTCAGCCATGCCGACAGGGCCACTGCGAAGAGTCCCAGCACTATTGCGTAGGTCATCGTGTTGACCATGTTGTAGCCCGAGTCCCCAGTGGACTCGCCCCTTATCGGGTCGATGAAGAACTCGAACAACCCGTCGGAGAGGGGGTTCTCGAAGTCTATCCACTCCAGCCCAAGCCCGAGGAGTATGAGCAGGAGCACCGCCACGAGGGCGTTGATGGCCCAGGTCTCGTACTCGTGGGGCTCGTCCAGAGGGTTTAGCACGGTCCAACGAGTCGTGGGTCTCGCTTATGCGTGACGGTGGTCACTCTTCTCCGAAGGAAACGCTCTCGCCCTCTTCCAGCTCGAGCTCCTCGTCCAGAGACATCCTCCTACGCGCCTCAGAGAAGCCCGGCACCATCACGTCGAAGGAGTCCCCGTAGTCGGAGCTCTTGTCCCTGAAGGTCTCCAGGTTCTTCGAGCGGAGCCTCTGCCTCCTCTTGTCCTGCTCCAGGCCGAACAGTACCGTGCTGTGCTCCGAGCCCCCCAGGATGCCCTCGATGGCTGGGGTGGCGAGCGCGAGCGCCTCGTTGTCCCCGATGACCGCCACCGTGGAACCGTACACGGCTATCTCGCACCTGGACATCTCCTCGATCAGGGTCCTAATCCTGCCGTTGGTCCCGATCAGCCTGCTCCTCATCCTCCGGGTCTGGTTTGGCTGCCGGCCCACCCACTCCCTGATGTCGTACATCCTCAGGAATACTTCGTCCTCCACTAGCTGGACCGCCCTTTCCGGCGCGACGCCCCTCGCTATAGCCGTGATTACGTCGGGGACCTTCATCCTCCTCACGGGGTCAGGGTCGCCCTCCCACGATATCGACACGTCCCCAGTCTGGGAGTCGATGGACAGCTTCCCGCCGCAGGCTTCCTCGATCAGCTCCCTGGTCTTTCCGGACTTGCCGATCAGCACCGCTATGCGGTCCTTGGGTACCCTGCTGAGGTGCTCCATGGTTGGGACCCGGCCGGCCTTTCTGCTTTAATCCACGCTCGGTTGGCCCGTTAGGTCCGGGACGGGCCCGTCCAGCACCCTCACGAGGCTCTCGGGAACGCCAACTTCGTGGCCCTGCCTCCTGGCCCACTCCGTCAGCCTGGTGACGTCGCGCACCAGGAACTCCTTGGCGCTGGGGTGCCTTGTCACCACGGCCTGGCCCGCGTCAATCACCCATGGCCTGCCCTCGTTCCAGAGGATGTTGTACTCGCTCAGGTCCGCGTGCACCAGGTCGCACTTCTGCCATATCACCGCCGCCGCCTCGAGGAGCTCCTCGAAGACGGACGCGGGGTCATCGACCTTGACGTCCTTCAGGCGGGGGCTGGGCGACTGGTCTTCCCCGATGAACTCCATGACTAGGACGTTCTTCAGGTTGAACAGTGGCTCGGGAACCCTCAGCCCGCTCTTCCTCATCCTCTTCAGGTTCCTGAACTCCTTTCTGACCCAT
>CAYPWN010000110.1:0-3761 GCA_964414525.1 uncultured Candidatus Poseidoniales archaeon | reverse complement strand
GCATAATCTTGGAAAACCATGCCTACCTTGCGATGCTCAGGCTTGACGAATTTTCCAGGTATTGACACTAATTGTCCTCCGATAGAGAGGGAGCCGCGTGTTGGTTCTTCGAACCCTGCGATCATTCGGAGAAGTGTTGTTTTACCACAGCCGCTGGGTCCGAGAAGGACTAAAATTTCCCCATGGTTGACGGTGAGATCGACGTTCTGTACTGCTTCAGTTGTACTTGAATACGTTTTCCCTATGCCGATACACCTGATAACCGGAAAATTTTCGCTGCCTAATTGAGTCGACATGATGTCCTCGATATAGTGTTATTCGCTGGTGTCTTTATTCAACAACAAAAACATGGGTAATGCTGTGAATAGTAATAGTATACCTGAATAGACCGCAGCCATCCCAAAGCTTGCCTCTGTTGCATGCGTCCACACGGATGTGGCGAGAGTGTTGAAATTCAGGGGAGAAAGAATGAGGGTGGCTGGTAGCTCTTTCATGATCAATATAAAAACGAGGGCACAAGCACCTGTGAGTCCCGGCATCATGGAAGGGAGATGGATATTCCTCCATATTTTGAGATTAGATGCCCCTAAGCTCTTTGCAGATTCTTCTAGTCGCGGGTTTATTTGCAAGAGTACTGGTTTGATGATTCCAATGGAAACAGGAATAAACAGTATGATGTATCCAAGAGTCAGGAGGATAATTGTTTGATAAATAGGCATCGCTATATTGATACCGAAATATACTACCGCTAATGCAACGACTATACCAGGCAATACGAAGCCAATATAAGAAATTTTTTCGACTAGTATGCTAAACGAGCTTTTGTGTCGTGCTATCAGCAAAGCAACCGGAATTGACAATATCACTGTGGTAATGGCGCCTACTGAGGAAGCATAGAGTGAATTGTACAAAGAGGATAATTTGAAGAAGTCGTCGTAATTGGTCGTGAAATTGTAGCCCCAGTATGCAAGGACGGCGACAGGAAGTATTACACTGACAAATACCAAGGCCATTACCATGGCCATAATTACCCATTTATATTTGCCTAGATCAATGACCCTAGTTCTTCTTGATACTGTTGCGCTCGATCGAGATAAATCTGTATTGGCGGAATTTGGTCGATAAAACCAAATAGATAGTAATCCTATCAGTATGAGGATGCTAGACGTGCTTGCAGCTGCACTTCTTTGTATTGTTTGGTATTGATTGTATATCACGTAACTAAATGATTTGTATTGAAGCAGTGATACCGCACCAAAGTCGCTGATAACATACAGCGTGACCAGTATAGCGCCAACTATGATTGATGGCTTCAACAGTGGCACGATTACCCTGGTATAGGTATGCCAAAAAGATTTACCTAAACTAGCTGAAACTTCTTCATACGCATAGTCGAGTTTCAGCAATGATGCGGAAACACTGATTAATATGTATGGATAACTCAAGAGTGTCAGGCATAAAAACGCACCCCAAAATCCATATAAGTTCGGGAATGCTTCAATCCCTAGTGATTTTAATGCACCGTATAATTCGCCTTTTGGCCCAAACAATATGATAAACAGAAATCCATATATGTAACTTGGGAAAACTAGTGGGAGGCATAGCAATACTCGGAATAATTTTCGAAATGGCAAGTTGGATCTTATCGTTACGATAGCTAGTGGAACTGCTATACAAATACAACCGAGTGTGACGGCAAATGCAAGAGCAATAGTATTCCAAGCTAAGACAAGAGTTCTTTTATCGGAAATATACTTCAGAAACTCATCCGGAGATGATACTAAATTTATGGCGACGTAGCACAGTGGCACTGCGATTATTAGCAGTACTGTCATGGACATGACGAGCAGTATTGGCTGTGATGGTCTAGATATATTCAAGCTGTCTTATTCCTAATGGATTGCATGTAGCGCCATTGTTTCTCAGGCAGTGTCTTGTCGAGTTTTAGGGTGGATCATGACTATAGTCTACTTAAGTATTGCAAGAGCCCTGGAGTATCCAGGGCTCTTGCAATACAGATTTCTTGGATTCTACGGATTATTCTAGCACGCCAGCGTCTCGCAGCATTTGTGCACTCCCTGCAATGTCACTGAGCGAAGCAAGTGAGATTGTGGGCTTAGTGATATCGTCCATAGCGGTAATCAGTGGATGCTTTTTGACTCCATCCACTAACGGGTATTCCCGGGTGGAATTCGCGAAATAGCTCTGAGCGACCTGAGATGTCATGAACTCGATGAACTTTTCCGCATTGTCTGTATTCTGGGAAGTTTTCAGGATACCTGCTGCAGATACCATAATCATTGCACCAGGGCCACCACCTCGTGGGTGGTAGTTTCGTGCTGCAAAGTCGTCACCTTCAGCTTTGTCCAGAACGAATTTGTAGAGGTAGTAGTGGTTCACAAACCCTACATCAATTTCGTCTTTGGCAGCAGCTTCAACCTGGGGAGTGTTTTTAGGATAAACAGCAGCGTCATTATCACGTATGCATTCGATCCATTCTTTTGTTGCTGTTTCGCCCCATTCCTGACGCATGGCAGTGATCATTGTTTGGAAGGAAGAATTGCTAGGTGCCCAGCCGATTCGCCCTTTCCATTCAGCATCGCAAAAACCTTGCATCGTATCTGGCAAGTCAGCTTCTGATAGTTCAGCGGTGTTGTAGACCACGACACGGGCTCGACCGGTGATACCAGTCCAAAGTCCTTGCGGGGATTTTGCCCAAGCTGGGACTACATCGACATCGGATGTTTTTCCATCGTCATCAGTAACGCTATCCATGAGGACGTCGTCGCTGATTTTCTTGAGCATGTTTTCCACAGAACCGATAGCTCCTGGGTCTTGAGCATAGAATATGTCTGCAGGAGTTTTATCTCCTTCTTCCATTAATAATGCAGCCATTGGTGCTGATGAGCCATATTTGACTTCCACGTTGATACCAGTTGATTTGGAGAATTGCTCAATGATTGGACCAACCAGAGATTCTTTTCTCCCAGAGTAGATGACCAAGTTTCCAGGGTCAGCAGCAACCTCAACGATCTTTTCAACTTCGACTTCCTTGATGACTTCGACTTCTTTTATGACTTCAACTTCTTTTTCCACTTCTACTTCGACTTCGACTTCGACAATCTTTTCGACTTCGACTTCTTTTATGACTTCGACTGTCTCAGGGTCGCTGCTACAAGCAAGTATGCCTGTACTCACCAGCGCTAGTGCTACGAGTAGTAGCACACGAGGCTTAAGCGATATGCTCATTGTATTTTTCCTTTCTCTATTATTATTTCTGTACTAATGTGTCAGCGAATTCTTTTTTCACTATTCGGAATACTTTGGTACCACACGTAGTGCAAGTACCAGTCGCAGCTGATCTGCCGGTCTTCATTGTTACCGCAGTGAGGTGATTTACTTCCCTCTTAACGCGGCACTTGACGCAGTACATATCCATGACTTTGTTCGCGCTCCTTCCTTTATTTATAGATCCTTCTGTGTTGACTCCTTTCACTGTGTAGCTCCCTGGATCGACCTTGGGTTTCAAGGTCGATCCCAAGAGCCCGGCTTGAGAAAGGAGGTGAATGAGATGTTGTATTTGCTGTGTCTTCCTTCCAGGGAGGTGATTATTCCAATACACCGGCGTCTCGCAGCATTTGTGCACTCCCTTCAATGTCACTGAGCGAAGCAAGTGAGATTGAAGGTTTAGTGATATCGTCGATGTCGGTAATCAGTGGATGCTTTTTGACTCCATCCACTAACGGGTATTCCCGGGTGGA
>CAYPWN010000109.1:0-3769 GCA_964414525.1 uncultured Candidatus Poseidoniales archaeon | reverse complement strand
ATCCAGTACGCACCTGCAATGCGCTGATCGCATTACCGGCATAGACAGAGATACGAAAGCCTCCGGGGGGGCCAACTCCCCCGGAGGCCCAATTAATCAATACAATAGAGGCCCTGAGTTGGAAACATGGAACTCCGCGGCGTGAAGATTCGTGCCCCTCGTGTGGAGTCCTTAGGGGACGGTATCCGCCTCCTCCTCCTCATAGCCTCGCCATACATATTCTGGGTATACTCCACCAAGTTCCTGGGAATGTCCGCGGACTACCTTACCTCGATGTCCAGGGACATTACGGTGCTGGGCGTCCAGAAGAACCTCTCATTCTACCCAATGGACAAGCTGATGCTTTTCTACGGGGGGATGATTCTCCTGTGCTTCCTTCTGATCAAGAACGAGTTTAGGAACTTGCTCAGGGCCGCAAGCAGGCTGCCCCTGGCCTCCAAACTGTTCGAATCCGACGAGCATGAGCCGTTCGATTGGTCCAGCATATCCACCTCACTATTCGCAATTGCTTCATTCATCATTTCCTACTTCATCATGGTCCACGGGCCACTCAGCTTCTCACCCGGGACACAGGTCCCGTTCTTCTTCCTCGGCGGGGCTCTTGTCGCAGGCATCCTCCTGCTACAGGACAACATACCCGAGATTCTCTCCTCTCTAAACAGGGACGAGATTTCCACGCTCGTCGACCGCAGCCCCAAGTCGATATCAGCGGCCGTTTCCGTGGGCTCCATCGTTCTTTTCGCCACCATTACGGTGAACATGCCGATGTTCCCCTTCGTCTCCAATGACATCCCGGCTTTCCTATCTGCCGTTACCCTGATCGTGGCAATTTCCTGGGCGTACCTGCTGTCCATGGAAGGGGCAAACCCGGCAGTTCAGTCCAGGAGGACAGCAGCCCTCGCCTTCTTCGTGTTTTTCCCGTTCGTAAGCTACCTGATTCTCCGACTCATCTTCCTGATGAACGACGGAACAAACCCTACCATGCTCAACAGGTGGGAGGTCAGGTTCGACTTCATGGATAAGGTGAACACGTTCAAGATCAACCCATGGCCGATGGAGGCCGAGCCAAACCAGGACTCCCGCTGGGTCTTCCTTAAGGCAGGCATCATCAACTCCGCCAGGGTTACCCTGGTCAGCATCTTCCTATGCACCATACTGGGAGTCATAGTGGGAGTAACGAGACTGTCCAAAAACAAGCTAGCCTCAACCGCCGCCACGGTGTACGTGGAGGTCTTCAGGAACCTGCCCCTAGCAGTCCTCCTCTTCCTGATATCGAGCCAGATGGGGGCCCAGCTCCCCTACTTCGTCGACGAGTACAGCATCATTGAGCTCTCTACTAATGAGACTGGTAGCGAGGCCGTCGCCTACGTCAGCAACGAGGGAACGTGGTTCGTCAACTTCGGATCCTACTTCCACGCGATGATCGGCGTCGCCCTGCTTCTGCTAGTAAGGGTATGGCTCCGCTTCCAAGACCGGATCGAGCCCAGGGACCCCTCTGCCCCCTCGGGACTCGGATTGGCGAGGAGGCCATTCTCACCCCTCGGGTGGAGGGTTGAGCCATTGGTGTCCGACCTATTTCTCATATTCTCCTTGGCCCTATGTGCCTCAGAAGTTCTTCCTTTCATTTCCTCGGTGAACGAACAATCGGCCCGCGACCATCTCGAGTTAGGCCCCCTGCCGGGAGATGCACATTCCTTAGGCGAAATAGCATCAGACTTCGTACCCTCACTAGCTACTGTTGCCCTAGTGATATACTCCTTCTTCGTGAGCACAAACGTCGATGACGATGGCGCGAACAACCTCGAGATCGACGATACGGACGCAGGCATCAGGAAGAGATTCACCATCTGGGTTGCAGTTCTCGCAGTCGCTATGGGTATCGCACTCTCAGGAGGGGTGTCGTGGCCGGAGTACAGCAGGGACATCTACGAACCATTCGGAGCGATCGACCCGCCTGGTAGCTGGGACATCGTCAAGGGCACGGGCTTCGAGATGACCCCTGCTTTCCTAGCGATGATGCTGGGACTCACCCTGTTCACTACCTCAGTAGTCGCAGAGATCGTCAGGGGCAGCATACAGTCCCTGCCCAGGGGACAGGTCGAAGCTGCGATTTCACTCTCACTGAACCCCTACCAGAGGCTGAGGCTAGTCATCCTCCCACAGGCCCTTAGGAGCATGGTACCCCTCCTGAACAACCAGTACATGAACGTCTGGAAGAACTCCAGCCTAGCAGTCGTGGTAGCGTACACGGACATCTTCTACGTGATACTGGTAATGATGAACAACGTTGGAAAGCTAGTCCCACTTTTCCTGCTACTTCTGGTGACCTACCAGGCCGGTAGCCTCACCATCTCGGCGATAATGAACTGGTACAACTCAAGGGTAACGAGCGTGAAGATATGATTGACAGAGGGGAGGCACAAGATTTCCGCAGGTGGGCTAACTCCCTCCTGGAGTTCGAGGAGTCGATGGCAGGCAAGCCATCCGCATCGTGGGCGAAGACGAACGGTATCGAGCTAACAGGGCTCGCCATACTACTGTCCCTGACCCTCGCCCTATTCGGGAGCGGACCCGTGCCCACGGGGCTCTTCGAGATGGCATCCGTGGCAATGGAGGGGGGTCAGGTCAACGGACGAAACCTCCCACAGGCCGGCGCTTTCAACTCCTACCTATACGCAACCATAACCGCTATCTTCCTGTTCCTCGCTTGGTGGGTCACGATCGCCTCCGTGATCAAGTGGACCCCTGGCAAGGGTGTCGGCCCCGCACTCCTTGGGTTCGTTTCAGCCGTGATCGCATTCATCGTAGTCAGGTACGTCAGCCATTTCGTGCTCGTAGAGGCCGACTGGGAGGTCATGTGGGCCAACAGGGTGCTCGCCCTAGCAGGACCCGAGATGGCAAGCCAGATGACCCAGTCTCACGGTTCCATGATGGAGTGCATTTCTACCTGCTACGGCATCAACCAGAACTTCAGGCTGTGGTGGATCCTCTACCTCTCCTTCGCGGTCCTAGGTGCAGCCTACGGCACCTCCGGGGAGAAGCCATTGCGCTTCCTAATTCCATTCGCCGTACTATCCGCCATTTTCATCTCCATAGCATACAACCAGTCTTCGATAAACTACCACTGGGAGGGGCCCGTAAGGAGACTGATAATCGCCACGTTGCTGGCATACGCCTCCTTCGGGGCCTCATACTACTACTGCCTGACCAACGAGGAGTACAAGGCGAACCAACTCAAGTCCAGGATATCGATACTCGGGGTGCTCACCTTCTTCTTCGCGCTAGTGATCATGAATCCACCAGAGATCGTGAAGGATCTCGCCAAGATCCTTGGCGGGGATCCGGCACAGGACAGGCTGGACGACGTTGTCGCTGGGACTTACGTCCCCTCCACATTGGACAAGCTGGCCGGCGACGGCATAGAGGCTTCCCAGTGGGGCGGACTCTTCGTCAACCTGATCATAGCAACAGCGGGAGGTGTTCTCGGCTTCGGCGTAGGAGTGGTACTAGCGTTCGGCCGCCAAAGCGACCAGCCGTTCTTCAGCGTACCATCCGTTGCCGTGATCGAGCTCGTCAGGTCCGGCCCACTGATCTGCTGGCTTTACTTCGCCGTCTTCATGATGCCCGACCTGATGGACCCGTTCTTCAACGCGGAGGACATAGTCAGGATGCTGCTCATGTTCGGAATCTTCGGCGGGTGCTACATTGCTGAGGTACTCAGAGGGGCCTGCAAGCAGTCGACAGCGGCCAGAAGGAGGCGGCTATGGCA
>CAYPWN010000108.1:1859-3827 GCA_964414525.1 uncultured Candidatus Poseidoniales archaeon | reverse complement strand
CTTCTCGCTGCCTCAGGCCTGAACCATCGGCCTGCTGGAACCGCACTCCGGGCAGAGCTGCTCGTCGCCGCCCTCGTAATCGTGGAAGCAGGCCGGGCACGTGGGGGACAGGACCATCTCCCCGGAGCCGCCGACGGAGATCTTGTCCTCCTCCACCCTCTCGAGGTGCAGGACGTCGCGCTTCAGCTCGGGGACCTCGAAGCGGCCGGGCCCGCCCAGCTGCAGGAGCACGTCGGGGGGCAGGGTTACCGTCCCCGAGTCATCGACGATCAGCTCCCTGGAGTCCGACAAGTCGCCTATGTCGACGTCCCCGCCGTGCTGCGCGATGAACCTGCCCTCGCGGAGCTCCAGGGACCTCTCGCAGAAGGAAGCGACCTCGCGGTTGTGCGTGACCAGTAGGAACGCCACGTCGCTCTCCTTGTGCAGGTTGTCGAACAGCTCCAGGACCTCCCTGCTCGTTATCGGGTCCAGGGCGCCTGTGGGCTCGTCCGCCAGGATAAGCTTGGGGTTGGTGATCAGGGCCCGCGAGATGGCCACCCTCTGCTGCTCCCCACCGGATAGCTCCTCGGGCATCCCGAGCGACCTTTCCCCCATGCCGAGTCTGTCCAGCAGCCCCTGGGCCTTCCTGCGGGCGGTGCCTGCGAGCACACCCTGGTGGATGAGGGGCTGGGCGACGTTGTTGAGTGCGTTGAGGTGGGGTAGCAGGTTGGCGTCCTGGAAGATGAAGGACACAGTCTCCTGCCTGAGCTTGACCAGCTCCGGGCCCGTCAGCCTGGTCATCCTGGTCCCTCCGAGCTCGACCGAGCCCGCGGAGGGCTTCATCAGGCCCCCCAGGCACTTCAGGAGGGTGGACTTGCCGGACCCAGATGGGCCCACCACTGCAACGGCCTCCCCCTCGAGGATGGAGACGCTGAGGCCCCTCAGGGCCACGACGTTGCCCTCCTCGGCGTTCGACTCGTAGATATGGTACAGGGAGTTTGCCCTCAGTATCTCTGGCCTGCCCTCTTCCATCTCACTCCCCCTTCAGTACGGTTGCCAGGTCTGACTCTAGTGCCCTCCTGGTAGTGAATAGCAGTGACGCCACCACCGCCGCTAGAACCAGCCCGTTGACGATCACCAGCTCCAGCCACGGCCAGACCAGGTTCCTGTCGATGGGCGCGCTCTGGCCGAGGAATAGCTGGAAGATGAACCCGAAGACCGAGAAGAAGCCGTTGAAGGACTCCGAGACGGCCAGCCCCAGGGTGACGCCTAGGACCATGCTCACCAGCAGTATGGACATTATCTCGAACAGGACCAGCCTGACCACCTGGTTTGGGCTGGCTCCGATGGCCTGCAGGATCGCAAGCTCCCTCTTCCTCTGGCTGAGGACCAGTGACAGGAACACGAACGCCGACGACACGGAAGCGAGCGATGCGACCACGAACATCATGCTGAGTAGGCCCGGCGTCCCGAAGACCAGGCCCCCGTTCCTCTCGTTGCTCTCGTGCGATGTCGACCAGTCCTGGGCCGACACCACACCCTCTATGCTGCGGAGGTTCGCGCCCAGTATCTCCATCGCGTCCGAGCAGCCGCCGTCGCTCTGTTCGCAGAGCTCGAACATCCAGGTCGAGGACCTGTACGGCTCCGAGCTCAGGCTCCCGACCAGCTCGTTGTACGTCGCCTCTCCGATGATTATGGCGTTGTCCACTTCAGTGGCGGATATCCCCGGGATCCAATCGTGCTGGCCAGCGTAGTTCACAGTCGCCTCTGAGGGCCCGACCAGCTCTGGTATCCCGAGGTCGTTCAGGGCGTAGTAGCTGTACTGTATGGTGAGGGGGCTTCCCGTGGAGGGGAACTCCAGAGCGTCCCTCGCTCCGCCTCCCGCCGTGTACGCACCCTGGCTCCACTCCTCAGAGATCTCGCTCACGTCGTCCCCCGGGACCGCCTGGCCGTCCCAGAGCAGCGTGTCCTCGTGCCCGTCGAAGAGCA
>CAYPWN010000108.1:0-1759 GCA_964414525.1 uncultured Candidatus Poseidoniales archaeon | reverse complement strand
CCCGGGACCGCCTGGCCGTCCCAGAGCAGCGTGTCCTCGTGCCCGTCGAAGAGCACCCAGGTCGGGTAAAACGAGCCCGTGTCCTTGTCGGTCACGAGTAAGCTGCCGACCGAGGTCATCGAGTCGATGCCCGTTATGTCCCCGTCGTTTACAGACTCTATGGACTGCATGACCAGGGCCCTGGCCTCCTGCTCCGTGAATGACGAGTCGAACTGGACCTTCAGGTCGGCGCCGTTCTGGGCGTCGGTGGTCTTCTCATCGACCTGGGTCCCGGTGTGGCCCTGCACAGCAGCCAGGGTCACGATTGACAGGGTGAGCAGCATGATCAGTGATAGGCGGCTGACGGACTGGCTTGACCCCGAGCCGCTGAGCCCTCTTCGAATGTCTGAGATCGCGGGGGACCACCCCATGAGGCGGTTCAGTATCTGCGGGCCGGCCGCGCCGATCCTTGAGAGCACCAGAGCACCCCCTATCCACAGGAAGAAGGGGCCGAGCAGGAGCAGGACCGCATTGAGGATGAAGTTCCCGATGATCCCGCTGCTGCCCCATCTCCAGAAGCCACCGTTGGACTGTATCCAGCTCTCGATGTAGGAAAGGAGCCCGAGGCCGAAGACGACCCAGTGCAGCAGGTAGTTCGGCTTCCTCTCCTTCCTAACCCTCCTGACTCCCTCGTCTATCTCGATGCTGAGGAAGTCGTTCGTGCGGCTCTTCCCGTAGTAGTAGGCCACCCCTATGGTAAGGGCCGTGACGATGAAGGTGGACCCGAAGCTGAGGACCGGATCCACGTTGATGTCCCCTTCGTCGGTGAACCTCAGGAACCCGACCGCTCTGAGCACCACCTCTACGGCGCCCGATGCCAAGGCGAACCCGAGAAGCCAGGCGATGCTTCCGATCGCGTAGATCTCCAGCACCATCATCCTCGACAGCGTTGCCTCGGTACCACCGATGACTCTGTGGATGGCGACTTCCCTTCTCCTCTGCTCCAGGGATAGGACGAGGCCGTAGATCAGCACGACGAACGAAAGCGCTACGATTGGGATGACCAGGATGTAGTCGAAGACCTGTATGATCCCCAGGAAGATGTTCAGGAAGGTGATTGTGCCCGAGATGATGTCGTTGTACTCGACGGAGATGATGATCGCGTTTGCGCCCTGTCCGACTGTGAACTCCCTGGGGACTAGGACCGACTCGGTCTCCCCAGTGGGCTCCCCGGTGGCAGGGTCGATCACATCTACATTGGTGCGCTCGCTCTCAAGCCCCTCCTCCAGGTCGCTCAGCCATCTGGTGGCCGCCGAGGTGGACGAGGTCGGTATCGCAGTCCGGTCTACGGCCACCCCGAGGTAGCCGTGGTCGTTCTGCATCAGGATCGTCTTCTGTTCTTCGCTCAGGACTGAGTCGGAGACCATCACCGGGTGGAAAAGCAGGGTGGGGTTCCCGTAGGCGCCCTCCTCGTAGATGGCCGAAACCGTCAGGTTGGTCACGGTCATGTTGTCTTTGCAGTAGAGGACAGGGGCACTGTCGTCACCTGAAACGAAGTCGGTCTGCGTCTGGCAGTCTGTGTAGCCTTGCGGGATGTCCTCCCCCTCGTAGGTCTCCAGAACGTAGGTGAAGGTCAGGGAGTCGATCGTCTCGTTCACCTCTGCCCCCGCTGCGCTGGCGATCTTGGACGGGAGGATAACCGTCCTGTTTGCCTCCGCGTCGGCGGCCGAGCTCGGCCACGACCCGAAGATCACCGACTTGGCGTGCCTCTCGCCTAGCT
>CAYPWN010000107.1:0-3850 GCA_964414525.1 uncultured Candidatus Poseidoniales archaeon | reverse complement strand
ACATATGAAGTGGATCTTGAAAATCAAGACGATATGGGTTCGGCACAACACGAATTTTTTCTTTCATTTGATCGTATATTTGAGCAGAAGGTTGAAATGGTGTAACAGCGATCATATTTTTTTGTTCAGGCGCAACATATCCGCCCTCTAAAGATGGTACTGGTCCATGATTAACACCGAACTTGTCAATCCAACTATCGTGTCCTGAATCATAAGCTCTTACGTTATAATAATAATTATATCCTGCGTAAGACTCTGTATCAATAAAAGTATATTTACCTGTATTTGAATCATAATAATTTTCATCTTTTAGTGAAATATCAGTGATATGCTCCCAGGGGCCATAATGCCAATCAAAAGATGGAGGCCAGGCTCTATATACTCGATATCCTGTAACATCTTTGGCTTCATCTCCTTCATAATCTGGATCCAAAGCATCATCAGTTTGATCATTCCATGATATAATCATTTGTCCTAGAGAATTATTTTTAAAATTAATTTTAACATCTGGTGGCGGGTCCGGTAAATCAAAACCCATATCATAGGCAAATTGTGCTTGTTTGAAGTTCTTTATAATTGAATGTTCTCCATCTTTCAGCTGATCTTTTGATTCTGGCTTCATAGACCATGTTAATTCATCTTCATTATTCCAGTCCGCACCAGAACCGGCAACGAATGCGATTACAATCTTTCCTTTTTCTCCAGGGTTTAAAGAATACGGACCAAAAGCTAATGAATGAGTTACTAGCATAGATGAATCTGGATTTTCCGTATTATCATTTTCAGAACTTGTTATAACCATACGGTACATTTCAGCATCTGTTTGCCTTCTATAGGTTGGCTCTTCATAATCTTCTTGATTTGAATCCCCATTTTTCCACCATTTAAAATTATATGGTTGATCAAAACTACCTGGACTAACATAATTTTCGTCAGGATCATTAACAAACGGAGGATTTATATCTAAAGGACCAAACCCTATATACTGATAACCCATTAATTGCCCTTCAATTTGTCCCTGAAACTCATTGTAGTTTGTTAATTGAGCAAAATTAGAGGCAAATGGTTGACCTGTATCATCATTAGAAGTTCCAATCCAATCATCATCCCTTTGATAACAGAAGATTAAATCACTGTACTCGTCAGTGTATTCCGGGTTATCTGCAATATAGTTTGGTGCTTGGGTATATAAGAGCCAATCATCTTGTGCTGATTCGCGATTTACCCTCCAGTCACTCCAGCTCATCCCATTACCTCTTGCCCATTGATGGCCGCCACTTGACACACTAAAACTATTCAAAAATGATATAAATGTATCTGTTAATATTTTTGATCCTGTATTTTCAAATATTATTTCTTCAATAATAAAATCATCAAAATCCTGATAGCTATAAGCATATGCTTTTCTTGTTACAGTTAATCCAAGCTTATTTTCCCACTGAGATAATATTATTTCTTCAGGAAAATTATCATTAGGGATATACTCTCCATGCCTATAATTGTGGATTTCAATTGGTTCATTACCAGTGATATTTGAATGATAAGGAGAATAATTTGAACGTTCAAAATTATCCCCTGTTGAATCACCAAGTGAAACTTCAAGTTCACTTGCAATAGGATATCTTTTTGCGGTTACGTCATTTGTTACATCTCTAGGTCCAGAATATGACACTAATGTATCTTCTCCATCAGCAACACCAAGAAACCATACACCAACACCTCTTGCATTTTGAGGATTACATACTCTAGAAACGTCAAGAATATTAGGAGCTTCAGATAGGACTGCTTCAATATCCAGCCAATATTCCATAAAATCTTGAGCACGACCAGCGTTTCCCGGATATTCTAATGCAGTTTGATCATGGCTTTGATATCTAGGAGTATTTCCACCGCCTTGTAAACCATTATTTCTAAATGTTTCCCATAGCTTTGCTCTAGTAAGAAGTCTTGGAGTAAATCCACTCACTGGATCAGCCTGGGAAAAAAGATTATCGCATGGTATTAATAAGATTACAAATAATAAGTAACTATAGAGCTGAGCATCTATTTTTATATATTTCAATAGTCTGACTTGAATTAAAATGATGTTCTAACGCCCACTTGAATTTCTCTTGGTGATCCATGATACCTTGTATTACCATAGAAATCACCATAGTCTTGGTATTGCTTATTATCTGGCCGAGGTGTTTCCATTCCCCAACGTATAAACTCACCAGGACCATATATAGAACTAAAGCTTCCATCTCCACGAATATCACGCTGATTAAATAAATTAGATATTTGTATATATAGTGTCGCTTTAGAATTATCCTTTTGAAAAACTATTTTTTCAAAAGACATATCAGTTCTAGTAGTAAGTGGTCCGTTCCTCCACTCAGAAGCGCCTCCAATAGGAGAGTACTCAAAAGGATTCCCAGTGGACATACGATATATAATGTTTGTAGTTATATTACCAAATAAACCCATAGGGCCAAATTTATCAGGAGTGGAAATAAACAATTGAGCCTTACCATAATTTCTGATATCGGCATCAGGTTTTGGCTCTTCTTCCGTACCACCCCAAAATTGCACATAATGCAAACCGGTATTCCCAGCCTCAAGTACTTCCATACCGAGCGATCGTAATGAATCAATAAATGTATTTGCTTTACTGGCAAATTGATTAGCAAGAAATACGGGAACTAGTGGCCTTGGTGATTCGGACCCATCATCATTTGTACTGTACATTGTCCAGAATCTTCCATCTGCAACAAATGCTGAATCTGGGATCCAGAATTGACTTCCAACACCAGCCTCTCCTTTTACTGCCCATTGTATGTTGTAAGCAATATTAAATCCAAAGTAATTATTGAAGTTTTTCTTTAAAGATAATTCAAATCCTTGAATATCTTCATGGATTCCGTTGCCTGCCATATGTGTAAATTGGAAATCAAACATTTGTTTTGCTGGATCCCACCAATTTAACTGAACCGTTCCAGGGCTAGATACTTGGTTATTAGAACTTTTATAAAATGTTGAAAGTGCCAGTATGTAATCAGAATAAAAATTCCAATCAAAACCTAGTTCAAAACTAATTGTTTTTTCATATGTTAATCTAGGGTTTCCAAAAAATCCTTCTTCCAGCTTATTATATAATTCAGAATCATCATTTAAATTATTATTATTATAATCTGAATCTCTAGTCCCATCGTTTACCCATCGTTCTCCATACATTGTGTAAAAGCTTGCAAGCTGATAAATATGTCCATAAAAAAAATGAATCATCGATCGATCAGTAATGGGATGCGCCACTCCAATCCTTGGGCTCCATGCAGTAATAGGTTTTGTTTTTTCTAGCAATCCAAATGATTCTAGAGAGTCATAATTAAATCTAGTAAATGTATCAAAATAGAAATCTGACGCAGCAATGGCTGTAGTTAAAGGATGCTTTACAGAGGGATCAAAATGATCCATCCGTATACCTGCATTTAGGACAAGACCCTTATACTCCATTTTATCTTGTATATACCATGCAAATTGCTTTGGACGGACCGGCTCTCCGGTTTGATGATGATGACCAATGTAATGCAGTTCACGTTTATTAAGCTCATCAGAATAATTACGAGCCCATACACTGTAGTCTATATAGTCAATACCAGTTTTAAGTAGATTATTTTTATTAAACTGGGTAGTAAAATCGAACTTTACTTGGAAACGGTTTCGAGCGCCTTCATTAAAGGCATATACATCTCTAGGCAAGTTAAACCAATTATCGTCATCTTTTCTTATTTCCATAGTTGAATCAGGAGTTTCCTTAGGAGTTTGTGAATTAAGACTCTTAGAAATTCTTAATTCATAGAATGTTCTTTCT
>CAYPWN010000106.1:0-4030 GCA_964414525.1 uncultured Candidatus Poseidoniales archaeon | reverse complement strand
TACTTTAGAACATACAATGAATATAAAAATTAATTAATATAAATATCAAACTTAAGTGGAGTATCTTAATCCAGCCATACCATTCATAATACATAACTGATTATAATTTACAGCAAATATTATAATATCCATATTTCCAGTAGTTGATATATTTTCAAATAATAATTGCGAATTATGTATTTGTGAGAAATTACATGTTCCAGATGGTTGATAATCTTCTGGTTTTAATGCGAATGAATAACTATAAATATGTTTTGTAGGTATTCTTGAATGATATGTTGAAGGTTGAACTATTCTAAAATATGAAGGTTTTCTTTTTGTAAATCTGTCAATACCATTAAATGTTAATCTAGCATATTCAAATGGTTCATAACTCTTATTACCTCCAATAACTTCTGTTCTACCTAAATCAGTTCTATCTGGACATACATAATTAAAGAAATCATTATAATCCCATGTACTCTCAGCATTAGAAGATAAATTATTAACAGCGTCTGTATTTGTACCACCGGTAGATAAATCTGTTGCCTCAGTACCTGCTTTTTTATTTCTACAAATCCAAAATATTTCTTTTACTGGATGATTAAAATTTAAATTATGAGTTGTTGATAAACTATCTGGTCCGACACGTTGTAATTGCTCTATTAAATATTGATGTTTTTCAGTAGCAAATTTCTTTCTTTCATCTTTATCTAAAAATATAAAATCGATAAAGAGTTTAACGGTTGGCGCTACATTTGGATTTGCAACAGTATTGGCATTTGAATTAAATAACGCTGACATTCGTCTAAAAGTAAAATGGAACTTAATATCATGATGCTGTAAAGCGATTATTGGTAATGCTAAGCCTGGATTTCTATTAAACCAAAAATGTAAAGGAACATAACATATTAATTTATCATCAGCTTCTATATATTTAACTTGGTCTGCTTCAGCTGCTTCTTGATTTTTTATTCCTTCATAATATGATTTTTTCGCATTATGTTTATTTACTAATAAATGTTCTTTTTGTGCATAATCGGTTAATTCATTCCAAATATCAAACCATTCACTATAATGTTTATCTATTATTTGATCACCTATTGAAATTGAAGCTTCTTTTACAAATGCCCAACCAGTTCCATTAGTAAATGATAAATATTTAGTATTATCTGATTTAGATGCAGTAGCCATTTCTAAACCGGCTGTAAATTCTACTTGTAAATGAACTTTACTTATTAGATCTCCTGAATGTGAATTTATAGTAACAGTTGTATTAGTCTCTTCAACTGAACTAACAGTATCTAAAGTATGTTCTATTGATTCTATCGCAAAATTAGAATATCTTTTATATACATATTTAAAAAAAGTCATTTGAGGATTTCCAGTTAATTGTACATCTTGTTTTCCATAGGCCGCTATTTGCATTGAACCTCCTCCCATTGTATTCTATTATTGTATTAAAATATTATTTAAATAATATTTAATAAAAATAATATTTAGTTTAAAATATATTTAAATATATTATTAATTTTAATATTTAATATTTAATTAATACAAATATGGAAGAAGGATGTATTGTTGATGGTAAATTTTTTAATTTAGAAGTTGAAAATTTATTAACTGCTGCTAATTTTACTCTTGATGATCCTGTATATAACAATCTAACAATTAATAATAATTTAACTGTTGGAGAAAATTTTACTGTTGATACTAATACTTTAAAAATAGACTCAACTAATAATAAAATTGGTATATTAGATTCGTCTCCTATATCTGAATTATCAGTTGCTGGTATGATATCAATTACATCTGAAAGTTCTACACCTAGTCAACCACCTGATGGTAAAGGATATTTATATACCAAATCTGATGGCAAGTTATATTGGAGGTCCTATGATATTACTGAAACTGATATTACTGTTGGTAGTGGTGGAGGTGGTGGCACATGGGATACAAATAATGATGATATTTATTTTAATACTGGTAATATTGGTATTGGAACAGATAATCCTACTACTAATCTAGATATTGAAACTAGTGATAGTGCTGGTGGTATACATATTAATAATACTGCTACAGATGGTGATCCGATACTTGGGTTTCAATTATCTGGAACAAATGTATTTACAATGGGTGTAGATGATGGCGATAGCGATAAATTTAAAATAGGGACTACGGCTATTGGTACTAATACTAGGTTGGAGATTGATTCATCTGGACAAGTCACTTTGCCAGGAAATGTATTTGTTAATGGTAATCTTAATGTAAGTGGAACAACTACAACAGTAGATACAGCAAATACTACTATTACAGATAATTTACTTGAATTAAATAGCGGTGCATCAAGCAATTCTAATGATATTGGAATAATAATGGAAAGAGGGAGTACAGGAGATAATGCTATTATAATGTGGGATGAATCTGCTGATAAATTTACATTAGGAACTACCACAGCAAATGCTAGTAGTACTGGTGATTTATCTATAACTGCAGGTACATTAGTTGTTAATACTTTAGAAGGAAATGCTTCTACCGCAACACAATTAGCAACTGGAAGAACTATTGGAATGACTGGTGATGTTGTATGGACTTCTGCTAGTTTTGATGGTTCTGGTAATGTTACTGGAACAGCTACTATACAAGCAAATAGTGTTACATTAGGAACTGACACAATTGGTAATTATGTTGCTACAATTACAGGAGGTACTGGTATTACATCAACTGGTGCAACGAGTGGTGAAAGTATAGGACATACATTATCAGTTGATGCTTCTCAAACACAAATAACAGCTGTTGGAACAATTGGCACAGGTACATGGCAAGGCACAACTATAGCAATTGCGAATGGTGGAACAGGTGCTACAAGTGCTACTGCTGCTGCAAGTGCTCTTGGTCTTGGTACAGAAGATACGCCACAATTTACAGCAATTAATTTAGGGCATGCGAGTGATACAACTATTACTAGAACAGGTGCCGGAACAGTAGCTATTGAAGGACAACAAATTAGAACTGGTACTGTTTCAGCTGCGAATGGTGGTTCTGGTTATACTTCTTATACTAATGGTCAATTATTAATTGGTAATACTAGTACTGGCGGATTATCAAGGACAACTTTAAGTGCTGGTTCTGGAATATCAGTTACAAATGGAAATGGAAGTATTACAATTGGTTCAACTACAAGTACATTTGTAAGTTTAACAGATGTTCCAAATAGTTTTTCAGGTCAAGCCGCAAAAATTCTTCAAGTTAATTCAAGTGGAAATGCTTTAGAATTTACAACTACTCCGCAATTTACAGGTTTAACAGTTGAGAGTGATGCAAGTACAACGGCTTTAAATATTAATAATACAGCTACAGATGGTGATCCTATACTTGGATTTCAATTATCTGGAACAAATGTATTTACAATGGGTGTAGATGATGGCGATAGCGATAAATTTAAAATTGGAACAACAGCTATTGGAACTAATACAAGATTAACAATTGATTCAAGTGGCAATACAACTTTTTCAGGAACACTAGATTGCGGAGCAGTAACAAGTACAGGAGTAGTTACTGGAACTGGTTTTACAATAGGAAATGCAGTTATTAATGAAACGGATTTAGAAAAAATAGATGGTATAACGAATGGTACAGCAGTAGCAAATAAAGCATTAGTAGTAGATGGCGATAAAGACATAGGAACTATTAGAAACTTGACTATTGATGGAGTTTTTACAGATGGAAATTATACTTTTGATACAAGTGGTAATGTATCTGGATTAGGAACAGTTGGATGTGGAGCAGTAACAAGTACAGGAGTAGTTACTGGAACTGGTTTTACAATAGGAAATGCAGTTATTAATGAAACGGATTTAGAAAAAATAGATGGTATAACGAATGGTACAGCAGTAGCAAATAAAGCATTAGTAGTAGATGGCGATAAAGACATAGGAACTATTAGAAACTTGACTATTGATGGAGTTTTTACAGATGGAAATTATACTTTTGATACAAGTGGTAATGTATCTGGATTAGGAACAGTTGGATGTGGAGCAATAACAAGTTC
>CAYPWN010000105.1:0-4125 GCA_964414525.1 uncultured Candidatus Poseidoniales archaeon | reverse complement strand
CCAGCCCCTTTGACCACTCGGGTACCCCTGCTCGGAACCGTGCGAATAATTACCCACCAAGAAGTCAACGCATCCCTCGTTTGGCCCCCATAGGGTCATAACAGGGTCGCTGCGCCACGAAGACGGCTAAAATGGCGCGAATAGGCATTCTCGGTCTGGGCAACTGGGGAACTGCACTTGCCCTTGTGTGGTGCAATGACGGGCACAACGTTAAGGGGTGGACAATAGAGCAGGAAGTCTACGAGTCCCTTATGGCCAGGGACGAGAACGAGAAGTACCTGCCCGGTTACAAAATCCCGGACCTAGACTGCACCATGGAGATATCCGACGTCACCGAATCTTGCGAGATCCTAGTACTGGCACTGCCCAGTTCGGCGATTCTAGAGGTGGTGGACCAACTGTTACCGACGCTCAGGCCCTCTCACCTACTTATCGATCTGGCAAAGGGCCTAGCGCCAGCTGAGGAGGGCGGCTCCGGGATGATATCCGACGCCATAGAGAGGAGGCTGTCCGACTATGGAAAGTCCAACCCTGTGGTAGTCATGACAGGGCCCACAATAGCACCCGAAGTAGCCCGCGGAGTGATTACCAATGCACTGGTCGCATGTCACGACATGAGCGTCGCAGAGAGGATCTCCGAGAGACTCTCAACTGACTCACTAGTCCTGACGCCCGCTGAGGATCCGGTGGGAGCTGAGCTCTGGGGGGCGTACAAGAACTGCGTCGCTCTCGCCTGCGGACTGGTTGACGGGCTCAAGGACACCATAGGGGGGGACAACCTCAAAGCTGCCCTCGTGCTATCCGGATACAGCGAGGGAATCGATCTCCTGGGCAAGATGGGTGCAGACCGGGCAACGGCATTCGGGCCAGCAGGAATAGGGGACCTGTATGTTACGGCAACTAGCCCGAGGAGTCGGAACAGGACCCTAGGTGAGAAGCTCGGCTCGGGCAAGAGCCTAGAGCAAGCACTCGAAGAAATGCACATGGTGGCTGAGGGGGTAAGGGCCACTAGGATGTTCCTGAAGAGATCAGAGATGATGGGTTACGATGCCCCCTTCCTAAGCACCCTAGGAAGGCTTCTAAATGGAGACATAGGGGTAGATAGAGCTGTCAAGGACATGGTTGAGTCATACAATTCATGATCTTGGGCACCAGTTTCTTAGCTCTTGCAATGATTGACCAGTACCTCATCAGGAAGGTTTCTGATTACGACAGAGAGAGGATCGAGATGGCTCTGAGAAGTCGTCCTAGCGAATCCTGATGATTCCAGTGCACTGGACAGTATCTCTGACCCACAAGCACCCCTGGGGGAAGACTCGTCCACCTTGTGGATGGAAATGTCATAGCACCCGGTGTACTCTCTGCCTAGAGTTGTGTAGTTCTCGAGATACATTTCGAAATTGAGTGATATCATTGAATTTAGCACTGATGTACGAGAAACCATGTCCAAAACACTAGGATCGTAAATTACAGATGAGTGGGGGAGCCTGCCAAGTGTGGGCAATATTGCATAGTCATCGGAATCCAAGCACCATTCGGAATCACTGGGAGTTTTATCCTCAGAGCAGAACAAGTCGGCCCCCTCGATAGTGAATGCTACTTCCCCCCTCCCCTCGGAAAGGCATCTGAGGGCCCCGAAGTGGCCATAATACTGAGAGTTCTCTTCTGGGAAGGTAGAGTTTTCACTAAAGAAAGATTTGAGGCTCTCCTCGATCGAAGAGTTTCCTAATTCGTCAGATATATCGAATAGCCCATTTCCAATTAGGTGCCCTATCGCCATAATGGTGCTAGGGGAGTCTAGATTAGAAGTAAAGCATGGCTCCTTACCCTCAAGAAGAGCAAATGGGTCAGTGGAAGGGTCGCCATCCTGAAGTGCGATTGCAATATCGCTGTTGGAACTAACTATCGCAATAGGATCGGAATAGGTCCTCTCATTCATGTCCAGTATTGAGGCGAGAACAGACATTTGACTCTGTTTCCATGCCATCCAAGCACCAATCCCACCCAGAATTGCTATCTCGATTTCTCCATCGCTTAGATTCTCTATAATACTCATCTGATGATTAAATTCGGAGACTTGAACATCTATTCCAAGATCTTGTTGGAGTGACTGAGAAAGAAAGTCAAAGGCCAGGGAGCTAGAGTTTGACAATGGCCCCACTACTCCAATTGTAATCTGATCAACACTGAGATTGACAAATTCTGGACTGCTAGGATCTTCAAAGTATGATTGCATGCCCGGGATGTTGTAAACTAGAGAAGAATAACCCCCTAAGTGCTCCTCGGAACTAGTGGAGATTACTCCCGGGGTTCCTAAGAGGGATGTCAGTTGGGCGTCCATGCTGTAGTTCCCGCTTAATGCGACCAACTCGTCGGAAATCCTCTGGGAAGTCTCTGAATCAAGGAAGTCAGGGTTGTACATCAGGGCGTTGCTGGGAGACTTGCCGAATGTAGGGAGGGGCGTGTAATCATCCTCATCTAGGCACCACGAAGGTTTGCTTTCATCTAATTCGGAGCAATGGTCATCAACTGTGGACTCTGTCAGGAAGGCAATATCCCCTGTTCCGTCGGAAAGGCATCTAAGAGCTCCACGGTATCCGTAGTGCTTCGTGCCTGATTCTGGGACATTTGGTTCTTCACTGAAGAAGTCGTTTATGGTGAGCATCAAGGACTCTACATCGTTGGGGTCGCCCACAACATTGGCGTATCCAAGACCGAGTAGGAACCCCATAGGAAGGAGCATCCCTACGGAGTCGAACCAACCAGTATGGCAAGGTCTCTTTCCCTCGAACAAAGAAAATGGATCGGTAAATGGATCGTCGTCAAGGTGGTATGAAGCAATGTCACTGTCAGACTTTACCCAAGCAACAGAGTTGTAATAGGGTCTGTCATTTGTCTCATGATCTGCGACAAGAACCTCGAGGTTGTAGTTTCTCCAACCCATCCATGAAGAAGCCGCATCCATCATTGCAAAGTCGACGTGTCCGAACCTGAGTGACTCTATCATAGCCTCTTCAGAGTCAACGGCGAATGCATTAACTTGGAAAATGGATTCATCGGAGAATTTCTCTGCCAAATACACGGGGTCGTTCGGAGTACCCAATATTTCCTGATCAACCAAGAAAGCAATGGAGAAAGATATCTCTCCCTGAGATGCTTCTTCTTCTGGAGATTCCAGGCATCCGGTAAACAAAAAGGTGCAAATCATTAACGCACAAAGAAATGAGTGGCTTTTAGACTTGCATTGATGCATATTGAGTCCAAATATATGGTGCGTATAAATCGCTTTGTAGTAAGTTTTCAGGACCCATTTGGTTGTTGACGGGGGGTCGGCTACGGAAACCGAAATGATGCTTTGGGGTGATTCATTCCCCCCGCCAACGTATCCATTTACTGGAGTGTTCCGATGTCCTCTGCGGTTATCCCGTAGTGATCCCATGCGGGCTGTAGCCAAGCTCTAATGTCGGCCTCGTAGTCTAAGGAAGCATCGCCATTGTTGGTTAGGTCGAACATGGCCACGATGTTGTTGGAGTAGTAGTTTGCGTGCCACCCATAGGACTCACAGGTTGGCTGATCGTCGTCCGTTGTCTGGTGAGTAACCATATTGTAACAACCGGTGTAAGTTTGCCCCCCACCTGTGCTGTAGTTCTCGTACCACCCGTAAGCCTCACAAGATGTCTGAGAGCTGTCACTAGACACCGTATGGGACTGCATGTTGTAGCAAATCGAGGTGTGCTCGGCAACATATGCCTCGATCACCCTGTAGAAAGCATGGCCTTCCGCTTGATGCTTGTCGTAATCATCCGTATCTCCGGCTGCTAGGTCATCTGTCATCTTTGATGCGTATCTCACAGAGGCCTGCGAGTAAACGATTATGATGTTCTTGAGTACCTCGTCGCGTGCGTCGACCAATCCTTGCATGTCCTCAGCCTGCATAGCCGCAAGTCCAGCATTCATTGCCGCTAGTGTAGCAACATTGGTAGCTGCTTTACCGTCAGCATTGGCGGTTCCGAAGTTTCCGGCCCTCTTGTCGGCAGTAGCGTATGGGCCGCAACCGTCGTAGTCGTGGCCAGAATCATCGGGGCCATGGTAGAATGCCCATCCCTCGTCCCATGCATGCTGTGC
>CAYPWN010000104.1:0-4173 GCA_964414525.1 uncultured Candidatus Poseidoniales archaeon | reverse complement strand
GGGAAGAAGGAGGTGATTATCTTCGATGGAGAGTGCGAGGTTCATGCAGAGTTCACAGGTGAGAAAATCAGAACTTGGAAAGGAAACATGTCTGAACATGGGATAGACCTACATGTTCTCAGTCACCCTGAGTGCGATTCTGACGTCCTAAATGAGAGTGACTTCGTGGGAAGCAGCGAGCTGCTAAAGGAAGAAGCGATTAGGCTGGCTAGCGAGGGAAAGAGGGACCTGATGCTTATCACCGAATGTGGCACTGCAGACAGGATTCTCGCAGAGACGAAAGATCACCTGAACCTGATAGGTTCCTGCGTAATGTGCAGACACATGAAGAGGACTCAGCTAGAGGACATCCTGCAAGCACTAAGTGACCCTTATCCGGAGCAGATTGTGGATTTGAACGAGGAGACCATCAGAAGGGCATCAAAGAGCCTGGATGAGATGTTCAGACTCGCCGAGTGACTCGGGATTCCTCGCCATAGGTCTGGAGCGCCCATAGAAATATCAATGGCAAGAGTGCCAAGATTGAGGCCTGGAGCAAAAGGGAGTTCCTAGGCTCAATTGTGTCTGTGAATAGGTGTAGGACAACCTCCTTGTCGTCTTCGTCATCATTCTGGATCCAAGCAAGGCTCTCGAAGAGAATCTGGGGCTGTGACTGGTCGACTTCCTCGTCGAATGTTAGTTGTACTGTCTCCCCAGTTTCTAGGTCATGGACGTAAACATCATTGTTCCTATCTTCTCCTTCGCCAGATACTGACAGGTCGTCTCTTGTAACCTGGAGGAATGCGACCTTACCGTTTCCAACGCTGGGGGATGACGAGTCCCAACGCGGATTTGAGATGTGGGTCTGATTAATCGAAATTGTATCAACCAGAATTGTACGATTGAAAGGGCCTACGTCTACTGTTGCAACTAGCCAGTTTGCGTCCATAACCAACTCAACAACTGATGAGTTATGAAAATCAAGGACTACTCCGGAGTTTGCTATGGACTGGTCGGTTCTCTCTGAAGAGCTTGGGTCGAGTGGGATGGTGATGATTAGATCGGACTCAATGGAAGTGATGTTTACAAGAGGTCCGAATTCGGAAAGCTCTGAAATAGCGATTAGAGGGCCTGAAGAGGCGACTACTGATGAGTTAGCCTCCAATAGCAATGTCTCAGTTGAGCCATCTTGTGTGTCAATTAGCTTGAGTTGGTTGCCAAATAACATAGCAAGATGATTCTGCCCGGTTGAGTCCATAGCGATCGCAATATCCACAATTGGCTCTCCGGAGTCCTCACTTAGGACGGGATGAAGTATTCCAGCCCCCCCATCATGCTCGAAGTAGTCGAACCTCTGGTCATTGAAAACCACGAAGGATTCTCCCGATGTAACCACCTCCGGCGGATCTGGCCATTGCTGGCCTCCAATACTCCTGTTTGTCCCTGATGACACGTTTCCTGCAGTTATGGACACCTCACCATCCGAATCCTCGACCCAAACAAGCCACTCCCCGGACCCGGATGCAGATGTCGGAGACTCGGCTTCTTCGATTGAGATTCGCTGATGTGTGACGTCCCAGAGTAGCACCGAACCCGTAAGCACAAGGAGTCCGATAATCAGGGCCCCTGTCTGACTCTTTCCTGGCTCTCTGAATGGGTCCACTAATTTCGATGAAGAGCGTAGAGATCGCTTCATAGAACCCCAGGGGTCGTCCAAGGTTCTCGCTAGGCGACGTGTGAATAGCCTCTCGTCAGCGAATCTCCAAACTGGCTCATGAGTCTTCGATGTTATGTTCACTGCCAAAATAGCTACCACCATCCCTCCGATTATGTCCACAAACCAGTGAATTCCCAAGTATACAATGGAAATCGAAGTAAGAAGTATGAATCCTAGTAGGAAAGTTCTGTACCTAGCCCACCTCCCATCCTCATCCCACCTGTGCATGGATAGCCAGATTGCGAATGGAAGACCGATGTGCAGGCTAGGCATCCCATTTGTGAAAGGATCAATCCTGTTGAACCAGTTGTGTATCTCTGGGGTTAGGTCGTATGCTATAGTCTCCATCCCTTCAACATAGTTTCCAGTCACCTTGACATTCAGGAACAAGTAGAAAGGTATCGCGAGAACGTAAACCCAAAACATGGAAAGTGAGACCCTGTCAGCCATGTGTCTGTCATCGAAGTAGATGGGATAGACGAAAGCCGAAAAAGTCGCAGTCATGAATCCCATAACATAGAAGTGAGTCATTGCAACGTCAAGGAAGTCACTTCTCAAGCCTTCCTGGACCCAAAGAACCGTGTCACCCTCGACTGAGTAAACTAGGAAGGTCATGTCTAATTGGGTATTTGCCATGAGGACACGGTCGAGTCCATCCAATACGTCCTTCCACAGGTACACCGAGAAGACCACTATCATATGTGCCCAGTAACGCCTGAACATGTCGATGAACCCGTCAGCGCTGATTCTGGCATAGGGGGGCTTGAATATCGGAATCATGGCGATGCTGATCAGTATAGCTCCGGTCACCCAGGTGATGTATATCCCTGTATCAGCTACCATTACGCCCTTGTCGGGATGAGCCTATGTCATCAAGTCGACGCTAAAGTGGGCCTTTAGATGATTCTTAGAGACCGGTCAGAACCCTTGTCGAGCTGCTCAGAGATTCTTTCGACAATAGACTCGAATGCCTTAGCCGTGTCCCCCTCGGGCTCTGCGATAATCCTGTGCACCCCATCGTCTCCCCCTCTGACTATTCCCGGATCGAAGGGCAGAGCCCCTAGGAATGGCACGCCCATCTCGGTCGAGGCGTCCTTTCCACCGCCCGACTTGAAGACATCAAGGGTTACTTGCCAATTGCCATCGTCATCTGACTTGCACTCATGAGGCGCCCCCCCGGGCCCCAATACCGAAACACTGGAGTTTGGCTCAGACTTGCCCCTTATTGTGTATCCACTCATGTTCTCAACTACCCCAAGGACAGGAACTGAAATCGTCTTTGCGAAGTTTATCGACTTGCGGCTATCCAATAGTGCTACCTCCTGAGGAGTGGTTACAATCACTACTCCATCTATCCCGGGAAGGCTCTGACTTACTGTCAGAGGCTCGTCGCTTGTGCCTGGCGGGAAGTCGATAATCAGTGTGTCTAGCTCGCCCCAAGCAACGTCTCCAATGAATTGCTGGATTGCTCCGAGTTTGATCGGCCCTCTCCAAATCACAGGCTTGTCTGGGTCCTCAATGAGGAATGCCATGGAGATAACCTTCACCCCACTTGGACCGTTTGCGGGGTGGATCTGTCCTTCTTCGACGTTCAGATCAGCATCCTCAAGGCCCAGCATCTTTGGAACGTTTGGGCCGGTAATGTCGATGTCCATCAGTCCCACTTTCTTTCCCTGTCTAGCCAATGAAAGTGCTAGTCCGGTGGCTACAGTTGACTTGCCAACTCCCCCCTTTCCGGATAGTACCATCACTTTGTGCTTGATCTGCTCGTCCATCTGGCCGATCCTCATCTTCCTCTGCATCTGTTGATATGCCTGCTCCATCTGAGCCCTCTGCTCATTGGAAGCTGCGTCCTCTGGTGCTTGTTTTCCCGCACCAGAGGGGTGGTGGGATACCGGTGAATCAGCCATGATATCGCGTCAGGGGAGGGCTTATTGAATACTGTTCTAACCGCTTTTCACACTACTTCTTCTATAGTGGTGTGATTAATTAGTGCCTAATCGCAGCATCTTGCATGCGCCTTCTTTTCGTCTGTGTCGGTAACACTTGTAGAAGCCAGATGGCAGAAGCAATAGCAAGAAATCTTGGGCATGAGTCGGTTTCCGCTGGAACGCATCCGCCAGAAGATGGCAGAGTCTCTGAGAATGCGATTGAGGTTCTGAATGAGATTGGGGTTGATACCTCGGGGCTACACCCTAAATCGGTAGACTCCGTTGACTCGGAGGGTTTTGACATGATCATCAGCATGGGGTGCGGGGTTAGCTGTCCTGCGCTTCCAATTGACGAAGACTGGGGGTTGGAGGACCCCCATGGCAGGGATATTGGTGTTTTCAGGCAGACTCGAGAAGATATATGTGATCGGCTCAAGAACCTCGCCATGGACCAAACCGACGCTTAGAAAAGCCAATCTGGCTTGCAAGGTCCTGCGCGAGTGTAGTGTAGCGGTTATCACCCCACGTTGCCAACGTGGGAACCCG
>CAYPWN010000103.1:0-4254 GCA_964414525.1 uncultured Candidatus Poseidoniales archaeon | reverse complement strand
TTTATGTTACATGAAAAAAGTTGCCATAATTTGTGATTGTGATAATACTTTGATGTCAGATTTGCCTAGTTTACTCCTAAAAGAAAATGGATTAGATCCTCAAACATTCTGGGATGACATTGATGTTATGGTAAAAGATGGATGGGATCCTCCTATTGCATGGATGACAGAACTAATCAAACTTATTCAAGATGGAAAGATAAAACAAAATACAAATGAAAAGCTAGCAGAGTTTAGTGCTTCTGTTGAAACATATCCTGGCGCTGCAACCTTCATCAATGAAATTAATTCTAAACTGGAAACTGATTCAGACGTTTCAGTTGAAGGATATGTAGTATCTTCTGGAATAGAATCAATGATGAAAGGATCAAAGATAGCAAATTCATTTACAGATATTTTTGGTGGAAGATTGTATGAACAAGATGGAATCATTACAGGGATTAAATCAAGTATTACATTCACAGAAAAAACAAAATTCATCTTTGCAATTAACAAAGGAATTACTTCTCAGATAAGAGAAAAACCATATGATGTAAATGATTTCATACCTTTCGAGGAAAGGAGAATCCAATTTGAAAACATGATCTATTTGGGAGATGGTCCTAGTGACATCCCATGTTTTTCAATGATTGAAAAACTAGGTGGTACAAGTATAGCAATTGACTCAAAAGATGAATGGTCGAAAAAATGGGAGTATGAATTGAGAAGCAGGAAAATGGATTCTTTCAAGCCTGATTATACTCAAAATAGTGATTTAAGAAAGAAATTAGAATCTATAATTCAGAATTAATTCCTTTTACATCTATCAACAAGTAAATCGATAAAGAAAATAGGTTGATGCACCAGATGGTGCAGGAGCAAATGTTTCAAATAAAACAAATTCATTTCCCAATTTTTGTTTTAAAATCTTCACAAATTCCTCAATCTCGAGGCTGTGATCCACATTATATTTTGTAAAAACCTCTTCAAAAATACCATTTTTATCAATCTCAAACTCACCAAAAGCAAGACTTGTAGTTATTGATTCCAGATGTTTACACTCTGTTAATTTGAAATCTGGATCTGTTTGAATGTTTTTTGTTCCACAAATTGGGCAGAATATCTGACCACCTGGTTCACAAATCTCAACATACCACATGGGAGAATATACATCTTAAATGAATTAAATCTTTTTCCATCAGGCTATACAACTTCTTAAATTCCACACATTTCATAAAGTACATGAAAAAATCGATTTCATTAAGGCCATCTAAGGAACAACAAGCAATCCTTGCAGTAAAAAAAGACACCATTGTAATTTCAAATCCTGGAACTGGAAAAACTACAACATTAGCATTCAAAGTTCTTGATCTATTAGATCGTCATGTAGAGCCAGAAAAAATCATGTGCTTAACATTTACAACAAAGGCCAAAAAAGAAATGCAAGACAAACTTTACGAAATGGCAAAAGGAAAATATCCTGAATCTGTAATAATACGAGTAAATGTAAACACTTTTCATGGTTTTGCAAGTAATTACCTGGTTAATGCTGGATTCATATCCGGTGATGTAGTTGGAAATAATCTACTTAGATATAGCATTCTTGAAAGTTTTCTTGACAATAAAGCATTACACTATGACAAAAATTACATCATTAATCATCTTATAGGAAAACTAGAAAGTGCAATGAGACACATGAAAACATTCGGTATAACTTATGACAAAATTAACATAAAAAAAACACAAGCTATAATACAAAAAAATTATACGCCAACACCAGCATATCCTAAAGATGCTGTCAAAATTTTTGTAGAATATTTTGTAGAAGCTTACAAACATTATGAAAGCAAAAAAAATGACGGTGAGATTGACTTTGCAGATATGATGTTAATGTTTCTTGATAAGCATCAGGGGGAAAAATTTGAACATGTTTTAGTAGATGAGATGCAGGACATGAACGAACTTCAAGCTGAAATAGTCAATAAAATCTCAAAAAACCTGTTTCTTGTGGGTGATTCAAAGCAAGCCATCTTTGGTTTTCAGGGTGGTTCTATCAAAAACTTTCAAAAATTTGAAAAACATTGCAAGCCAATGTTATTATCCACTAATAGACGAAGTACGCAAGAAATTTTGGATTATTCAAAAAATTTTTTTATTATGCACACGGGACAACAAACTAAATACAAAAAAGAATTACAAAAATTTACATCAAAAGATAAGGGGCCTCTCCCAAAAATATTTTCTACAAAAGCTCCTTTTGGAAAAACTGTTGAATTAATCAAAGCAAATCCTAACAAGAGTATAGGAGTTATTGCCAGAACTAACAAGCAAATAATTAAAATCTCAAAATATCTCGATGCAAAAAACATTCCTTATACTACGACAACCTCTCAAGCAACCACTCAAGAAGCACGAGTTGATCTTATTAGTTTCATCAAAGGCATTCTATCAGATAATTTACCTCACAAGGTTTCAGCTGCATTTTCTGTATTTTCGCCATTTTCTTTGCAAGAAGCCTTTGAATTTTCTATTGAAGCAAAAAAGAAAGGTGTTAAAACCATACCAAAACTTGACTCATGGAAAATCACATTACATAGAGATGATTTGAATAAAATCTTCTCTAAGATAATTTTACCTGTTTGTATCTCAAAAGGCTCTGAATGGTTTGCTACAGCTGTATCTGTAAAAGAGCAAATTGATGAGTATCTGATGATACAGAATCCTACCTTTGAAGGACTCTTTGATTTTATTGCAATTGGTGAACAAGAATACCCTGACCGTGATCAAAAATCTGGTGTAACAATCTCAACAATTCACAAAGCAAAAGGCAGAGAATTTGATGTTACAATTTACATTCCAAAAATAATTGATCCAAAAGGTAGTTTCGTTGATGTAATTAGCACATCAGTCTTTGAAGCTTTGGGAATAGATGTTCAGGATGAAGTTTTAGAAGAATCACTTAGAATGGATTTTGTTGCAATGACTAGAGCAAAAGAAAAATTATTTGTTATTACTGATGATGCCTACTTGGGATTATATCATCAGGATAAGTTTTCAACATTTGCAACAGATTCAAAAGAAGAAGAAAAAATTATAACTGCTTCTATGAATTCTCGTCTTACAGAAGCATATTCATTGTTTGTAGCAGGTAAAATCCAAGAATCTCAAAAACATAGGCATAAAAAAGAAACTTGGATAAAAGATCTCATTACACAATATTTCAAAAATGTAGATCATTTTTACTGGTCAGCAATTCAATTATCGCCATATGATTTTCTAAAACGAAGTATTATCAATATTCCATATGATAGTGGTGGAACATCTGGCAGTGTTGGTGGAACAGAATTTGGAGACAGTGTCCATAAAGCAATACAAAAAATACTAGATGGAAAAGCAAAGGTTTCTAACTATAAAGATGATGAATTTAAAGCAATCAATCATGCAATGGAATCTTTAAAAATTCTAAAGAAAACTTATCCTGGTTTCAAATTTAAAAAATCAGAATTGCATGTCAAAGTTGCAATGAGTGATATGACAAAGTATACAAAAAAAGATGGATTTTACTTTTCAGGTTTTATTGATGCAGTTTTTGAGCATAAAGATGGTATTATTCTTGTAGACTGGAAAACCAATCGAAGTAAAGGTAACAACGAGTCTGTCTACAAAAGACAATTAGCAGTTTATAAAAAAATGATCTCAAAAGAGTATAAAATTCCTGAAGATAAAATCACAACATGTTTAATTTGGCTTGCATTAAGGGGCGGGATAAGAACCGGAACGTTCAAATCAGATATTGTTATTGGTCATGGTTCAGGTGTTTATTCAACATTCGAAAAACATCTTCAAAAAATTCTTGCATGGAGAGACAAGCCCAATGATTTCTTAAAAGAATTAGTTCAGGAACCAGATGATGACGATAACCAACCAATTCAAGGAATTATCAAAGATAAACTTCGTACTTTAGGAATAAAATAGGAGCTAAAGGTCATCAACCATCTTCAAGGTAAATTGATATTGAAAAGTCATAACAAACTGATATGAAAAATTCACATGACGATATTGAAGCGGCATTTGAACAAAAAGACGAGAAATCATTACTTGCTTTACTAAGAAAGTTTGGTAAAGCACCACCTGAATTTAATCACGATGTATTTCTAAAGGGATTAAAACACAAAAATTCTGATATTCGTGAGTTATGTGTCAAACATTTAGGAAAATTTTCTGATCCAAAAATCACTACCAAACTAAACTCTTTATTCAAAACTGAAAAAAACA
>CAYPWN010000102.1:0-4312 GCA_964414525.1 uncultured Candidatus Poseidoniales archaeon | reverse complement strand
AGCGGGAGCAGCCTCATTAGCATCTCCACTGGAAGAAGCAGACGGAGCAGCCGAGGCCACTGGGGCGGCGACCGCGGTCGCCATGGCCTCATCGATGTCCACTGAGCCCAGCGAGGCAACAAGGGCCTTCACTCGAGCCCCGTCCGCCTCAACTCCAGCGGCCTTCAGCACTGAGCTGACGGCCTTGTCATCGATGCCCTTTCCTGCAGAATGCAACAACATTGCAGCATACACATATTCCATTTCATTCACCTTTTTTTCAACCGAAGAGATCACCAAGTCCACTGAACTCGGCCCCCTCCTCTTCCTCCTCTTCCTCTACGGGAGATGCCGCTGGGGCATCTTCCGCATCAGCCGCCTCAGAGGGGGCGACTTCAGCGCTCTGATTGGCTGCTCCTAGAGCAGCAACAAGCTCTTCACCGAGAGCTGAGGAATCCAATTGACCTGCTAGTGACAATGCACTAGAACGCGCCTTCGAGAGTATAGTGGAAGCAGTTGAATCGTTGACGATTCCAGCTTCCAGAGCCACTGAAAGGGCTTCTCCAGACGCCTTTGATATTAGGGTTGGAGTGGTAGTAGAGGAGAACCATCGTACATTGCATGCCAGATTGAATGCACCCGAAGTGGCCGAAACGACGTCATTTCTGAGGCCCTCAGTGTCCAAGTCTAGATCCGAAGATGAGAAAATATGGCCATCCTCGATGGCTCCGGTCAGAATCAGACCTATCTCTATTGGATTAATTCCAAGCTTCGCTAGCATTATCCCTAGATCAGCAGAAATCTCCTGGCCTTCCTCGAAGGTTGTGTCTCTTTGTATTGCGACCTTGCCCTTGTCGATCTTTGCTGGGATTCCAACGGCATTGAACTCACCAACTATGGGACCTGGTCCGAATTCGGTAGGGCCTGCAGGTATGGTAACGTCCTCAGGAAAAGCCTCTCCGGCCTTCGCTGCTCTTCCCTGGCGCGTCTTTTCCAACTCGCCGAATATCTCGAAGGCGTTCATTGAGCTACTGTGAACAACGCAAGGCTGGGAAGCACCCTCGAGCATACTCTCAATCTCATCAGATGGCCTTCCTGAGTCTGACCAAGCAATCCTGACGAGGGACTTTTTTGCCATGGTGATGGTCATTCTGTCTCTCAGGGTGTTGCGCATGTCAATCATATTGCTTGCTGGAACCCCAGAAACGTCGACTACGCCAATTACTCCGTCGCTGTTGAACATCTCGATTAGCTCAGAAACTTTGTCTTTCTTCCATCCTGCAACCTTCGGAATCATAGAACCACCTCCACCCTTATCGAAGGGCCCATGGACGTCTTAACATAGCAAGAACGAATGTTCCCTGCACCCCTCTCTAGCTTTCCAGTGACTCTGTCCCATACAGCTATGGCATTAGATGTCAGATCGTCAATCCCTTGTTCCCTAGATCCTAAAGCCGTGTGAAAAGTTACCCTGTCACGGGAACGCACTATTGCAGTGTCCTTTAGTCCAGAAGCAAGAGCAGAGGGATCAAGGGTAGGGGGAACCGGGCGAGGCATCTTACCTCTCGGACCAAGAACACCGCCCAGAAACCTACCCACGGTCCCCATGTGTGGAATCTCAGAGAGGAAGAAGTCGTAGTGTTTAGCCACCTTCCTAGCCCTCTGGCGGTTACCTCCCAAGTCCTCAATGGTGGTGGGGTCAATCACCTCGATTCCCGCGGCCTTGGCCTTTGCGGCCATCTCCCCCCCAGCAAACATTGCAATCTTCACGGGCTTGCCTCTTCCTGAAGGCAGACGAACCTCTTCTTGTATCCTATTTGTAGGAATCTTAAGATCTACGTCCTTGATGGTGAACGAAATCTCGATGGACTCCACGAAGCCCCTATCCGGAGCCTCGTCAATCGCCTGTTGAATTGCTGTTTGCAGATTTTCCTTCATTTTCCTCACCTCTGCGGTCTACGAGGTCTAACTCTCCCGCAATTCGTGAATATTAACTGAAATGCTCGTTAAATGCCCCCTCGGCCATCGCATTAAGAGCAACCTTCGGCTCCATGCCCTCGACCCTAACTCGCATTGCTACGCAAGTTCCCATTACTTCCCTACAGCGAGCATACAGGGACTTGCCAGTCAACCTGTCTTTCTGTGCTTCTGCAACGCTCTTTACCTGATCCATAGTCAGGTTCTCAGTGGAGGCATCCCATGATCCGTTGCACTTCTTTTTCCCCAGGGCCTGTATCACCTTGTGAGGAGTCTCGTTTCGTGCTGACATGTCAACGACCTCTTATCGCGGAACCCGCCGACCTGCTCTCCCTATTTGATAATGATGCAATGCGAAAACAGCTGATTCCAGGTCACTCTACTCTTTGTGTCACTCTAACTTGGTCAGCACGAACAGTAAGGGCGACAGGTACAGCAGCCTCGAATAGCTCTACGGTAACCTCTTCCTTAGTCTCGGCCACTCTAGTCACCCTAGCTGCCTGCCCTCTGAAAGCCCCGCCAGAGATCTCCACTATGCAACCTTCCTCAATTCCCGAGGTTGCTGCCTTCGGCTCAAGGTAGGGGAGGACGTCTTCCAGAGGGGCCTCTCCGTCTAGCACCTTACTGCAATTCTTTAGGGGGGTTACTCCAACACCGACCCTTCCAATCAGTTTCTGCACATGGTGCATTGCAGTAGCTTCAACGAAGATGAAGCCCTTCATGTAGTGAGGGCTTAGAACTCCGAATATCTTGTCCTGAATGTCCTTCAGCGAACCAGTTCCAGACAGTCTAGCACGAATTTCACCCGCTACGTTCTGCTCTTGACCTATCGAGGTCTTCAGAATGTAGAGGTATGACGCCACATCCCCATACATCTCCTTCAGTTGGGGGGTAGAGTAGTCCTTCGTCTGAATTGCTCCTGGATCGACCCACTCGAAGCTCTTGTATAGGGCTCCGGGGCTGATTTCTGTCTCTTCTATTATGAATAGTAAAGGCGTAACATCGTTCAGCCTGTTTCCGTATGCTAGGCCTCTTGCCATACCCGATCGAGCAAACTCCATGCTTTCTGAGGGAATACCGGTGCACTCAGTAATTCTAGCAACCACTGAATCATGGTCGCTCGGGTCCCCAACTCCGTAAATTCCGTCCCACGCCCCGGGGAAGTCTGCAACCTCATCAGCACGCTGCATTAGAAGAACTCTCTCTCCACTTCGGAGATATACTGTGAATGCCTCTGACAAGTTTTCACCTCACCCAGTTAGCCATTCGAAGAAAGGAGGGAACACGTTCACCATCAAGGCCAGTATCACGAACCCAATTGCACCGAGAACGAACATCCCAATTCCACAGACAATTACGGTCTGCCTGAACTCCTGCTTGGAGGGCTTCTTCGCCATCTTCAGGATTCTGGCATAGGAACCAGTCTGTAGCCCCTTTACTCGTCCCTCAATCTCATCCTGCCATGACTGGGCCATCTCCTCGATGGGGCCAACTTTTGAGTTCTCAACAGCCATGCTATCACCTAGAAGCATCCCGGCGACCCACAGATTCCATTTAAGGACGACGGGGCGATATAGGTACGAAATCTCCGGTAACGATGTGAACTAACTGACGAATTCAACTGTCCTGTTCCTGAGATTCCTCATCTGTGTGTGCAGTGATGCACCGTGAATCTGCTCGCTCTTCACTCCAGTTAGAACGAGAAGTACTCTGATGGCACTTCCCATAGATTCGTCAGTTGTAACTCCCCAAATCATTCTCGCATACGGGTTGATACTCTCACGAATGATCTTCGCACACTGCTCAGCCTCGCCCAGAGTAAGACCAGGGCCTCCTACAACGTTCACTAGAGCACCCCTAGCATCAGAAATGTCGATATCAAGAAGCGGTGATTGCAAGGCCTCCATGGTTGCCTTCTCTGCTCCTTCTTCCACAGTAGCCTCTCCTAGCCCTATCATTGCAACTCCGCCACCATTTTCCATTACTGACCTTAGATCCTGGAAGTCCAAGTTGACCACTCCTTCCTTTGCAATCATCTCAGATACTCCTGAAATGCTTCTCATTAGTAACTCATCAGCCACCCTAAATGCCGCATCTAGTGGGAGGTCACGAACTCCTTCTACCTCTAGGAGCCTCTCGTTCGGTAGGACAATTACAGTATCACATACCTCTCTCAGACGCTCCAACCCCCACTCAGCGTTTTGCCTACGAACTGCTCCTTCTGAGACAAACGGGTAGCTTACAACAGCTATGGTAAGTGCCTCTGAGGCCTTTGCGAGCCTGGCGACGACGTGGGCACTTCCGGTACCAGTGCCGCCGCCGAGGCCCGCGGTGATGAATGCCAGATCGCAGTCCT
>CAYPWN010000101.1:0-4328 GCA_964414525.1 uncultured Candidatus Poseidoniales archaeon | reverse complement strand
ATTTCTCCAACTACTAATTTACTCATAAGCCTTCCACCTCTGCAATCACTTCATTCATTCCTGTCTTTAAGTTATCAACGGAATCAGCGTTAGTTATCTTGGTATCTGCTGTAGCATCTCTTGCTGTTTGTTTTTTTACGACTACTGCGGCTTTAGCATCAGAATCACCTGCTTCATCAGCACGTTGGTAAGCAATGTCTAATTCTTGAAACTTAGGAGTCCTAGCTTCTCTAACTTTTTCTTTAGCGATAACTTTGGACTTATCTAAGTCAATCTCAACACTCTTGCCTTGTTCAGTTACCCAAGCGTTACGAAATGTCCTGTCACTTGGAACTGTATCAACTTCAACAACATTCGCTGAGTCTCTGCAATCTTCAGGAACAGATTTTATTAGTAAATCGTCCATTGTTCCACCACTCGCTAAAAACTCTGGTGAAGGAACTACAATAGAAGCAATACCATTACTTTCTTGATACACTATTCTTTTGTCAGTCATTATTGGTCTCCTACCATCATTACCATGATATGTGGACAATCAATAGCACCACCACCATCGTTTACAGTTTGAATTTTAAGAGTACCAGCAGCGGGAGCAACATTACCTGTTCCCAGAAAATGCGTTGTAGTATTATCAGTTCCACACATTCCAGCAGCAACCCAATCTGCTGAACCAAAATCTGTTGCTATTGTTAATGTATAAACTCCTGTTCCATTATCTGTAATACTAGTCATATTAAAACTTGTATCTATATGTGCTGTTCCAGAACCATCCATATTAACCCAAGCCTTTATTCTCCCCGAAGCAATTTCGGCAGGAGTTGACGGATTATTTCCACTCCCATCTTTAAGCGTTGTAATATTGGCATCTGCTACTGTTAAATCTGTGTTTGATAATGTACTCATATTATCCTCTTATACTATTGTCCAAGTTTCGCCAGAACCTACTGTAGCTGTATGTCCACTTGCGATTGTGAATGGACCTCCTGTTACTAAGTTCTTGCCATTAGTTACTGTGAAATCTCCTGCTGTTGTTACATGATTTTCAATTCCCACTACATTACCTCCTGCGTCTTCAAGACCCCCTGCACCTCCACCTGCTGGTGCTGTACCATCAGCCCTAGTATAGTTGACACATTGTACTTTATTGGCAGTATGGCTAAAAAACTGTGCTACATCTCCTGCTGCTGTAGTTATATTAGCTTCGGTAGGTAAATCTAAATTTGCAGAGTGATGCTGTAATACTAAAGCTCCATCAAATTGTAAAGTAAAACTTCTATTAATAGCAACTGTCATTGTATTAATTTGTGTAGTTCCTGTTACATCAAAATAATTTCCATCTGTACCAATAGTCATAGTATTAGCTGAAGAAAGGTCAGCACCTTTAGCAACTGTTTGTTTTGTAGCTACCGCAGTTACAATAGCATCAAATTCAGCATCTACCTCTGAACCTTTTATAAGTTTAGCAGCATCTCCAGTACTTAAAGCATCTTTTGCGCTAAAATCGTTTTGTCTTGCATAATCAGCCATTATCTTGCCACCCTTCCAATTTTAATTAATAATTCAACTTGAGATACAGCTACGTTAGCTCCATTAATACTTATATCAAATCCATATTGTATATTTTGTCCTGAACCAGAAAGTTGTGCTGGTACAGTATCTACTGATAGTGCATCACCAGACCACTCTGCTAAATTCCATTCTGCAGTTCCCCATTGTGACCCTGTAGATACTAAATCTGAAGATATTGCTGTAGCTTTTTGTCTAAAATCTCTATTTACATAGTCAAAAGCCCAAAAAAAGTTTATATCATAAGTTGAACCTTCATTCACTGTCATTTTAATTTTTTTAGGCATCTTATATAAACCTGCTGCCTGTGGGTCTATAAACCCAAAATCTAACCAATTAGACCTATATTTAAAATTATACGCAACTTGAGATACAGACCCGTCAGATAATATACTATCTTTATATCCAGAATATTTTGATATGTACCCATCTTTTGCAAAATATATTGTTCCATCTTTTGCTACAGCTAAACTTTGTGGTTCCATTTCTAGCCATCTAGCTATTTTAGGTAAAGGTACATCTAGTGTTTTAGGACTTGCTATTAAATCTTTAAAATCAAACATATAAATAGTAGACCCAACTAGCAATAAATAAAACCCTTCTACTTGAGCATACAAAGACCTAATTTTAGTTTTATCTTTAGTAGAAATAAATTCTAAAAGCTCTGTTCTTATATTTTTACTTAAGTCTTGCGCTGGCATTTTCTCTAGTTCAATGGTACGAGACAATGCTCTTAAACCATCTTCAGATAAAAATATAATATCAGACCCTATATTTTGTATACTGTCTCTAGCAATACAACCCATACCTACTATTGAGTCATTTAATGCTAATGTTGTAGGAACAACCGCATTACTAAAAATTGCAATATTATCTTTACCAAATACTATTAATTGATTATTAAATACTGCTATTGCTTCTACTTCATCTTTAGAAAAAGCAAAGTTATTAACTAAATCTATTGTACCACCACCATTTTGAGTGTCCCATAACTTATCGTTATTAAAAGCACTAAATCTAATAGTAGTTTTATCTGAATCTACAGCCCACAATCTACCAAAACCAGATAATATACAATTTCCTTTTGGCATTTTAACTGTAGTCCAAGTAGCTCCACTATCTACTACAGTAGCGCCTTCCGCAGAAGGAAACGTAGGTTCAGAACCTCCTGATGTTCCTGCTGAAGTACAAACAAAATATCTTTCTTGCGTTGCAGAAGTTACTGCTTTAACAGTAGCTCCTAAAGCATAAGCAGTACTTGCCGCCCAATTAGAGTGCTGGCTATGTACTGTTTCAAAATTACCACTTGCGTCCCAATATATAGGAAATTGATTTTGGCTTGCTCCTATAACTTTACCATTAAAATTAGCAAATTGCCAATTTGTATTACTAAAACTAAGAGTACCAGTTTTTTCAGATAAAGTTGTAGTTCCTGTGTACAGTTTACCATTAGCGTTATCTACAGTAATGATATGTTCAGTACTTGCATCTTCTTTATATTCAAAAGTTTGGTCTAAAGTTGGATTACCAGATATAGGAGTAGTAGTTACTTTTAACATTCCTTTTCTAGCTGCTATCCTTCCCAAATCATCAAATACAGAATTATCTAAAAACAACGCCCATTCTGGACCAAGACCCAATGAAGAGCTTTGTGTATTTAGTCCTAATCTGCCAGGTGAACGTATTTGTACTGGCAATAATTTTGTAGCCATACTATACTACCTCAACATCGCCTTCGTTAGGATAAGACCTCCTATCCAATTCTATAGCAGTCTGTAAATGGAAAGCATACTTTTGTGTAACTTCATCCATTAATTGACCACCGTCTTCACCTCGCTCTGATATACATAAAGCCCATGTTCCATATATCATAGCTTGTCTACCAAGACTTAATTTTAATGTTTCATCATCAGTTGACAAATCTTTTTGTGGATTAACTATTTCTGCTTTTATAGTATAAACACCATCTGGAACAGAAAGAAGCTCTACTTGCTTATATTCAGTTGCTGCATTTATACCTCTATCTCTATAAAAAGATGGTCCAGCATTAGACTGTGTACCTATAAGAGTACTTCTATTATAATAATCTTCAGTTACGTGTCTCATCCTAGAATTTTGTGTAGTGTTCCACATAGAAAGTAATTTGGTTCTTACTGTTGTTAAAGGTAAAGAATACAAAGACGTACCTGATACAGTATCAAATTGTACTGTTTCTCTAAGTTGTCCCCAACCCCAAGCATCTTCACACTCTTGCTTAACATCATTAAGGAAAGAAGCCACCATTGTTGCATAAGTACTTGACGCTATAGTAGAATCAGCACCTAGTTCTGGTTCTCTTAAACGCCTTAAAACTTCATTTACTAATTCTTTCCTAGTAGCCATTTATTACTATCCTCTATTTTCTTTTTACTAAAGCAACTAATTGGTCTACTGTTCCCCCTCCTGGATACCTAATTTCATGTATATCACAAAATGCGGATAGTTCTCCAATTGTTGCGTTATGCTGTACTACTTTGTATTTACCTTGTTTTTCTAAAACAGTTAAAGCATGAATTGCATCTACTTCTAATTCTTCTCCTGTTTCTTTATCTCTTACTCTAGCCATACCTTCAGCTAATTTAGAAACGGGTTCTGCTTTAACAGCAGTACTTTCTTTTTTTTCATTTGCTTTTGGCATTATTGCCTCCTACAGTTACCTTGTATCAGGCTGTAATTAAAATTTATTTTTACTACCAAGCTGGTCGTGCTACTAATACTTTAAT
>CAYPWN010000100.1:0-4400 GCA_964414525.1 uncultured Candidatus Poseidoniales archaeon | reverse complement strand
GATATAGTAAAAGTCTTCTTTAAGGATTAAATTGGCATCTGGTTCTTCTTCCTCTGTTACTTCTTCTTCCTCTGTTACTTCTTCTTCCTCTGTTACTTCTTCTTCCTCTTCTGTTAATTCTTCTTCCTCTTCTGTTAATTCTTCACCATCCCAAACATACTCCTCAGCTCCGGGATTTTCAAAGAAATAAAATAAATCATTATCGGATCCTACAACAAAATACTTTCCTGTAAATGAAGAACCTAAATTCAATGATGAATCACCATCTGGAAGTTCATATTCATACAATTTCGTTCCATGGGCTGTGTCATAAGCTATTATATTTCCGTCTGAATAATCACCCCATTCTCTTGTGGCTACCAAAACATAATTACTATCTTTTGTAACTACAACTGTAGTTGCATAAGAATAAACACTATCGCTGCTGTGATCACTCCACAATGGTTCTTCATTGCCTATCTCAAACACGGAAATACTACTAGATGAATATAAAGGATAATCATAACCTACTGCGAGATAAGACCCCTCTTCCGATAGTGAAACAGATTGAAACTTTACACCTTCGCCCGCATCATATACCCATAATGGTACACTACTGTTTTTATGGAATGCATAAAGTTTGTTGTCATTTAAGCCTCCTGCAGCTATATATTCACCATTTGCTGAAATAGAAACTGTTAAAATTGTCCCATCTGCCCTATATTTCCACAAATACTCATTACTATCTTTAGAATACAAATAAACGTTCTCATCAGTACCTCCTGCAGTAATATATTCTCCATCTGCAGAAATAGCTACTGAATAAATGTAACCTCCAGTCCAATCTGTCCAAACATGACCTGTTTTATCAAACAGATAGACTCCCGAATTTTGTGAACCCATAGCAATATGGTTCCCATCATCTGAAATTGACACTGAATAAATTTCACTATTTACCTCATATTCCCATAAAGGAACACTGCTATTCTTATGGAATAAATACATGTAATCATAGCCATTTCCTCCAGTTCCTACAGCAATATATTCTCCATTAGCAGACATATCAATTGAAGTTACGTCATTTTCAAGCTCAACAGTCCATAGTGCTACTGAAGAAGTTCTGCTGTAAAATGATAATTCACGATCTTCAGTTCCTGCTGCCGCATAATTACCATCATCTGATATTGCCACGGCTGTAACATCAGACTGAAGATCTGTTTCCCAAATAGGTTCAATAAGTGAAGTACTCAAAATTTCTAAATTAGCAGATGAATTATACCAGCCAATAAGATTAGCAGATGAATTTAAATGTCCAAAACCACTGTGATATACTGATAACGAAATAACATGCTGACCAATTGTTAATGAATCTGAAACAAAACTTCTCTCATTACTCAAAACACCATCAATACTTGAAGACCAAGTATATGTGAAATTACTACTATAATCAAGGAAGGCTGAGTCTGTAGAAAATTGAATAGGTAATTGTCTAACTGCTTCATACTCACTAAGGCTAATTTCTAATTCTAAAATCTCTCCTGTAGAAAATGAGGGTGTAATTGATGAATAATGATTAGTACATTTATCTTGAATATTACAAACTGTCAAACTGAGATATATCGTACTCGAATCAAAGGATTGTGTTTCATTTTCTAGGAATACCCATAAATTCTTGCTTTGCATTGTAGTTATATCATCAGAATTTGTAGGAAGAAATAGCTTAGTATTTATTACCCCTATACCATCTCTATATGTGTTGATTTCTGCTTCTATATATCTATCTAAATCATAACACATTAAAGACCCCTGAGTGAAAATATTAGAATATTTAGAATTAGATAATATACAAATTTTTGAATTATCTACAATATGCATTTCTCCTTTCCTGTAATGTCCAGAATTAAATGAGCCAAGTAGATAACTACTCATTAGTTCACAATTTTCTTCTGAGAACTCAATTATATTACATCTTGCAAGTCCTAAATAATAAGATGAACCAAAACCTGATGAGTAATACAAGGAACCATTGTGAATATGCATATTAGATGAATATGATGGGAATTTATCAAAATCAAGTGATATGTAATATGGTTCTTGTGACTCTTCAAAACGCGTGCATTGAGAACCACATGAAGTATTATTAAATTTTTGAATTATTGTAGGTTTATTAAAACTGCTTCTATAAATCATAAAAATATCTCCTGTAGAAGGATCTAAATCAAAAGCTAGTGGATAATTGGTACTAGATAATCCAGGAGGGGTCTGATAATTTACATATTCTATATCTAAGCTGTCTGAAAATATATCTGATGTTATATTCTTCATAACAACTATCTTCTTGTTTGATGTACTAGATGTTGACTGAAGTGTAAATAAAGAGTTATTGTAATATTTTATGGCTGTAGCATATCTGATTTCATGTGTGCTGTCTGAAGAATCGCCAAATATATTTGCACATTGATCAAATTCTCCACTAGGAAAAATTCTACATATATAGTGTGGAGAAGAACTTCCGGAACCCGATAAAAGGTAAATATTATCTTCCGAATCAGTGGTTAAGTCAAAACTATCCTTTAGAATAGTATCATTTCCTAAATCAAAAAATATTTCAAACTCTAAACCGTCTGAACTAAGTTTAACTAACTTATATTCATGATTTTTATTACAATTATCTAAAGGGTAATTAATATAATCACAAACAGTACTTGTTATTCCCCAGAAATATTCTCCATCAAAATGAACTTGTAAAAAATTCCATGGAACTCCATTATTATCATTGAATACTCCTCCATGGGTAGACAAGCCTTCAGTTAAATACGAAGGTGAATAACCTCCATGATAAGTAGTTCCGACTGTGTTAAGCCCATCTGGATAGCCTTGTCCAAACTTAAACTGATCACTAGGTAATTCGTTACCTTCGGCATCATACAATGAGAATTCGTAAGAACCAAGGTCTGCTATTGGGATGTTGATTTCAGCAGCTATATTGAAATTCAGCATTCGCTCATCAGAATTATTATAGTGGACGTTAGCCCAGGTACCGAAATCACATTCTGGAATTACGTTTTCAATATAGTAAGTGGTATCATTTCCGCCATCATCATCGTGTTCACGAAGCAAAGGATAAACACCTGATCTACAGTAAGTTAATTTTATTTCAGGCTTGGGTAAAACATCCTCAGCATCATTATTAAATGCATAAAGGATACCATCATTATCTCCAGCTGCAAAGAATTCTCCATTATTAGAGATAAAGGATGCGTACATCCTTTCATTGTTCGAATCATATTCCCATACAGGCTCATTATCATCCTTATCAAAAAGATAAAGCCGTCCTTTGTAGATACTAGCAAAAATATATTCTCCATCTGCAGAAAGCGATATCGCAGTAACACCATTTGGCTGACCCTCCCATCCATCAAAAGTCCAAAGAGGAATTCCACTGTCTTTTTGGAAAAAATAAACACGAGACATAGTATCTCCTACTGTAACATATTCTCCATCTGAAGAAATTGCTACACATTTTATATTGGACTGAGTTTCGTGTATCCAGCGTAAAGTACCATTTAATGTATCAAAAGAATAAATATTATTGTCCCATGAACCTGCAACCACATAACTCCCATCTTCTGAAATATCAACTGAACATCTGTTTATTTCTTCGTCCGCAACATATTCCCAGAGAGGTTCACTACTATTTTTGTCAAAAGCATAGATATAACCCTGTCCATCACCTGCAACCATATATTCTCCATTGGCTGAAATAGAAACTGCACTAACTGAGTCCTCAGCCTCAAACTCCCAAAGTAAATCACCCTCTTTATTGAAAAGATAAATCATCTCTGAATTCTGTGTTCCTGCAAGTATATATTCACCATCTGATGAAATTGATAATGATACTACGTAACCCCCTTCTTCATAAAACCATAATTCATCTCCATCATTATTCAAGAGATAAAGACCATTCATAGTACCAATTGCAATATAATCCGCATTGTCATCTAAAGCTATTGAGTATACAATTGTATCATCTGAGAAAATCCATAAAGGTTCGTCATAATCTTTATCAAACAAGATAGCTTTGTTGTTATAGGACCCTGATAGAATAAATTCATTGTTTTTAGAGATTAATACGTCTTTAACAGTATCTCCAAAGTCATATGTCCAAGGAAGTTCACTTTCACCACCTGTGAGTTCTAGATTGAAAGTTGTGTTCGCTGACCAGTCACCATCATCATCCTTTGCTCTCAGAGTAATCGTGTGATCTCCTGTAGACAAATTATCATCACTGAAATTACCACTATTACTGAGGAAACCATCTATACTAGATGTCCAGGAATAGTCAACAATATAGCCATCTGAATCCGAGAAATTGGAATAGAAATATACCCGTTCACCATACTCGGCTGGATTTGGACCTA
>CAYPWN010000099.1:0-4588 GCA_964414525.1 uncultured Candidatus Poseidoniales archaeon | reverse complement strand
AGTTACTTTACTTTTCACCTAGCGAAGACAATTCTTCTTATTTCACAAATAGTCTTATTTATGTTTGCGAGCATAATCTTGAGGGTTCTATGGGACTAATAATAAACAGGACAATAAATATAAAAACAGATGATTTATTTAAGAGCTTAGATCTTCAATTATCATCAAATCCTTTTCAGGAGAAACTATTGATGGGAGGTCCAGTTAATCCTGGCGCTGTCTTTGTACTCCACCCTACTCTTGGAAAATGGGAATCTACAATCAGTGTAAATGACGAAATAAGCCTAAGTACTTCAAAGGATATACTAGAATCAATTGCATCTGGACAAGGTCCTGATAAATATTTAATAACCTTAGGCTATTCCGGGTGGAGCGCTGGACAATTAGATTTTGAGTTAACAGAAAACGCCTGGATTATTGCACCTGCTAAATATGAAATAATTTTTGATACTAGAATTGAGGATAAAGTTTCTGGAGTCTCAAAAGAATTAGGCTTTGATCTCACTATGGTTAGTCCAGACTATGGTAATGCATAAAAATAAGAAGAAAAAACTCACTATTCTTTTTTTATTTCTTTTAGGATTGCTCTTATCTTGTTCCAAAGAAATAAATGATTATGAAGAAATGATAAGACAAGAATCAAGAGCTATGAATCAAGATCTTTCTGAAATAAAGATAAAGGCTTGGGCTACCATTCTCTCTAAATGGACTGAACCGAATTTTTTTGAAGGTCATGTAAATGAATTCTTAGAAGAAGATAAGATTAACTCTCCCAAAAAGGGGTCTATTTTGTTTATTGGTAGTTCAAGTATAGTCTATTGGAAAACCTTAAAAGATGATATGAGTCCTCTAAAAATTCTTAATAGAGGTTTTGGAGGAGCCCATATTAGTCATGTAAATTATCATCTTAATGAAATAGTACTCCCATATGAACCTCTAGGAATTGTCTTCTTTTGTGGTACGAATGACTTGGCAGCTTTAAAAACTCCTCAAGAAGTTTTTAAAGATTTCTTAATCTTTCTTAATTCCGTTAAGGAAAACTTACCAAACACTAAAATCTTTGTAATAGGAGTTAAACCTTCAACAGCAAGGTATCATTTAAGAAAAAAAGAATTAACCTTAAATAAGCTGAAATTTGATTTATCAAAAAAAGAGAAAAATCTTTTCTTCATAGATGTGTGGGAGGCGATGCTCATAGATGGTAAAGCAAATCCTGATCTATTTGAAGAAGATGGTCTTCATATAAATCAAAAAGGGTATGAAATCTGGAAGAACAAGGTTAAACCTCTCTTAATGGAGCATTTTGCTAAACAACAAAGTTAATCTTGAGGTAAAAGACCTAAAGATTGTGTGAAGTTAAATTCTGAAGAAAAAGGATTCTTAGGTTTTGAAGGAAGTTTAGTTATAGGGAAAGCAATTGGTGTGACATCACTATCTATTTTATCTCCTATCTTTAAAGAAGCCCTATCAACGCTAAAATGTAATTGATCATTACCTCGTGTACAGCCGTCAGCAAAAAAAATTATAGTAAATACAAATCTATCTTCAGAGCTAGTATTTGATTTTGCATTATGAAAAGTTAATCCATGATGAAAAGACACATCTCCGACATTAAGATCAACATATTCAGGAGTAATTCCTTGAATCTGCTGTATATTTTTTAACTCTTCTTTTTCTACTCTTCCTTTAAATATATTTATAAATTTAACTTTCTTTTCTTTGTGTGATCCAGGAAAGAACCCCATGTGTCCGTTGTCTTTTGAAATTGGTACCATCGGTATCCAGGCTGTTATAGTCTTTGGCTCTTTTATGGGCCAATAAGCCTGGTCTTGATGAGTATCTGTTTTTCTTCCTCCACTTTCTTTAACTAGAGCTTGATCATGCCATACTCTTAATCTCTCTACTCCTAATAGCTTTGCTGCGGTACCGGCAATTCTTTGATTAAAGGTTAATTTTCTTAATTCAGTAAAATCTTCCCAAAGATTCTGGCACTGTATAAAAGATTGTTCATACACCGATTTATCTTTAAGCCCTCGTTTATCTAGCTTCTTTCTGCTTTTAACTGCTCTCTTTAATTCTTTTCTATAATGATCTATTTCAGAAGCTTCAAGAAGATTCTCTGCAATTACGAAACCCTTTTCGTTAAAATGACTAACTAATTTATTTACCATAATCTTTTAGTGTTCAAAAAATTATATACTAAGAAAGAAATAATTAAGTTTAGTCTTTGCTTTTGCTTGGTTATTTTTAGTAATTTTTCTCTTTCCGAGTCATTCTTTGATGCTGGAGAGTCATCTGTCAAGATTATCTCTGAAAGTGATAATGTCAAAGAAAACGATTCCTTACTTCTAGGACTTGTTTTTGAATTAGAAGAAGGGTGGCATACTTATTGGAAAAATCCTGGTGATTCCGGTGAGGGAGCTTCTATCAAATGGGAACTGCCAAAAGGATTCAAAACTTCACCAGTATTATGGCCAGGACCTGAAAAAATTCCTTTCGACCCTTTAATGACATATGGTTATGAAAATAAAGTTATTCTTCTAACTGAAATTCAGACTCCTAAAGAATTTTCTGAATCTATAAAAATTATAGCTAACGTTAACTGGTTAACTTGTAAAGAAATCTGCATACCTCAAGAAGGGCAAGTGGAGTTAACCTTAAAGAAAGGGCCAAAAATAAGCAATGGCTATGCCGCTAGGTTAAATGAAGTAGCTCTAACTGTTCCTAAGCCATATCCCCTACCTTTTAGGGTCAAGACACTTGATAAAAAAATATTTTTGCAATTCGAAAGACAAGGTTCTAGAGAGATTTCCGAAGCCTATTTTTTTCCTGATGAATATGGGCTTATAGATTATGCAGCTAAGCAGAAATTAGAAAAAAATGACAATAGTTTTAGTTTAGAACTAACCCCAGCTGAATTGCAGGTAAATGAAACTGATCTAAAGGGAGTGCTAAAAGTAAACAATGGAACCTTAGAAGAGTTTTATAGAATAGAAATACCTCTAGATAGTAAAGCAACTCAACCTCTCATTACTATGACTTTATTTACTGGAATAATTTTTGCTTTTCTAGGAGGTATCATCTTGAATGCCATGCCATGTGTTTTTCCGATCTTATCAATTAAGATACTCGGATTTATCGAGCACAGCCAGGGTTCCAAAGAAAAATTATTCCATCATGGAGTCATTTTCTCAGCTGGGGTCTTAACTACATTTTTAGCTATTTCATCCCTTCTGATATTTCTTCGTGCTTCTGGAGAAGCAATTGGGTGGGGGTATCAACTTCAATCTCCCTGGGTGGTGTCTCTGTTGATATATCTCTTTGTTGCAATTGGTATTGTATTTATGGGAAATATAGTTTTTGGCAGCAAATTAGCTAACTTTGGAGTCTTGGCACAAAACCGAAAAGACTTAATGTCTTCATTTTTCACTGGGGTGCTAGCTGTAATAGTAGCTTCTCCTTGTACTGCTCCTTTTATGGGCCCAGCCTTAGGACTAGCTCTCCTGCAGCCTGGGTTTAAATCCGTGGTGATATTCTTAGCGTTAGGTTTGGGATTTTCTTTGCCTTATTTGCTGTTGAGTATTTACCCTCAGCTACTATCTAAATTGCCTAAACCCGGTGAATGGATGCAAACTTTAAAACAAGTAATGGCTTTCCCGATGTGGGCATCAGCTTTATGGCTAGCCTGGGTTTTAAGTGCCCAGGTAGATATGCAATCTGTATTTGCGGTATTACTTGGAGCTTTATTTATTGCATTAGGATTGTGGTTAATAGAGAAGACACAAAACTCAGAAACTTTATTAAGAAGAATATCAATTGGAATTTCTGCAAGCCTCCTGATGTTATCAATTTGGTTAATACCAACTAATGATGATAATGATTTTAATTTAAGTGAAGACTTAAATTCTTTTAGCACGGAAAAGCTGAACTCTCTAAGAGAACAACAGAAGGCTATCTTTATAAACTTTACTGCAGATTGGTGTATTACTTGTAAAGTCAATGAAAGTATAGCTCTAGATCAAAAAGCAGTTAAAAAGTTATTAGATGAAAAAAACATAGTCTACCTCAAAGCAGATTGGACAAAGAAAGATCCTGAAATAGCATCTATATTGACTAATTATGGAAGAACAGGCGTTCCTTTATATCTTTTATTTCCTCCAGTAGGAGAAGCGATAATACTACCCGAGCTTTTAACTGAAGACCTCTTATTAGATTTTCTAAATAAAATTAATTAAGATAAAAAATTAAGAAGGAGATCTTATGAAGTACCTTTTATCTTTATTTATATTATTTTTTATAAACTTCACTTCTGCTGCTGTTATTACAGACACTTCAGCACCAAATTTTGAATTAACTAATTCCTACGGAGGAGATGTTTCACTCGAAAGTTTCAAGGGAAGTACTGTAGTTCTTGAATGGACTAACCATGATTGCCCTTATGTAGCAAAACACTACAGAAGTGGGAATATGCAAAATACTCAAGATTTTGCTCAAAAAGAGCAAGCAATCTGGATTACTATTATCTCTTCAGCTCCTGGAACTCAGGGTTATGTTCTTCCTGAAGAAGCTAATCATTTAACTTCTTCAA
>CAYPWN010000098.1:0-4638 GCA_964414525.1 uncultured Candidatus Poseidoniales archaeon | reverse complement strand
CCCCCGGCCGTCTGATTACAAATCAGATGCTCTACCGAGCTGAGCTACTGAGGCGCGCTCCAACGCTACCAAACCCCCCACTTGAACCCATCACATCACTGAGGCCCGTGGACGGGGCCCAGACTACCGTCCAAGGCAATGTCTATCGGAAGACCAATAATTCTGTTAGTAAAAGGCCATCTCAGCGAGCATGTCCCAGGACTACGAGAACCCCTATAGAAGGCTTAATTTCGTTATTTCTGGATGGATATGCATCGTGTTCGGAACCGGCGTGCTTCTCTCGGGGGCATCTTCATTTTCCATTTCCATCGCCGCTCCGATTTCTTTGGGCGGCGTCTCGGCCCTAATCTACGGCCTTTCTCTTGGAGGTGGGGACGGGGGCCCGGCCGTGCCATTGCGGGGAGAAGAGGAATAGCGCCAGAATAGCCTCCCCGTTAGTAATCGTCAAGTGGGGCAGTCTGCTGCAAAGTTCGGAGAGTGGATATGGGGCTAAGCAACAACGAGCGCCGAATGCTAAAGGCAATGCTCTCCGAACCAGAGAGGCCATGGTCTCTCCACGAGTTGCTCTCTGAGGCCAATTGGGAGGACCAGGTTCACGTGGCAGGAGCCGGAAAGTCGCTGGAGGCCGCAGGGCTACTTGAGGTCGAGGAGACAAGGTCCAGGAAAGTATCCCTGGGCCCCGAAGGCATCAGTGCTGTCGAGAGTGGACTCCTGGAGTATAGGCTCTGGGAGTGGGTGAAGTCTCAGGATGATTCGAGCCGCACGATAAAGCACCTGAATTCTTCAGGTTTCGAGAAGAGCGAGACTGGCCCCGGAATAGGGTTGCTGAAAGGTCTGGGGCTCCGGATAGAATCGGGGGCCCTCGTTTTCTCAGACGAACAGGGGATAACTGCAGAGTTGTCCAACAGAGCAGATTTCCTGTCTTCTCTCTCAAGCGGTCCGGTGGACGAGAATTCAATTGACGGCACTATGCTGGCTATATTCTCGCCAAGGGGCGGCCTTCTAGAGTTCGAGGAGTCGGTATCTCGTACTTGGCGCCTGACCGAAGAAGGTCGCTCGGTCGACATTTCCGAGCTCTCAGAGGTCCAATTGATAGGGGAACTAACCCCCGAGATGCTTCAGACTGAAACTTGGAGGGGTGCAGATTTCAAGCCATTCGACGTATCCGCCCCAGCCCCTATCCCTTCAGGCGGTAGGAGGCACCCAATGCAATCCCTCATCGAGAGGATACGTTCTGTTTTCCTTGAGATGGGCTTCTCCGAGATAGAGGGGGACTACGTCCAGTCTGCAGGATGGAACATGGATGCCCTCTACATCCCGCAGTCACACCCGGCAAGGACCATGCAGGACACATTCTACCTCAGCGATCCGAGCAGCTTGGATGTAGATTCTCACTACCTCGATCTTTGGTCCAAGGTTCACGTGCACGGCCACGACACCGGTAGCAAAGGGTGGGGCGGTTCTTTCGACAAAGAAGAGGCCAAGAAGGCCCTTCTTAGGACTCATACTACAGTTAATACTGTGAGGCATATAGCCGAAAACCCGGATTCGCCCTCCAGGGTCTTCGGTATCGGCAGGGTCTTCCGTCAAGAGACCATTGACAGGACTCACATGCCAGAGTTCCACCAGATTGAGGGGATCATCCACGAGCCCGAAGCCAGCCTTCCGATGCTGGTATCCACCCTCAAGACATTCTACGCCAAGATGGGCTATCCAGACGTTAGGGTACGTCCAGCCTATTTCCCCTATACTGAGCCAAGTGCAGAGGTAGACGTCCTATGGAGGGGCGAATGGCTAGAGCTAGGGGGTTCAGGAATCTTCAGGCCCGAGGTGACAGAGCCCCTGGGGACGGAATGGCCGGTTTGTGCTTGGGGGATGGGGCTAGAGAGGCTTGCCATGCTGATATTGGGTCTGGACGACATCCGACAACTATACCAGCCGGATCTAGAGAGGCTCCGTAGGATGCCCCTGCTCTGAGAAGATGGCCACTACTCGTCCGCCAAGGTCTTCACGTCTTGAAGGAAGTCGTCAACCTCCCAGTGAATCCCCGAGTAAGCAACCCTCTTCCTCTGCTCCTTGTCGATGATGAAAGTCACGGTGGAGTGCCCAATCTCGTACTCGCCCAGGCTCTCATCATGTGGGTCCGTCTGGTTTCCCGGGGCACTCGAGCCTCCTCCGATTACGCATGATAGCCAATCTTCACCGGGCCTCTCCCAGCCCTTGTCGCACATGCAGTGGGCACTCGATCCGGAACCCATCATCCAACCATGGCCATTGCAGTCCACACCCGGGGGCAATGCGCTCAGGTTTGCGTTGCTCGATACCCAAGCAAGATGAGTAGATAATCCGATCCCGATGGAAGCTGGGTCGTCTGATGCGGCCCTTTTCCAGGATTCGTTTTCATCATCCCAGGAGTGGAGTTGCCAAGTCCAAGAGACGTCAGAGGTCCAATTTCCTATCGTTCCATTCGCTATGTCGTATTCGATTTCAGCGTTTTTGCTCAGGGCGAACTCCGCGAACTCCGACCCGTCAACGTAGCAAGTTAGGTTGATCGGGTCGTTGCAGGCATTGTCAGTGACTATGGAAGTGTTGTCGGGATTGAGCACCGAGAAGCGTACCGTGGCCTCTTCCGGAGGTAGGCTATTCTCTATGTGTTCCGCATCAACAACAACGTTCCACTCGTCCCAAACTGACTGGATTACCGATCCGCGTTCGTGAGTAAGGTGGTTCCAGTCATACCCCCTCGCATCGGCCCATTCCCCCAGGTGCTCGGTCGTATCACGAGCCGGGTCTATCGTAATGGAGACGAATTCCACCATATCTGCATGACTCCCGATGTTCTGTTTCACGTAGTCCAAGTTGGAGGAGATGATTAGGCACACGTCCGGGCAGGAGGTGTAGATGAAAGCCACCACCACGACCTTCCCCTCGAAGTCAGACAGTGAGACTTCGCCCCCGTATTGGTTCTTCAGCGTGAATTCCGGTGCTTCAGGCGGGTCCTTGTACTCCGTTCCGAGCAACTCTACGCCTTCAGGCCCAGAGCAGCCCGCCGTAAGTAAGACTAGAGAGAGGATGAATGCCGAAAGAGCCCTTCCCATGGAAACCCCTCTTGCCCGAATAATTTCACTCTTCTGCAATCAGGCTCTTGATGTCTTCAAGGACCAACTCTGGGTTCCAGTCTGTATCTCCCCACCAAACCCTCTGCCTCATGTCCTTGTCCACAATTATCGTCCCAGTGGTGTGATCCACCCAGTAGTCTAGCGGGTGGTGGTTAGTGACAACTTCGCCATCGGGTTGCTGGGTCTCCTTCCCACACCCATTGGCGTCGACTTCCTCCCCCTCCGGAGTGTCTGGGCAACTATCGAAACCGTCTGCAACCCCATCATTGTCCAGATCTGTGTTGTAAGTCGCTAGACCCACATCGAAGTTCATCCACACCGGCTCCAGTTCGTCCACGGTTCCGGTCAGGTGGGGCCATCCTAGTTGCCTAGTTGTTGCGTAGTTGTTCAGAACTGTCGAGTTATCTGTCCAGGGATCCACCGTGACAGTCAGGATTTGCACATCAGTTCCATGCTGGGCTCCCAACTCCTTCGCTATGAAAGCGAGGTTGGCGCTGACTACAGGACATATGTCTGGGCACCTAGTGAAGAGGAATGCCACAACTACGACCTTTCCCTCGAACTGGGACATGGACACTAAATCGCCCCCTTCGTCCACCAAAACGAACTCGTCCACGGGGATAGGGGGGGTGATGTCCTCCCCGTAGAAGACGTCCGAAGAGTCACCGGAAAGACAACCTGATAATGATGCCATGACAAACAATGCCACTAATGAAATCGCCCTACTCATCCGTGCCCCTCCTCGTCAAAAATACCAGTCCAGAGGCAACGAAGATGATTATTGCTAGATTCCAGAGTCCGCCCCCCGATTCTCCGTCTTCTTCCTGCTCCGAGTTGCTATCGCTGTTGAAGGTGTAGCCTTCAGGAGGCCCCAGCTCCTCGTGGAAGTCATGACCCACTGTGACGTTCAATTCCGCCCACATAGTTTCGTTAGAGAATACGTGGAACCGGTAATCTCCGGGCAGCCAGCCCGCCGCGTCAACATAGAAGGTGCACTCGTCCCTAATGGACGACGAGTTCCATGGCTCGGTATCGCATCTCTGGTCGTACGCCCCGTCACCGTCCAAATCTACCCTGATTGTCCTGTTGTAGTCAACAACGTTGTAGAAAGTCAGGGTATCGTTCTGAAGGATATCTGCCTGGCTTGGCTGGATGCTGGAACCCCTCATGATTATCGCGAAGTCGTTCGCTCCATGAGCAGACGCCATGGGTGCGGCCAGTGAAAATACTAGAATCGCAACGATTAGATTAGCCCTCATACTCACCCTCAGTCTTCGCTGGCCTCTATCGACCACGTAGCAGGGTAGTTGTACCTGGGGTCGAAATCCTCTTCGAACTGGACCACGTAAATCCCACTAACCATCTCTGAGATCATCACGAACCCCCTTGGGTCGTATTGCAGGCCCCAGTCGAAGGGAATCATGCAGGAAGCCCAGCAATCTGCCATATCGTAACCCAGGGCTGTGGCGGGATCTTCGATCCAGTCCGGTCCAGCTGGCAAGTAGTAGCCTATGGTGTG
>CAYPWN010000097.1:0-4674 GCA_964414525.1 uncultured Candidatus Poseidoniales archaeon | reverse complement strand
CTGATTAGCAATCGGTCCGGCGCAAGGGGCCTTCATGAATGCTACTGTTCAAAATTTGCTAACAAAATTCCAACATGCCCAGACCCAGTGGTTAAGTCAGAGTGCACTCTTCGCAGAGTGTGGCAGAAGTGGTCAATGACCGTTCAATGGTTTTCTTCAACGCGACGAAGCTTGCGTTGAGAGACGGGCAGCTATCCAACGGGGAAAAGAGGATCCTAGTCAAGCTGGCACATGCCCTAAGACTGAAGGAAGACGAGCCGAGGAGAGTCTACGAATTGGTATTGTCTGGAGATTACAAGTCAATCAAGGGTGAAGAAATCGAAAATGGAGAGATGCGGCTTGTATACGGGCAGGTACTCGAAGCCATGCTAATTCACACGGATAGATCTGAAGACGTCCTAGAGCAGATAGCATACCTCAGGATGATGTTCGGTATCGAAGACTCCGAGCACAGAGCGATTGCGAGGAGCTTGGACCGCCAATTGGAAGAAATCGTCCACAGGACTTTTATTGACGAATACAGGATGAGGCTGAATGACTCTGTGGAAAATCTGCGTGATATTTTCGATAATGTCAAGATGCTGGTGAGGAAAGATCAGTAAAGATGAGCGGTGCTAAGCTTCTAGATGACTTCCTCGCAAGCCAGGACAGAGGCGCTCATAGCTCGCACAAGAAGCTAGCTAAGATAGTGCGTGAAGCATATCCAATAGGGGTCCCAGCAATGATAATGAAATCGAGTACTGACCGTCTAGGGGCTTCAGCTGGATACTCATTTCACTTGGGGACACCGGACGACCTCCTTAGGAGAGTCGCATCCTGGCTACTAACCCATGCCGAGGAGGAGGGTTATGTTCTTTCCAAGTTAATTTCTCTGCTTTGGGAGAGGCATGGTAGGGAGGACGTTTCTCTTGCAGCCCTTTTACTGGCGAATATTGACCACGAGAGACTAGGCATGAATCCTTGGGCTGTACTGTCTTCTTCCATCAACCCGTCAGAGCCTGCGGAAGCTTTGCTTTTGAGCATCGAGGAATTAACGAGAGCAGGTCACTCGATCCCGAGCAATGAGATGTTTAGAGCCTGGTGCAGGGGTCGGAAGGTGGAGTCCCATCTCGCTCTATTCACAGTCCACGCAGCGGTCAATACTGGAGTCGAGATAGACGAGGAAATATTGGATCTGCTGGTCTCTGTAGAAATTCCGGACGGGGACTCCCTTCTAAGGAGAATTAAGGAAAGAGTGTTGTCTGGTGGACAATAGTACTAATTCGTCACCGGCTCTCCTGAGCATCATGGCCGAACGCCTACTTCCCTCTGATGATCCTGTAGCAGAGGAAGTCCTTGAGTGGACGATAAAGAGGGACGCGCAGGATATCACTCAGCTAATGGATTGGCTAAGCGAGTCCTCTGCAAGGAAGGACAGGGAGATGCTGATTAACAGGGCATTGGATCTGATGGAAGAAATCCAGCACGCCATGAGGCGTTTGGACGATTTGAGGTGAGCGCGTGCGTTCTCTTCTTCTTGCTGGGGGGCGCTCCTCCCGCATGGGCATGGACAAAGCAATGATTGAGGTTGGAGGAAATCCGATGATTTGTCGGGTTGCCGATGCCTTGGCGTGTGCTGGTTTGGAACCCATCAGGATTGCAGTAGCCAGACCCGGTGACGTGGAAAAATACGGTTCGGCTTTGGACAACGATCTGGAAGTAGAGTGGGTCTTGGATGGGAAAACGCACGCGGGTCCTGTTGATGCATTGGAGGAAGCGTTGATGGATCCTAGATTGGAGGGGCAGAGTACCTTGCAACTGGCACCTGTTGACTGTCCGTGGATTACAGAGGAGTTGTTTTCCTCTCTTCGAGAGGGTCTCGCAGAAGGTGACGCACTAATCATGCCCCATGACGGAGAACGGCCACATCCTCTATTGGCTCTAATAAGACCGGAATTGGTTCGAAAGATGATTGTTGGAGATAGGCGTCCACTACACTTACAATTCTCCCAGACTAGGCACTCCGTGCTTCTGGAGGACCCCGCAGTGCTGAGGAACGTCAACTCACCAGAGGATCTAGAGGGAGACGCCTCCTGAGCACAGAAGTTCGAGTACTTCTGGGTAAAGGACGTGCTCGGCCTTCTTCACTCGCTCCTGAAGCGATCTCTCGTCATCGTCAGGGTAAACCGGGACTGTTCTCTGGGCAAGTATCGGGCCGGAGTCGACACCCTCGTCAACAAGGTGTACCGTGCAACCCGTGGTGTTGATTCCGGCTGAAAGCACATCCCTGTGAGGGTGGGGGCCCGGGAAGTCTGGCAACAGAGAAGGGTGGATGTTGACCAAGCGCCCCTTCCATATGCCCACGAACCACGGAGTAAGTATCCTCATGTAGCCGCTTAGTACCACCAGCTCTGCACCGGAGGACTCCAGTTCATCTTGGATTAGCCTCTCGTGTGCAATCCTCCTTTCAGAGACTGGGGGTGTGTTGGGAATTGGGATTCCCTTCGAAGGAATTCCCCTGCTCGTCCCATGTACGATACCTCCTGCGTCTTCCCGATCTGACAGTACAATCACTGTCCTATGGCACCTTTGTTCATCGTTTTGGTTCCTTAGGAGAGCTTCCAGGCCAGACCCCCCTCCGGAAATCAGAACGGCAATTCTCATTGGATCTTCCAACGAGGCAGCCCGCGGCAAAACGAAAGGCGCGCCCATGCCCCTCTGTCCCGGTTCTACCGCTTGAGCCTTCGTAATGGACTACCTTAAACACGAGTTGGCCTGCCAATACTCGGGTTGCATGGAAAGGCTACAGAGTGTAGACGAAGTTGTTGAAAGGTATTCTGTTTCCAGCAGTCCTGCTAGGAGTAGGTTCTACGTTAGCCTTGGAAGCCTATTCGTCGTGTTCGCCATAATTGGAATTTGGATTCCGGGATGGCCAACCGTCTCCTGGGCTGTTCCAGCTGCATACTTTTTCTCGATTTCTAGCGAGGGGATGTTCAGGTGGACCCTGACAAACCGATACTTCGGTCCGGCTGTATTCGAGTACTACGCTACTGGTAAGACGATACCTCGACATGCAAAGTACGGGATTGTGTTCTTCATCGGAGTCATGTCGTCAGTTTCTTCTTACTTCGTTTGGTTCGTCTCTACGAAAGGAGGCGGGATCCTGAGGGATCCTGCATCTTGGGACGGAGCAGATCCTGGTTTCGGGGCAGCAACCATCATGGTTGTGGGACTGGTCGGAATTTGGTACGTCGGTGCCAAGGTAGGGACTAGGGACTAGTGACTGAAACCCTTTTGCAGACGTTCATTCCGCGTGTGCCTGAGAGACATGGACTTCGATACCAAAGCAGTTAGGGGCAATAGCAAGCCCGACCCAACTACCGGTGCGATAATCCCGCCCATCTACCAGACTGCCACTTATGTTCTTGAAGAAGTGGGCGTGGACAAGGGATTCGACTACACCAGGTCCTCCAACCCTACAAGGCAGGACCTGGAGGAGCATCTGGCATCCATAGAGGGAGGCAGTCACGCCATAGCATTCTCCAGTGGGATGGCTAGTGCGGATAGTTGCATGAAACTACTCTGCCAGGGAGACCACGTGGTCTGCTGCGACGACGTATACGGTGGGACTGCTAGACTATTCAACAACCTAATGTCGAACTACGGCATAGATTTCACCTATGTTGATTCACAAGACTCATCGAGGGTGGAGGAAGCCATTCGCCCCGAAACCAAGATGGTCTGGATCGAGACTCCTACCAACCCTCTGCTGAAGGTGACCGATCTGGAGGCCGTAGGGGATATCGCAAAGAGAAACGGCCTAATCTATGTTGTAGATTCTACCTTCGCCACACCAGTGTTCCTCCGCCCACTAGAATACGGGGCCGATTTGGTTCTTCACAGCACGACGAAGTACCTCAGTGGTCACAACCAAATTATCGGCGGTGTCATTGTGACCAACAGGACCGATTTGTATGACAGTCTGAAGTACATACAGAAGAGCGTGGGGGCTGTGCCAAGTCCTTTCGACAGTTGGCTTGTTATCCTAGGTTTGAAGACTCTGCATCTTAGGATGAAGAGGCATTGGGAGAACGCTGAGAAGATAGCGGCCTATTTGGACGGTCACCCCAAGGTTTCGAAGGTAATCTACCCGGGTCTCGAGTCCCACCCGATGCACAAGATCGCCAAGGCTCAGATGAGCGGCTACAGCGGGATGATCTCTTTCGAGCTGGAAGGTGGCTTGGAAGCGGGAAAGAGGCTGATGAACTCGGTCGAGCTATGCCTGCTCGCTGAGAGCCTAGGAGCAGTGGAGACGATGATAACCCACCCTGCTACAATGACCCATGCCGAGGTACCGAGAGAGGAGAGGCTGGCTAGGGGTTTCGAGGACGGTTTGGTGAGGCTCTCGGTCGGTATAGAGGACGCAGATGATCTGGTCGCTGACCTAGAGAAGGCATTCGAGAAGGTCTGACTAGTCCCATTCCTCGGGATCCCATCCGTTCTCCCTGAGCCAGTCGTCGTTGTAGAACTTGGACAAGTATGGGTTCCCAGCGTCAGGTAGTATCGCTACCACCATCGCAGCTTCCCCCCTGTCCTCGGCCCCCCTGGCGATTTCCAATGCCACCTTGATCGACCCCCCGCAAGATCCTCCGCAGAACATCCCCTCCCTCCTTGCCAGGGCTCTAGCCCATTGGA
>CAYPWN010000096.1:0-4738 GCA_964414525.1 uncultured Candidatus Poseidoniales archaeon | reverse complement strand
CAATTGACCTGCATTACCGCTACTCGGTCACCCGAACCTACTCCAAGTTCAGACATAGCGTTGGCAAGGCGAGATACTCTGCTCGCCAGTTCCCCGTACGTGATTCGCTTGTCATCAAATACTAGTGCGACCCTGTCAGGCACGATTGCCGCTGTTACCGTCAGAAATTCCGTCGTGTTCATGTGGTGGCTTCCTTTCTATTTTCTTTTTCTTTGGCTTCCAGTAATGCCTCGGATTCACGATAATTCGCGAGGCTAGTTGAGGTGAGGGTTAGATTTTACCCTACCCTTACCATATCCGCCATTCTTTGTGATGCGCAGTGTATCTCTAAAGATAGCCCTTGATCAAGTGAGAGGTTGAAATTTCCGTGGATTGATCGTTTCAGTAACCTAATAAATCCTGGATCCATAGATTGGAGATAATCGGCATAATAGTCAACTCGAGCGTTGATTTCACTGTCCGGCACTAAGTCGGACACTATCCCTGCTTGAAGGCCCTGCTCTGCAGTCCATGCTCGATTGCTCAGTAACATATCCAATGCTGGTGATTCACCTACATACCTTGGAAGAGTTTGGGAGCCACCTGCCGCTGGGAGCAACCCTAGGTATGCCTCTGGCATGCGAAATATGGTAGACTCCGCAGCTATTCTAATATCGCATAGCAGAGCCATTTCAATCCCGGACCCTATAGTGTGACCGTGCATGACGCATATTATTGGCTTATCGAGTTCAAGAAATGCAGCCCAAACGTCGCGCTGCCATCGAACCTCACGGGCTATTGCTACTGAGGGAGCAGAACCGAATTCACTGAGATCAGCTCCTGCGCAGAATCCACGAGTCCCTTCCCCTCGAAGGACTATGACCCTAACCTCAGAATCCAGCTGACATGCTTCCAATACTTGGAACAATTCGTCGCGCATCTGGATGTTGTAGGCATTGATAACCTCTGGGCGATTGAGTGTTACGTTCGCCCGTCCACCATCTTTAGTAAACTTTATCGTTTCATATCCAGTGTCTATATTTGTATTATCACTCATGAGCGTACAACTCTACAGATTACTCTGGAATTTTCAGGATCCCCTGAACTCTGGGCTTCGCTTTTCGAGGAAAGAAGAAACACCTTCGGCACGATCGGTAGTTGAGAAAAGGAGCATATTTAAATCTGCTTCTAATCTCAAACCTTCTCCTAGGGGTAGTTCGCCTGAGCCTTTGATGGCTTCTTTTATGTATCTTGCAGCAATGGGGGCGCTTGAAGCTATTTGTTCGGCCAACCCTACTGCAGTCGGATGTAGGTCCTTCGTAGGAACAATTTCAACGATAAGCCCAACAGAAAGGGCTTCGCTTGCTGTGAGCAGCTTTCCCATCAAGAGCATGTTTGTGGCAGTACCGATTCCTGCAAGTCGTGGTAGCCGCTGCGTTGCGCCATCCCACGGGACTATGCCGTTATTGGAATCTGGAAATCCGAATGAAGCGCTGCTGGTCGCGATACGTATGTCACATGCCAAAGCTATTTCTAGTCCTTGGCCATATGCCTTTCCGTCGATTGCAGCAATAGTAGGTTTGGTGACTTTGGATAGGTAATTTGCTACTTGATGCTTCCGAATTATATCGATAGTTGGTTCGTTGGATTGTACGATTTGGTCAGGGTTCAGAGTGCTTCCTTCAGAGAAGATACCGTTGGACCCCTCAATGACGAGTACTCTTAAGGTGTCGTCATCTTCAAAAAATTCGAAAGCATTTAGAAGTTGTTGGACAGTCTCAGGACCAATCCGGTCCCCATTACCACTATTTTGTAGCGTTAGGTAAAGAATTGGACCATTGGGGTTCAATGTTAGACTTGAGACGTTATACATTTTAACTGCATTTATATCCAGGATATAGCGTAGATGGGGTATAGAGGCGCAGATATGTTCCCATGGTGGTTATTTACTGTCAAGAAACATTCGCAGTCTGAATGGATTTCAGTTATGTTTCTCGCAGGGAGGATTAGGTGTCGAGAGTATTTTATCGTAGTGACTTTATAGATTTCTCGTCTGTTAATACTTGGAACAAACAACAGGAAGTGGGTGATCCGGTCTTATTATCAACAGATCGTGGAGATATCAGATGTTTATTCCATGAGGCAGGCTCTGGGGATCAGGCAATTATTTGGGCATGGGGAGTCAGGGGAGGATTTGACGGACCTGCTAACAATGTGTATGGGAGAATGGCTGAGTCGCTTATTTCTCAGAATATTGCGTCGTTGAGAGTGGATTACCGTCGTCCAGGTGAGTTACTAGATTGTATTCTCGATGTACTCGTTGCCACTCAGTTCTTGGTTTCACGAGGATACGAGTCCATATGTTTGGTTGGGCACTCTTTTGGTGGAGCTGTAGTGATCAGTGCTGGGGCAGAAGTCGAACATGTTAAAGCGGTGATAGCTTTATCAAGCCAAACGCTCGGGGCCGATCGTCCCGATCTCTTGTACCCTCGGCCACTGTTGCTCATACATGGAATGGAAGACCGTAATTTACCTCATCGATGTTCAGAGATAATTTATGAAGCAGCTGTGGAGCCTAAGGAACTCGTTCTTCTTCCTGGAGCAAGCCATGGGTTGAAGCAGAGCGCAGAGGAAGTAGAAGATCGAATTTGGAATTTTGTGACCTCCCATTTGGGTTAAGATGCTGGTATAAGGTGTATTATGGGTATCTTGGATCCATTAATCGTCCCAGGAACCCAGCGTGAAGGGGAATCGATTGTCAATGCAGGGTGATGACGTTCAACCCCAGAGGAAAAGGGCTATTTTAGGGTGGTGCCTCTACGATTGGGCTAATTCCGCTTTCGCTACAAGTGGCACGGTGGCCATAATTCCTGTGTACTTCGTGCTTTTGTTTCAAGCAGAATTCAGCCAGCAAACCGAAATTCTCGGATTTAATGTAACCGCTAGTTCTGCTTGGAGTTTGTTGGTTGCTCTGTCTACTATCGTGGTGGCCCTGAGCAGTCCCGTACTAGGAGTCATTGCAGACAGGTTAATGATCCGGAAGGCCTTGGTTACTGTATACACGATAGGCGGAGCCGGGTTTACTGTTTTACTCTTTTTCTCAGCGTACACCGGCTCTGAATGGCTTTGGGTTGCAGGGTGTTTCTTACTTGCGAATATTGGCTTTGCAGGAGCCAACGTATTTTATAATGCCTTACTTCCTCATCTGGTATCCAATGACGATATGGACTCGGTCAGTAGTAAAGGGTTTGCGTATGGGTATGTTGGGGGTGGGTTGCTATTAGCTATCCATTTAGCAGTCCTTTTCTCGTATAGCGGTTCCGATTACGAAGATATCGCAACGAGGGCATGTATAGCTTCTATAGGCATATGGTGGTTCGGATGGGCAGTGGTTAGTTACAAATTGGTACCTGAACCTGGAGAAGGATCAAGGGACAGGGAATTTGTACGAAGCGCGGTGAAAGTCGCAGGGGGCCAAGTTCTTAGAACGCTGAAAGAAATTACTCGATTCAAAGCATTGGCATTTTATCTTCTGACGTACCTCTTGTTTAATGACGCTATCCAGACAGTTATCGCTGTTGCGGGTGCTTATGGTCCGGATGTGCTAGGAGTAACCATAATTGGCAATATTGCCACGATATTAGTCGTGCAGTTCGTTGCAGCAGGAGGAGCGTCACTATTCGCTTGGGTTGCCAAATTATCAGGTGCCAAGCGTGCTCTTACGTATTGTCTCACTGGGTGGGTGCTCGTTATCACTTTTGCTTTAGCATTCGCTCCGTTGATTCCAACTACTGAAAAGGATGTTGATTTGGTGGTTACGCATGACTATGCGGAAACTTTTATTGTTACCCAGATCAATGTTGAGGTTGAGGATATCCAGAAGGATTCTTTATGGAGTGACGTATCTTTGAACCAGAAGGTTTCAGAGCGGGAGATACGAGACTGGTCGAGCGACCAAGCATCCGAGCTCAGCCTCATGATCTCTGGAGGAAGTAGGGGGAGCGAGGTTCTAGTTGGAGATGCGCATCGATCGTCTCTTGGTGATGGTCCCATAGATTGGTGGCCTATGTGGATGAGGTCGAAAGTATGGGAGCCAATCGGTATGTCTGTAGATTTGCAATGGCTGGCATTGGGATTGGTACTTGGATTAGTGATGGGTGGTAGTCAGGCACTTGCTAGAAGTTTGTTCGCTGTTATGACTCCTCTTAGCAAAAGCGGAGAATTTTTTGGTTTCTTTGGGTTAGTGGGTAAAGCGTCCTCAGTATTCGGACCCATGCTCTATGTGCTCGTCACAGGTGTTTATGACACCAGAGTAGCAATTCTGGCGTTGCTATCCATTATTGGGGTGGGGACCTTGTTACTTGGGCGCGTGAATGTAGAAGAAGGGGTAGCAGTCGCTGAAGAAGAAGACAGAAGGAGTCAGGGCGTTCTTTAGTGATGCGAACTTGATTGCCTTCTGACGCGTATGGATTTCAGCTAGTAGTTTATATGCAGGTTCTTCGGATATAGAATCTTCATGATTTCTTATATAATTCGTAATATAAAATTGTAGATTGTACAGTATAAAGAGATTTGAGGGTGTCAATAATTTCTTGTGTAGGTGAGGATTCCTATGGTTCAAACAGTGCTGATTGTTGAGGATGATCGTGCGACATCTGATTTGATTGATATGTATTTGAAACGAGATGGGTATAGGGTTATCGTAGCTTATGATGGGCTCGAAGGCCTTCGCATGGCTCGTGACGCTAATCCGAACTTG
>CAYPWN010000095.1:0-4779 GCA_964414525.1 uncultured Candidatus Poseidoniales archaeon | reverse complement strand
AGCAGATTGGCAGGGAGCTGGTCAGGAGGGTGCACAGGGTCACCGTCTGGTGCGCTGACGTGCCAGCGCACGAGGAGACCAGGTTCACCAGGGGCGGGGTCGACGTGGTCAGGATAACCCCGTCGAGGGTACTGGGCGGAGTCGACCCCCTCGTCTCGGTTAGGGACCTGGACCTCAGAGACGTCGACGTCGTCCACCTCCACGACACACTGCCCGTCCTGATCAGGCGGACCCTTGCCAAGGCAAGGGGGGCGGGGAAGCCAGTCGTTACAACATATCACAACGACTACGTCAAGAGCTCGATAGCCGGCAGGCTAGTCAAGAGGCTCAGGTGGGCCGCCCAGGGACGGAGGACGCTGCACTCGTCGGACTCCAGGATAGTCCTAACCGAGTTCTTCGAGAGTCTACTACGGGAGAAGGGCGTCAAGGGGCACCTAGACGTGATTCCAAACGGCTTCTCGCCCGTTGAGGACGATCCCGAGCAGCCGCCCGGGCTGGAGGGGAGGGACGAGTCCAGGCCCCTGGTCTCCTTCGTGGGAAGGCTCAGCGACCAGAAGGGCGTCGACGTGCTTATGGACGCCTTAGACTCATACGACTCCGACCCGGGGTTCGACCTGGCCATAGCTGGCAAGGGGGAGCTCTCGGGCTGGCTGGAGGAGAGGCACTCGCAATCGAGCGCTAGGGACAGGATCTCGGTGCTCGGGCTGGTGTCCGACGCCGAGAAGAGGTGGCTCTACGAGAACTCCGCGGCAATAGCGATACCATCCAGGTTCGAGGGCCTTCCCACGGTACTTCTCGAGGCCATGCACTCCGGGACCCCGGTCGTGATGGCGGACGTCAACGGCCTGGGGTCGATGGTCGAGCGCTGCGGATCGGGCATCTCCGTGCCGAGCGAGGACCACTCCTCCCTGGCATCGGCTATCAGCGAGGTCGCGCTCGCGGACGGGGATACCAGGTCTAGCTGGGGCTCCGCAGGCAGGGAGGCCTCCAGGGAGTATCGGTGGGACAGGGTAACGGACAGGGTCCTAGAGGTGTACAGGAGGGTTGTCGGACAATGACGGACCAAGACAGACCCCCTCTGGTGGTGGCGAAGGGCGTCTTCGGTCCTATGGGTGGCGCGGAGATGGACCTGATCAGGGTCCTGCCCGCGATCAATAGGGTCTTCGAAGTCTCCATGGCCACCATCCAGACCTCCCCGGAGCTCGAGCAGACCTGCTCAGAGCACGGGATCCCGCTAATCCGACCGGATTCCAACTGGGAGCTTTCCACGGACACTCTCTCCGTTGTGCTAGACTCAGGGAGGGGCACGGCATCGAAGGCATGGGCCTCTTGCGAGGGCCTGGGGGAGGCACTATCCAGGGCAGACGCTCTGCACCTAGTGAGCGGTGACGGCAGCATGCCCATCCTGGACCACGTCCCCAGGGGTCTCAGGGTCCACCTCCACCTACTAGAGCCGCACAGGGGGCTGTACGAGGACACCCTCCACAGGCTTGTCGACGGCTCCCCGAAGAGGAACCTGGCCCTCACAAAGGCAGCCCTGTCCAGAGCGAGGAAGAGGGACCAGTCCCTGATGGCGACCCTGCTTTCAATGGAGGGCTCGAAGGTCAGCTGCAACTCGACGTTCTCCGCTGGAAGGGCGAAGGAGGTATACGGGGCAGACGCCGGAGTGCTATGGCCCTGCGTTGACACAGAGGAGTTCCCCCAAGACCCGTCCGGCGACCCCCAGAACCCGTACCCCGGAAGCGACGAGTATGTCGTCTGCATCGGCCGCGCGTCCTGGGCCAAGGGAACTTGGGAGACGATTTCCATGCTCAGCGGCACCGGGGTCTCGCTGGCGCACGTAGGCGGCGGGGACCAGAGGTCCCTTGAGATGCTCAAGGAGCACGCCCGCGCATCGGGGGTGGGGATGTGGGTGGCGCCAAGGCTATCCTCCCCTGACCTAGTCAGTCTGGTGAGGGGGGCGAGGGCTGTGGTCAGCCTGGCGCACAGGGAGTCATTCGGGCTGACCCCTATCGAGGCATTCTCCGTTGGAACCCCGGCGATTTTCGTCAACGAGGGTGGGTTCAGGGACACCATCCGGGACGGGGAGAACGGCCGCTTGATCGAGCGCGAGGACGTCGCGTCGTGGCACTCTGCGCTAGAGCAGGCAGCCGATTCAGGGACTCGGGAGTCCTGGGCCGAGAGCGGTAGAAGGACGATAGAGGAGATGGACCTGTCCCCCGATGCACACGCTCGCAGGATCCGTGAGACCCTCTGGAACTGACTGAACCCCCATCCGCTGGAATTATGGGCACCATTTCACTCGACTGCCCGTGAGAGCGATAGAGTCGATAGCAGTAATCGGAGCAGGCAACATGGGGTCGGGCATAGCCCAGAAGAGCGCCACAGAGGGATTCGATGTCCAGATGGTCGACCGCGAGCAGAAGTGGGTAGACAGGGGGCACGCCACGATCGAAGGCTTCCTTCAGGAGGCTATAGAGAGGAGGATATTCCGCCCAGAGCAGGCAGAGCAGATCAAGAGCAAGGTCACCGGGGTGGTCGGGAACGAGAACGTCTCCCCCGACACCGACCTCGTCATCGAGGCCGTGTTCGAGGACTTCGACCTGAAGCAGGAGATCTTCTCCAGCCTTGACAGCACCTGCTCCGACCACACGATACTGGCCACCAACACGTCATCTCTCTCCGTAAACGAGCTCGCGAAGTCCACGGGGAGGCCTGACAGGTTCGTTGGGCTCCACTGGTTCTTCCACCCAGCGAAGAACCGACTGGTCGAGGTAATCCCGGCTGATTCCACATCCCAGGAGACGCTGGACGCCGTAGAGCAGTACTGCAAGACGATGGGCAAGGTAGTAATCGTCTGCAAGGACAGGCCCGGGTTCGTAGTCAACCGCTTCTTCGTGCCGTGGATCAACGAGGCATGTCACCTCCTGCAGGAGGGCGTGGCAACAGCGGCCCAGATCGACGCGGTGGCCTGCAAGGCATTCAGGATCGGCATGGGGCCATTCGCCCTCATGAACATCACAGGGCCTGCGATTGCGGTGCACTCCAGCGACTACCTCTCGGAGCAGCTCTCGGTCCCCAGGTTCAGAGCCGCCGAGAACATGAGGGAGATAGTCGAGAAGGGTGAGTCCTGGGACATGAGCGGGGACCGGGAATGCGACGAGGAGGCTTCCAGTACCATCATAGAGAGACTCATGGGACTTGCCTTCGCAGTCTCCTCGCAGATAGTTGAGGAGGGGATTTGCAGCATGGAGGACGTCGATCGAGGGGCCAAGGTAGGCCTCAGGTGGTCGCTCGGCCCCTTCGAGATTGCCAACAGAATCGGAATGGCTGACGCTTCCTCGATGGCCAGCGCATACGCGGACATGGCAGGACTGGAAATCCCTGAGTGGTTCTCATCAAGGAAGGATCCGTTCGATTTCAGCTACGTCGACGTCGACGTCGACGATGGGGTCGCCACCGTTCTGATCAACAGGCCCGAGGCAATGAACGCGCTCAACGTTGCCGTGGTGCGACAGCTGGGCGAGGCTATCGACTCGCTGAACTCCCGCTCGGACGTCGACACGATAGTGCTGGAGGGAGCGGGCAAGGCGTTCGTCGCAGGCGCGGACGTCAAGTTCTTCGTCGACATGATCGCCAAGGACTCGTTCGACAAGGTGTACGACTTCACGGCCGACGGACACGGGGTCCTGAACGCTATCGAGTCGAGCCCGAAGACGACCATAGCCATGACCACCGGACTGGCGCTCGGGGGCGGTCTCGAGCTGGCACTCTCGTGCGACTACAGGGTCGGGACCAAGAAGACGATGCTCCGGTTCCCCGAGACCTCCATAGGGATATTCCCCGGCCTGGGGGGCACTCAGAGGACTACCAGGATCTGTGGCGTGGAGGCGGCCAGGTTCGCCGTTCTTCCAGGGAACTTCATCGACCCCGGCACCGCCAGCGCGCTGGGCCTGCTTACCCACCTGGTCGGCCCGTCGGAGACTTCCGATACTGTGAGGTCGATCGCCTCTTCGGGAAAGCCCGACGACAAGTACCCCGGCCGACCGACCGACCCCTCGCACCCGGTCGCTGCCATGTCCAAGCTATTCTTCTCAGACTCCAACATGGATGCTATACTGTCCGGCCAGGCCCCGGAGGGGTTCGACCCGGAGGACCCCAACGTCGCGAGGCAGCTCAAGCTGCTGTCGCGCGCGGCGCCCGTGGCGGTCAGGATAGCGAGCGACCTACTGGACAAGGCTGTCGCCACAGGCAGCGACCTGCAGGCCGGCCTGCAGATGGAGCTGGACTCGCTGGAGCAGATCTTCGCCACGAAGGACGCTCCCGAGGGCCTGCTGGCCCTGGTCGAGGGACGCCGCCCCGAGTACACTGGTTCCTAGGCTAGAGCCAGGGAAACGACGCCGCAGGTGGCGCAAGCAGCGCTCCTGAGGGTCGGGGTAAGGTACTCTGTGTAGACGAGGCAAGGCGATCCGCACGACGGGCAGGCGGTGACCGCCTGCAGTCCCGTCATCACCACGAATCTACCTCCTCGGGTACTGTGCCCATGCAGGTGCCCTGCAATCGGCCATCGCCCTCACGATCCTGTCAACCAGGGTCATTCAAGCGACCTCCCAAAGAGCAATGTCGCGGTTCTCACCGTCACTGCCTTCCGCGTTCGTCATCAGTTCGTTCATCCATTCTTGCTGCCATTTCTTCATTATCAGTTTCCTCTTTAAACCTAGTGTGGTTTTCACACTAACGGAGTGGGTTACCCGATATGAACCCCACAGTGGTGCTGAA
>CAYPWN010000094.1:0-4779 GCA_964414525.1 uncultured Candidatus Poseidoniales archaeon | reverse complement strand
CAAGCCCTCTATCTTGGTGGCAAGCCACTCAGCAGCTTCCTTTGCCCTCGAGCCGTCCGACAGAGCCACTATCTCATGGCCCTCGTCACTGTCCCATACCATCCCGCCGTTCTCAGCGACGATGAACCCAGAGGCACCGATGGCCTGCCTGATTGGGGTTACGTTGGGTAGTGTTCGTCCAGTAGCCAGAGAGACAGGCATCACCTCCTTGTCTACCCTTCTGGCAAGTTTCACAAGATCATCGTGGAATCCCTCAGAGTCCAGGAGGGTTCCGTCCACGTCGAACACAACCATATCCCATTCTCCTGGGCCGGGCACCTCAAGCATGCTTCTACGGATTGACGTACATACAAGATACCACCGACACGGAACATCATGTTCAAGCGATACCCGATATTGGGGAAGCCATGCCGGAAGACGCGGAGGATTTCCTCTTCCTGGATGACGAGGAAGGCGAGAAGGAGCAAGATAAGCCTGCAACTAGGAGGCTTTCCTTCCCAAAGATTGCCATCCCGAAGGCGCCTTCAGCAAGGCAGCGAACCACCTCGAAACCGATAGCCGAGAAAGACACGGAAGACCATGATTTGGAGATTTCAATCGATGGCGTATACGACTTCGACTGGGGCATCAGGGGGATGGACTGCCCGGACTGCGCAATGAAGGCGACCCGTGCAGTAAACCGTCTTCCTGGAGTCGAGTCATGCAGAATTTCCGTAGCGGAAGGCACCGTTCGTATTTCTCAGGACATCTCAAGCGGCACTGTCTCCAGGGCCTCTTCAGTGCTATCGAGCCTTGGCCACGAACCAAATGTTGGGTGGCTTAGGGCGGTCGGTGCAAACCCAGACAGGCTAGCTTCCGGTCTAGGGGTGGACATCAAGGGCCTAAGGAAATGGCTGCTAAACGTGCCTGGAGTACTGGATGCAAAAATTGGCAAAGGCAGGGTAGATGTCCAGAGGGTGTGGATAAACGATCCCGAACTTCGGGCAGCATCGGAGCAAAAGATGTCGCAGGTCCTGGGAAATGACCACAGACTATCACCAACTCGTGAGACAGGGTTCAGGAAGGACCAGATCCAGTTATTGGCAGCAGTGTTGGCAATCCCACTGATTATACTAGTTGCAGCCATTGAGTCTTCTGAGGCGATTCCCGTTGCGATCGCATGGGTCCTAGCCCTCGGAGGGGTTGGCTTCGCAGGTCACCAACTCTTTCAGGAAGCCATAGCCAGCCTCAAGAACCGAGTTGTCGGGTTTCAGGTGCTAACTTCACTTGCTGTAATCGGCGCAGTGGCACTGGGGGAGCTTGTAGAGGCTCTGATGGTCGTCTGTCTTGTCGCATTCGCATCACACCTAGAGAACAGGGCATTAATCAGAGCCAGAGAATCGATGCAAGGAGGACTTGACAGACTGCCTAGGATGGCCAGGGTTGTAACTAAGGACAAATCCAAGAAGCCCGGAGGAGAGAGGCTGCTGACAGTAGTCCAGCCAGAGTCCATGATTTCACCTAAAGCTCGAGATTGCGAAGATGAACTGTTTCCCGTGGAGGCTCTGGAGGTAGGAGAGATGGTCGAGGTAAGATCAGGAGAGACAGTTCCGGTGGACGGGCTAATCGTCGAGGGAGCAGGTGCCATAGACAGGGCGCCTCTTACCGGAGAGCCAATTCCAATACCCGTGAAGGAAGGGGACAGGGTAGAGGCAGGACTAGTTCTCGCTCGTGGCCCTCTTGTTATTAGGTCAGAGGCAACTGGGGGTGGGACACGACTGTCAAGCCTGATTGACCTCGTTAGGCACTACAAGGACCAGCCAACAAGGACTCAGAGCGCTATAGAGAGATTCACTCTAATCTGGACGCCAATGGTGGTCTTCGCATCCCCGTTAATCGGGTTCCTGTTCACTTCATCGACAGAACAGGCAATTCTAACCACCCTTCTCCTATGGGTTGTTTCCTGCCCATGCTCACTTCTACTGGCCTCCCCGGTGCCCCACGCTGCCGCATTGACCACCGCCTCCTCGTTCGGACTCATCGCCAGAGGAGGGGACGTATTGGAGTCGGCAGCAGAGGTTCAGCTTGCTCTCCTAGACAAGACTGGAACGCTGACAAGCGGACGCCCGACCATCTCAGGAATATCTGTAGCCAAAGGGGAGGACGAGTCAAGAGCCCTCAGAATCGCTGCCGGCCTCGAGTTACGCTCCAACCACCCGTACGCGAAGACGATACTACAGGAGGCAGACAAACGGTCTCTGAAGCCAATGAGTATCAGCGGAATCACGGACGGCGATGCCGGGGTATCGGGACGCATCAGAGGTAAGCCAGTGATGCTTGGAAGGGCAGACTGGCTTCTATCACAGGGCGTCAAAGTCCCTAATGAGATAGACGAGGCCCTCGAGGCTTCCAGGAAGGCAGGCACCGGGGCAAGCATACTTTCTGTGGACGGAACTGCAATTGCTACTATAGGATTCGCTCACGATGACGCCAGGGAAGGAGTATTGGAGGCTATTAGCGAGCTTGGGAATCAAGGGGTCAAGGTCGAGATCCTAAGCGGTGACGAGCAGAACAGCGTTGAGGCATTCGCAAGGGCAATTGGGATGGACCCATCCCTGTGTAAGGGTGGTGTTGATCCAGAGGGCAAGGCAGAGTACGTCACAAGCATGTCATCGGTTAACCGCACAATGATGGCAGGCGATGGTTTCAACGATGCTGGCGCGCTTGCTGCAGCGGACATAGGAGTAGCAGTGGGTAGCGGTGACCAAGTGAACCTCGACGCTGCCGACGTTTTGATTCCTGGTCAGGACCCGAGGGCACTCTCCAGAATGGTCGCACTAGCGAAGAGGACCCGCAGGGTGGTCTACGCCAACATAGCCATCTCAGTGATTGTCACCATGATGCTAGTAACTGCAGTTCTCATGGGCTTCGAGATGAACCTAGCAGCTGGAATAGCCCTGCACGAGGCCAGTGCAATCATAATCATACTGAACGGAATGTGGGTATCTGGAACTGGAACTCAGAGACTCTCAACATTAGCAGACCTCTTTAGGGACATATTAGCCGATCTGGCCGAAATTTGGAACATAATGGTCGGAAATACCTCCGAAGACACTTCAGCGACCGCTTGATTAAGTGGGCATATTTCGCAAACCCATGGCACCACCTGAGGTTGAGTCGAAGTTTGCCCCCCCGTTAGCCAACTGCGCGCAGTGCGACGGGATGCTCCCACAGGGTCTTGGGGAGATCGAATGCGTACTATGTGGGGCAGTGTGCAGAGTCTCCCACCAACCCACCGTCGAGGCCCTCAGGAAGGAGACCGTTCAGTGCCCGCACTGCATGACTGCAGTCGAGCCAGGCACAGAAGAGAGGCCGGTTGACCTAACTTGTGGGGCCTGCTCAGGAGTCTTTACCCTATCCAAGAAGATGGTCAAAGTGGAGATTCAGTGCCCATCCTGTGAGGCAAATCTGAGGATACGTCCAAGACCTGGGAAGAGGGAGCTCACTTGTCCCGGATGCCATAATTCATTCAACGTTACATTCTAGGCTCCGAGGCTGCTAAGCCCTGCAAAAAATGCAATTTGGCGACAAATTCAACCCTGTTCCCTCAAATACCCCGAAAAGCGCGTCGGACTGGGGATGGGCACGTGAGTGAGAGCAAGCCGACAGACTCCGAAGAGTCAGATAACTCCGACGAGCTGGATGCACTAAGGGCAGAGCATGCACTCTCATCCACAGCCATGGGTGCCGCCGCTAGGGCCAGAGAGCGCCTGGACGAGGAGTCCACACTACGTTCCGGTATCCGAAGGGAGCGTAGGATGAGAATCGCGGAGATGACCGAGAGGGTATCAGGGATGCATGGAGCAATGAGGAAGGCAAACGAGATTCTATTCGAGGAGCAGCTACAACAGATCGAGGCTGACCTTAGGGACGAGCTCGAGGACGAGCTAGAGAGGCTTGAGAAGGAGGCTTTGGAGAGGGAGGAGCGACTTCTTCGGGAGGAGATGCTCCACAGGCTACGCAGAGAGGAGAACAGGCTCAGGGACCAGCTTGACCTGGAGAGGGATAGAAGGATAGAGGCACACACGTCTAGGATTAGGGACCGACTCAGGGAAGAGATGGAAGTCGAGTTCTCCCGTCGGAAGGCCTTCCTTGAGGAGAGATTAGAGCTTGAAGCGTCTCAAGGGATAGAGCGCATGGAGAGGCGAGTAGAGATGGATCTGAGAGAGGCAATGGAGTCGGAGGTCCATCGCAAGGCAGAGACATTCAGACTCGAGCAGGAGATCAAGATGAGGGAGAGCATCGCCAAGAAGAGGAGAAAGCACGAGTCAAAGCTAGAGAAGCAACTCGAGAGCGCTAGGGATTCGCTGGAGAAGGAAATGGTCTCTGATATCGAGGTCAGGACTAAGGGTCTGGAGGAGGAGTCCGAGAGAGCGGCTCTCGCAGAGCTTGACCGGAGATTCAGGGCAGAGAGGGACACAATTGAGGCGGCCCTTACGTTGAGACGTCAGGAGATGGCCCTAGAGATGGAGGTCGAGATGGAGCAGAGGGTCTCTGACTTCGTCAAGAAGAGGGAGAAGGAGATGATTTCCAACCTTGAGAAGCAGCTATCGAAGAGAGGAGAGCTATCGAAGAAGGAGGTCTCTGAGATGCTCAAGACCATGGAGTCTGAGATTAAGGTGAAGATGGAAGCAGCTATGCTTGACGCCAGGCAGAGAGTTTTGGAGAGCTAGAACCCACGAATAATCATCGCTGCTTGGCCCTCTTCCTGGCTGCCTTACGCCTTCGGAGCTTCTTCTT
>CAYPWN010000093.1:0-4799 GCA_964414525.1 uncultured Candidatus Poseidoniales archaeon | reverse complement strand
TCGGAGTCCTCATCGGTAAATTTCCCGTCCACGGCCCCCTCCATGGTGCCTAATAGGAACATTAGAACCAGGGCAAAGAGTATCCAAAGAGCCCCCATCCTCTTCATCCTATCCTCTTCATCCAATCCCAAAGTCTCATCTCCGACTGCCAATGCTGGCAGATAACTCGCGGCCCCAAAAAAGATGACCATGAATATGGCCCAGAAAGCCATCCCGCTCTCGCCCAATATTACTGACAGGACAATCATCAGAAGAGGAATTCCCGCGGTGACGGCAATCCTTGAATTGGGGACCGAGAGGAAAATAGCCAATCCGCCCATCGACGTGGCAAGAGGCAAGATGTAGGTTAGATCATTGTCACTAGTGCCCTGAAAAGTCCAGATTGTGAATACGGCGAAAATGCCCAATTGTGCCAAGGCCAGCAGGCTTGGCACCGAGAAGTCGATCGTTGGTATTTTGTACATGGCTGCGTCGCTCATGACCGAACTCTGAAGCCTTAAGGTATATTATAGAAGTGACTAATTGACTCACAGCGGAATATTCCCATGCTTCTTTGGTGGGACGAGCTCCCTCTTTGATAGCAGGGGCCTTAGCGCCCTGACCAGGGACCTCCTGGTCTCCGAGGGCTCGATGACGTCATCGAGCCAGCCGTGTCTGGCCGCCACGTAAGGGTCCCCGAACTTGTCCCTGTACTCTTTGACTAGGTCCTCGTAGGTCCCCTCTATGTCCTCCGAGCCAGATAGCTCGGCCCTGTGGATGATCTTCACCGCACCCTCCGCGCCCATGACGGCGAGCTCGCCCGTAGGCCAAGCCACGTTGTAGTCCGAGCCCAGGTGCTTGCAGCTCATGGCTAGGTAGGCACCACCGTAGGCCTTCCTGGTGACCACGGTTAGCTTGGGCACCGTCGCCTCCGCGTATGCGTAGAGTAGCTTGGCCCCGTGCCTGATGATTCCCCCCCACTCCTGAACTGTTCCAGGGAGGAAGCCCGGCACGTCTACGAACGTGATTACGGGGATGTTGTAGCAGTCGCAGGTCCTGATGAACCTGGCCGCCTTGACGGAAGCGTCGATATCGAGGCACCCCGCCAGCACGGATGGCTGGTTCCCAACCACTCCCACTGGATGGCCGTCAAGCCTAGCGAACCCCACCACCACGTTCTCCGCGTAAGATGGGAAGAGCTCAAGGAACCTCTTGCCGTCCACGACCTGGTCTATCACCCTCCTCATGTCGTAGGGTCGGTCCGAGTTCTGGGGGACCAGCTTCTCCAGCCCCTTGCACTTTCTTCCCCATTTATCCCCCGTCCTAAGGACGGGTGGCTCCGACAGGGTGTGGTCGGGCAGGTAGGAGAGTATCTCGGCGGCCATGTCGAAGGCTCCGGTCTCGCTTTCGGATACCATGCAGGCCACCCCGCTCCTGCTGGCATGGTGGCCGGCGCCACCGAGGGTGTCCTCGTCTATTTCTCCGTTAACGATCTCGGGGATGACGTAAGGGCTCCTCATGAACATCCTTCCACGGTCCTGCCCCAGTATTATGAAGTCGGACAGTCCTGCTGCGAGGGCGCTCGTTCCTGACACGGTCCCCAGAACTATCGAGATCGTAGGAACCCTGCCGGAGCATGAGACCATCATGTCCAGGAGCTCTCCTGTCGATCCTAGAGATGTCACCCCCTCGTGCGCCCTCTGACCGTCGCCGTCCCAGATTCCCACGATGGGCAGCCTCGACTTCTCCGCGAACTCCACGACCTTGGATATCTTCCTGGCGTGCATCTCCCCCATCGTTCCTGAGAAAACTGAGTAGTCCTGGGAGAAGCAGGCGACTCTGCGCCCGTCTATCTTGCCGTGCCCCGCGACAACTCCGTCCCCCAGAGGCGTGTGCACGTGCATCCCGTGGTCCCCTGACCTGTGCCTCACGAAGGCGTCCACCTCGACGAAGCTCCCCTCGTCGAGCAGCCCAGCTATCCGCTCTCTAGCAGTCTGGGCCCCGGACTCCCTGAGGTCCTTGATCACAGACCTGTCTCCGGGCGAGGCCGCCTCGTGCCTCATCGCGTCCAAGTCATCACTGGGGGTGGAGCCCGCCACGTACCACCCAAGTGCAAGCCGGTTCATCAGCAAACCGGATGCCCTAGTACCTTGAGAATGCAGGGTTCTCCCCCACCAGATCGCTACCCCATCCATCGGAAACAGCTTCCCTTCCGCCAACTGAAAGGAGGTGGTGCAGCTTGACCAAGGCAGAGCCAGGTGGGCATAGAGAGCCATGGCCTATTATCCCCATCTCCTGCTGCTCCCTGCCCTTCGAGTAGACGTTCATGTTGATCGGCCCATGGATTGTCTGGGACACCACTACAACAACCCCTCCGTCGGAGACGTGGTCCTCAAGCATCACTCGGAGCCTAGTGTTCTCCAGGCTGTCCTCCTGTGGGTCAGAGATGGGAAGGTGACCAAGTCCCGTGCCGTGGAAGAGTAGGGCGTCGAAGTCTGAGTCAATTGCTCCCTGTACCAGGTCCGGGTGAAGGTGCGGGTCGGAGATGAACTGGGCTATTCTGACAGACTCGTCGAAGCTCTTCGGGGAGATCGCCTCCACCCTGGCATCGTGGGCCTCCGGGGAGTACTCGATGGATGGGCCTTCCCTGCCTATCTCGATGTGTGCCAGGGCTTCCTGGTTGATGGCCTTGAAGGCGTCCCTCCTTGAGGAGTGGTACTTCCTGCATGCGCACCCTGGAAGTACAGCACACCTTCCGTCCGACGAGCTCTCGTGCAGTATGACCACGGACGAGTCTCGGTAGCCACTGGGTGGTGGCCCATGTGCTGCCCAGTGTACGGAAGCGATCAGGTTCTCTGCTGCATCCGAGGATCCTCTGTCCGGGGACCTCTGGGAACCAGTCAGTACGATTCTCCCGGGAGGCCTACCGCCTTGCCCCGACCAGCCGTACGCCATAGCAGCAGCGGAGAGGTGCAGTGTGTCCGTCCCGTGCGTGATTACGCATCCCACGGCACCCTCCGCGAATGCCTCCTCGGTCGCCTTCAGCATCCGGTTCCAGTGCCTCGGCCTCAGGTCGTCCGACCACATGTTCCCAAGTTTGACTGCCCGGATTCGGGCTATCTTCCTAAGCTCCGGCACCGCATCCAGTAGCTCGTGGGGGTCGAACCTTGCCGTTACCGCCCCCGTCGCATAGTCGACCTTGCTTGCAATGGTGCCTCCCGTGTGGATTAGGTGAACCAGGGGGAGGGACTCGTCCTGGGGCACCTCAGGAGTCTCTGGCTCTTCGATTACCGGCATCTCCCCTAGTACCTCGAAGGATTCCACGTATGACTCAGGGAAGGAGACGTTGTACCCGTTCTGCAGTTTCATTGTCAGTAGCTTCGGGCCCGAAGGGGGCAGGGCCAGTCCAATGTGCTCAGCCTTGCCGGACCAGGTCTTCACGACCATCTTGACCGGCGTTCCCGGCTTGGGCCAGCCCTCCATGGCCCATCTGGGAGGCATCTAGCCAATGAAGGAAGCGGAGACCAGCAAAATCAGACCCCCAACTACGAGAAACATGGAATTTGGCCAGGACGTATAGATAGGCTTCAAATCTCGATGCACATGTGAGGGGTCATGACTGCCTACTTACTACCGACAACAAAGACAGAAAATTCTAGGATAGCCCCATCCCTGATGGTTTCGCTGATCCTGGTTTCGATTCTAGTTCCGACAGTATCTGCTGCTGCGTCCATCTCCCTCTCCTCGGACCCCATGTCTGAGGAATCTTCCATCGACCATCCTGCTAACTACAGCATCACGATATTCAACGATGGCGACGTTGATCTCGAAGTTACTCTCACAGCTACCCAGGACAGCGCCTGCTCCGGCTTCACATCTTCCCTGGCTCAGAACTCCCTCAACCTAAACGCAGGCGCCTCAGAGAACACAGTTCTCCAGGTTAGCGTAAACGAAACCGCTACCGGGGATTGTGTTACCACGGTCATGGCCACTGGCTCAGATTCCAGCGGATCAAATACGGCAACAGCTGACATCGAAGTCACTACCACGGGGAACCCCGGTTGGCCCTCTGGCCACACGCGCTTCGTTTACATCAGGACGGCCGACACGGGCGTAAATGCCCAGACGCCCTACACGCTGGAGTTCTCCGCACCCCCTATGTCCGACGGTTCGCCGTACGACATGCACCAGTTCTGCAACGACTCGAACGGCGACGACGACGACGTCTGGGAGGCCTTCGTCCCGACCGACTTCAACAGCGTGACCAGCTGGAGCGTCGAGAACGTTAACGGGATCACACTCGGGCAGTTCGTCTCTTACAACCTCACCGACGCAGGGGCGATGGCGTACCCAATGGTTACCTTCGAGCAGAACACCTCCGCCTCCGGTCACGTGGCATCGACGCTCTCCGACTCCGAAATGTACCACTGCTACTCCCCTCCCGATGACGGGGACGATGATTCGGGCCAAGATTACGACTCATCCGGGATGGGGATAGTTGAGTACGAAAGCCAGTCACCCTCGAGCTCCCAGTCTTGCATTAGCAACTACTCCTCTTGTCCTCTGAATATCACTTCCCTTGAGGCCGGTTGGACCAACGTCACCATAGGGGCATGGGGGCTGGGCAACAACGACACTAGCCTGGAGGTAATATCCTGGCTGAACGGAGTGCAGACCAACTCATTCACCGTCACCGTCAACGACTCCCAGCAAATAGCAGCCACAATCCCGTTCCTAGTAGATGAGGACACATGCAGCGTCGAGATCGAGGCGAACCTAGACAACTCCGGGACCCAGACCTCGTGGAACCAGTCGTGGGG
>CAYPWN010000092.1:0-4831 GCA_964414525.1 uncultured Candidatus Poseidoniales archaeon | reverse complement strand
CATTAGCGAGCAAAAAAGGCGCATAAGTCCTTCCTATTTCTTTAAAAATAGAAACTAAAGAGTCTGGGATTTTGTCCTGCTTCATCCAGTCATCTTCTTCGGGTTCTAATCCACTTAAATCCTCTACATTATCACACCAAGCAAAAACTCTAGGGGCTACTTCCAGAGTTAAGTCTCGGCAAGTAGGATCAGTCTGAGCTAATTGAGTCAATTGGCCAAAAATACCAAAATCGGAAGCCCCTGGTCTTTCACCCATCAAAAATCTTCTTCCTATTAAATGATCTGATAAAAGTTCAATAAATTTCTTATAACTTTCCTCTATAAAGTCTCCTGTTATTTCATTTGATCCCACATAACGTAACCTCTCTATCTGCCTTTCACTTATATGTTTTGATAAAGGTTCTATTTCTTCATCACTTAAGTGATTCATGGTCCATCTTGGAAGAATAGATCCAGCAAACTCTACATTCCTTTGGTGAGCCCACCTGAAATGAAACATGGCTTTAGTTAACCATTCGTCGGCATAATCCTCTAATAAATAATCTAAAAAGGCCATAACAGAGTCCGAAGGAATAACAGACCGTCCAGAGTGGGTGTTTTCTAAGTATCTAATAATAGGCGTAGAGTCTATTTTAGCTTCACTATATTCACCTTTTTCTCCTGGGAGAATTAAGACAGGTAATAAGTTTATTGCTACAGGAGGTGTATTAGTATCTTCCTTACTATTTCTATTAGCCCAAGTAAAAGGTATCCTCCTGTATCTGAGTAAAGATCTTAACTTTCTGCTATAAGGCGATCCTGGAGCCCCTAATACTTTATATGGAAGGTTCATATGATTTTTGTGGTTGTTAAATTGTTCTCTTTAATTATCATTTTATAATATTCATTAGTAAAAATTTTATAATGCTTAATCTTTTTAAAAACGCAAAAAAGAACCTTAAACGAATTGCGATAACAGATAAAGATCGATCTTATACATATCAAGAGTTAATGGAAATTTCAGATCGACTATCTTCTGGGTTGCTGGCAAATACCTCTGATCTTAAAGAGAAGAGAGTAGGTTTATTTATAAATCCTAGTTTTGATTATGTAGCAACTCTATGGGGAATATGGAAAGCAGGTGGGGTAAGCGTGCCCTTAAACTTATCTGCTACTATTAATGAACTTACTCACTATATAAAGGAAACAAACATTAATTTAATTGTTGTAGACTCAGAGAATAAAAAAAAGTTAGCTAAATTTGTAGTTAAGAAAAAAATTGAGCTTAAAACACCAAAGGAATTGATTCAAAAAACTAAACAGACTCTCCCAAAAATCACATTAGAAAGAAGGGCGATGATTTTGTTTACTAGCGGAACTACTAATAAACCTAAGGGGGTAGTATCAACTCACTTAAATATTGAATCCCAGGTTAACTGTTTAGTTAAAGCTTGGGAATGGAGAAGAAATGATTTTATTCCGGTATTTCTGCCACTACACCATATACATGGAATTATAAATTCGCTTTTATGTCCGCTTTGGGTAGGAGGAAAGGTTGACATTATTGGGGCTTTTCAAACAGAAAAAGTTGTTAAGGCTATTATGAAAAATGATTATTCAGTTTTTACTGCTGTTCCTACCATCTATTTTTCTCTTATTGAAAAACTTGAAACTATGAAGGGAAAAGACTTAATTATCTTAAAAGAAAAATTAAGAAGAATGCGACTCATGATGTCAGGTTCATCAGCTTTAGCTAGTGAAATCCATAAAAAATGGACTAAACTCACTGGGCAAATTCTGCTAGAAAGGTATGGCATGACTGAAATAGGTATGGCTATTGCAAATCCATTAATTGGAAGAAGAAAATCTGGTTTTGTAGGAGTGCCATTACCAAAAGTTAAAATTAAGCTAATAGATGAAAATCAGACTCTTATTAAGAAAGAGAAAGTTCCTGGTGAGATTATTTGTAAAGGGCCTCAAGTTTTCTTGGAATACTGGAACAAACCTCAACTCACTAAGGATTCTTTTAAAGGAGGTTGGTTTAAAACAGGCGATATAGCGCAGTTAGAAGAGGGGTATTATAAAATCTTAGGAAGAAAATCAATCGATGTGATTAATTCTGGTGGAATAAAAATCTCTGCCTTAGAGATAGAAAACTTGCTACTTAAACACCGGTATATAAAAGAGTGCTCGGTAATAGGTATTCCTAATAAAAAATGGGGAGAAATGGTAGTTGCAATACTAGTCACAGAAAAAGATAAATCTCTTACTTTAAAAGAGCTAAAAGATTGGTCTAAAAAAAGGATATCATCTTATAAAATACCTAAAAAAATTAAAATCTTGAAAAACCTACCTAAAAATTCTCTAGGAAAGGTGATTAAAAAAGACCTAAAAACAAACTTTCAGTCTTAATGCAGAGGCATTTCCCAACGGGTCTCAAAGAAATGGTCTAATTTTTTATGCTCTAAATGCCCTCGATCTTTTAAAATGTTAAACCTACTATATAGGGTCCCGCCTAATAAAGGAGTTTCATAAACTAACTCAAGATCAATCTCTGTACCAGAAGGTGAAATATCCTGATAAAACTCTTCAAAAATTATCTCCTTATACCTAGTTCTTCCTGTAGGGATAAAAAAAGAAGCTCCTCCACTAGCTAATCTTAAGGGTTGAGAAAGATTAAAAGAAAAACTATCTTGAGAACTAAAAATTTTCTCTAGTTGCAGTCCTAAGCCAAAATAAGTAGAAGAAAAATTTTCTATTTTAGTTATAAGGCCTTGGTTATATAGTCTTGGTTTTGTTTCTCCATGGAAGTATGAAGCTAAAATATTTAACTTGTTAAGATTCATAAAAGAAGAGAATCCCGAGAAATAAGTGTTAGAAGAATTTAAGGAGCCAAAACCTCCACTAAAAGAGCTACCTAGAATGAAAGCATTCTCTTTTAAAAACCCAGACTGAAAAGATAAATAAGAACCTTCAGATATCAATCTATATTCAACCATTAACCCTTTAGTTTTTTCTTGGTTTATATCTAATATTTTGTTTGTTCTAGGGACTCCGGTAAATAAACTACCTGAGAGAACTTGTCTTTTTGATAAACTTTTTCCAACTCCTATAAAACTGCCATCATTAACCATTTCTAGATAAGGGCTATTATGTTTAAGGTAACCAAACCGAGAACCTTTAAAATTACTACTGTCTCCAAAATAATATGCTGGACTTAAACCTTCACCTAAAAAATAATAAGCATCAGGCGATATTTCTTTTTTAAGAGAAAAATATTTCAATTTTTTATTATCTTTAGGCCATAAGGTCATAGAGAAATTGTGCTCACCATAATGATTAACTGCTACACCCAGAAAAAGGCTGGTATTTGCAGATAAAGTAGTTTGACTTTCACTAACTCTTTTAAGGGAGTTAGATTGTATGGCGCTTAGCCATTTCAAAGAGGAGTGGCTATTTGAATACTTATCTGTAAGAGGAAGGAAAAAGGGTGCACCTAATTGATCAAAAACTACCAACTCTTTTCCTTCTAGAGCAGTTAACCATCCATCTCCTATAGCGGTACCTATATTTCTCATGTTCGTAGAAAAGTCAGAATGTAGTCTTTGTCCATTTAATGTAATAACTGATGTTTGTCCCACTGGCTTAGTAGCAGCATCTAAATCTATGAGGCCTTGTCCATAAATAGAAGAATCTTCATACACACCGCTCTTATTGGCAGTTAAAAAAAGTCTATTAAGTATTTCTGTATTTCCAAGTTGTCCTCTAAAGTAATCAGCTAATAAGGCTATAGCTCCAGAAACATGTGGTGCTGCCATTGAAGTTCCACTAAAAGTAGCATAATCATCATTATTAGGAAAATCTTGAGAATAAGCACTTTCAATTAATTCTCCTGGTGCTGCTAGACAATAATCTCTTGTAACTCCACAATAGCTAGAAAACCAACTTATTTCTCCAGAAGCATCAACAGAGACGACAGCTACTGAATGAGATTGAAGTTCTGGGAGAAGATGTGCCATACCTCCAAACACTTCTGGACTAGAAAAGTCTACCCCTTGATCTGCATATGCTCCTCCATTCCCAGCAGACCAAACAAAAATGGTTTTATCTGCATCTGGAATATTTGATTGGGCCAGAGTCTGAATTGTTTTTGGAAAAGATACCCGAAGAGCATTCTCTGTATAATCATTTATGTTGCCTTGAAAAGAAAAACTTCCATTTACTACTGTAACTCCTTTTTGAATAAATAAACCTTCTGCATAAGACCAAAAGTTATCTAAACCTGAATAATCAACTGTACTGTCTATTACAGCAGGCTCATATTCTTCAGGAGCAGAAGACAACTCAACTGCTATAAAAAAAATATTTGCGTCAAAAGCAACACCATGCATTCCAGTTCCATCTTTCTCTCCAGCTGCAATACCTGAAACGTGCGTACCATGTCTTTTTTCATCTGTAGTAGGAGATCTTTCTTGATAATCAAAAATACTGTCTACAGTAAACTTGGTTTCACCATCCAACTCTTGATGATTAAAATCAACCCCGGTATCCATTATTCCGATTAAAGCACCTTTACCAGTAGCTCCCCTTGAATAAGCTGTAGAAGCATTAATTAATGATAATCCATATTGATTGTCATATTCCCTCGTCTCAAAGGTAGTTTTGTCTGGAGGTGGGGGAGGTGGAGGAGGTGGAGGAGGAGGAGGTGGAGGTGGAGCCGGAGTTGATGTAGAAGAGTTAGAAGTGCTCGTTGGAGAGGGTAAAGAGGGTGAACTAGAACCACCTCCACCACCCCCGCAGGAGCTTAAAAACAAAGTTAAAGAAAGAGTAAATAAGATAAAAAAACTTCTAC
>CAYPWN010000091.1:0-4893 GCA_964414525.1 uncultured Candidatus Poseidoniales archaeon | reverse complement strand
GCCCCACTACTAGGAGGTTGACAATTTCTGGATATTCGTCTGCCCATGCGTTCACATCCAGAGTTAGTGTGGCATAACTGTGGTACCAGTGTTCCTGGACGATATCCGGCTGACTAATCTGCCCAGAGGCCATTGGAGATGCCGATGCCGCCATTAGCGAGGCGAGGACCATTACTGCCAGTGAGCGGCGCATAGCGCCGCTGTATGAGTTATACGCTACAATCGTTATCCCTTTCTGTTCGAAAGCTCAGCGATTTGGCAGGCGACTATCTTGGTCGCAATCAGCGCTGCGCTGAACTGTGTTAGTGTCCCTTCTGTGCCGGGAACGATTTCGTTTACGTCCGCTCCGACAACCTTGCATTTCTCAGAAGAGAATAGGCTCTCAATTATCTCAACTGCACCCCAGTGACTCAATCCCCCGGGAACTGGGGTGCCGGTAGACGGGACCAAGGAACCGTCGAGGCCATCCACGTCAAAGGTTAGCCATACAGGACCCTCGATTTCTGACAGGCTGGCAATCATCTCCTTCCATCTGGTGGTTCTCCCTGAAGCAGGAAGAAGATCTCTTGCGAACCATGTCTGTACCCTATCTTCGCTATCTATAATGGACTCCTCCTCAGCACTGAACGCCCTCACCCCGATTTGGATCACGCCCCCCACTCCTGACTCCAGGGACCTCCTGATCACGGTCCCGTGAGAAAGACTCTCCCCGTTCAGCCGGTCCCTCAGGTCTGCGTGAGCGTCTACCTGCACAATTGTGAGGTCTGAAATTTCTGGAACCAACTCATGGCCATCCAAAGACTCGATAATTGGCAGTAGTATCCCATGCTCCCCCCCAAGAACCAGCGGAAACTGAGCATCAGACATCCAACCCTTCATGTATTCCCTAATCGAGTCTAATTGTTCCCTAAGTGTGGGTGCTTCTGATGACCATGGCTCTGCGGTGAGTATTTCGTAACCGCAAGGGAGCTCCTCTGTTAGTAAGGGGTCATGAAGCTCAACTTGCGCACTGGCTTCAATACATGCTCGAGGACCTAGTCGGGTGCCTTCCCCATAGCTGACTGAAACCTCCAGAGGGATCTGCAAAATGACCACATCCCAGGGCCCGTATTCTGACTCATCTAGTCCCAGAAAGGTTTGGGAATCGGACTCTTCCACACCCAATCGAAGAGCAAGTCAAGATTAACCGCTTCGGATTCCTGAAGGTTGATTTCAGAGCAATTAGCAAGATGTTTGATATAACCTCGGCATCTAACCATATCCGGTGGGGACATGGGGCTGACGTTGGCACAACTTACTCAGGCGATCAAGAGCAAGGTCGATACATCCATGGAGACAACAGTAGCCGAATCAATTGCAGAGCATGCTTTGGGTTTCTTCGGATTCTCTAACAGGATAATAGATAACGCCTTGGAGCCAACTGATCGAAACCTGTTTTATCAGTTGCAGGATTATGATCTTCTGACGACCGAGTCCGAAGAGACAACACTCTGGGATGGCAGAGAATGGAGGATCCACTACTGGAAGTTCAAGCCCAACGCCGAGAATTTTGCAAACTTAGCAAGCCAAGCCCAAAAGGACAAGGAAAACGACGATCCGTATGCAGATATCTACGACGGCATGCCCGCCGACCTATGGAGGGAGAGGTCTGGCGTGGATGACGATTACGAGGAACCCCTCTTCTAGCACCCCGACCCATCATGTCAGGCATTGGTTGAAATGCCCTAATGCACGGAGCCAATCATGGCTCGGGGATTCGCTGTAATTGCAGTACTTTCCTTGTTCGCCGTATGTCTGCCCTCATCTCTAGCTTGGGCACAGGAAGAACAAGCCGTAAATTGCGAGGTCCTGGTCGACTGGGGCCGGGAATGGCATTGGGACGAATCGGGAGAGCCCACTCCTTCTATCCTTCACAGGTATAGGGTAGTATTCGATCCCCCTTTCACGAACGGGTCTTCTCCTACTTCAGTAAACTCGTCAGTTCAGCAAATCAGGGATGGCATGGAATTAGCGGGAGTGAACGCCACTACTATGGTTGCCGGTGGAGAGGTAGATATTATTCTCCCCGAGCAACCTCAATTCGGCGACTACATTTCGATTTCAGTCCATTCTGGGGAAGCAGTCTGCAGCAGGTCTCTGAACATTACTAACTGGAACCAGCCCATTTCCGATCACGAAGTAACTAGAGAGACTGCATGGTCGATATCTGGAATCGAAGAAGAGGGGCAGGGGATTTCTTTCGAAGGCCGTGGCTGGCAGAAGAGGACTGGCAGCATTCTGGAGTCAAACGAGCTGGGAAATGGCACGCTATCATTGGATATGACGAATGGCTCCATGGGAGCGGTAATAGGGCTTGAGCTCGAAAGGATTTGGCTAAATGAGACTTATCACGGAAACGAACTGATAGGCCAAGACTTCGAGATGTCAGGTTATGGCAACCTATCGGTAAATACTGGTGATGACTTCGAGGGGGCCGCAATCGATGCTAGAATCAACGATGCATACGTTCTGAGATCGTACAACGAGGGTAAAGTAACCGAGAGGATGAGATTCGAGGGAGATGGCTGGCTCTCGTTGAATGGTGGTGACAACGAGAGCTCCGGTGGAGCGTTCGGTGAAGTTTTCCTGCTTTACTTCGAAATTTGGGATGAAGATGGCTTCAGGAGGTTACAGGATCTCCAAGTCGAGGCCAACGCCTCAGTGAGGCTTTCTGCTGGTGCCGGAGACTTCTCTTTCGGTTTAGATGAGCTAATTCTCCGTGAGAAGTGGGAGGAGGGAGTCAGGACCGACCAGTACACGCGAATTTTCGGTAGCGGCCAGTTCGACTTTATCGCCTCGGAAGAGAACCCCTTCATTGAGGTAAATGGAACCATCCCGGTACTTCACTTCCAGTCTGAGGGTGGAGAGACTGTTGCTGACACAATCTTCGTCGACGGGACATACGATGGGGACGCCGAGGGCACCTTCGGCCTAGTTAGGGAGATCATCGAGTCAGGAGTCTTTGAGAACGCTTCGGGAGCACCGTTCGAGGCCGACAAAATCAGGAATGAGTTCTGGCTAAATGTCTCAACGACTCCATTCGGTCCGATAGATCAAGAGTGGGGGGCTGAACACAACCTAACCTACGAGTACGTGGTCCCCCAGGAGGACTGGCTCAACAGGACCATCAGATACACCTACGTTGACGATAACGGAACAGAAGAGGACGAGTATCCCGAGAACTCTCCTGTTATTTTCAACCCCGAGCCACCAGAGGCGAACCCAATTTTCTCTGACCACATTTCCAGGGAGACCGGTGTCTGCCCACAGATTGTTTCGGTAGGGGACACATTTTCGTTAATCGGCAACAAAGCGATGGTACTGGATGTCTCAGTTTCGGGCATTAGTTCGGACTTTGTGGATGGTCACATTGTTTCAGTAGCAGAATGGAACGGTACTTTCGGGGACATGAGCTCTGCAAACGGGAGCGTCATAAACGAAGGTCCCCTATCCGGTCTTCTGAATGAAGTTAGCAGGCTTGTAAGCGTTGGTCTTGGTACTGGAGACGAAGCAATCTCATTCATTGAGAGCCAACGGATTGACAGGATAATGTCTCCTTCGATAGTAACATTCGACGAGAACACTGCTCCCTCCCTCTCATCTGAGACCGGATCATCGATCAGGTTCCGAGAGGGGATACTCTCCACAGAGGGGGGAATCGCGCACCTTGAAGTAGTGGTGGATGATGTTGACACGGACACATCAGAAGTCAGCGTAGACCTTTCAGCAATGGGGCTTGGAACTGTGGAACTTTCCGACTCAGGACTCCTTGGAGATCTTGTGATCCACGATGACGTATGGACCGCCAGGATCGTACATGGGGGCCTACAGCACGGGACAATCCCCATCTCCGTAACTATGGTGGACTACTGGGTGACAGTTGAGCAGAGCTCTAGCATCGAAGTTTCGAACTCCCCCCCGAGGATGATACAACTGGACTTCTCACCGGAAAGCAGTTTCAGAGGGGAGCAGATCCAAGTTACGGTTGGAGTCTTCGACGGTCACGGGGTAAAATCAGTTACAGTCAATCTTCTCAGCCTTGGAGGCAATCAAGTCCCGTTGGAGCTAGTAGGCGAGTACGACTGGGAGTGGCAGCATGAAGGAGAGATCAGGACCGATAAAGTCGGTTCATGGACCGGAATCTTCCAGATTCCCACCAGCATATCTCCCGGCAGGCAAAACATCCCAATTCTGCTTGAGGATTCCGATGGTGCAACCGTTTCATCGATATCAACGGGCGGCATTGTCTCGAGTGAACCTCTGAGAAGTGCAAATAAGGTACTGATATTAAATCAGCCTCCCTCGATAGCCAATCTTACCCTTCTCAAGGATGGTTCAGAGGTTGAATCCGTTTCCTCCCCTGTTTCCGGAGATCCGGTCAACTACTCCATGGAGGTCTCAATTGAGGACTTGGACGGAATATCTTCCGCTCAAGCAAAGATAGGTAGGCTAGCCCCAATAGGCAATTCCGAGACCTGGCTCCTATTGGTTGACGATGGAACGGGCCCAGATCGAACAGCGGGGGATGGTGTCTTCTCGCTATCCTTCTCGGCCAGATCATCACTTAGCGAAGGCGAAATGTCAGTCATGATTCGTGCTACAGACGTTTTCCTATCTACCACTCCACCAGAGGGCCAATGGCACAACATCACTATCGTAAAATCAGACTCAGGATCGTCTGGGGCATCCTGGGTCGAAGAAAATTCGATGAAGCTAATCCTAGTCTCTCTTGGAGCCCTTCTAGCTGCCGGAGTCGGCGCATTTGTCCACATAGTAAGGAACTCTGACATCGAGTAGGCTGGTGCGAGTGCCGGGATTTGAACCCGGGTTCCCACGTTGGCAACGTGGGGTGAT
>CAYPWN010000090.1:0-4995 GCA_964414525.1 uncultured Candidatus Poseidoniales archaeon | reverse complement strand
CAAACGCTTGTTTTAACCGTTCGTAGAACGGTTTGGATTCAAGGTACTGAGAACGAAGGGAAAAATCACCTCGGAAGGGCCCGAAATCCTATGTCTTTACGATAGTGAGAGCCTTCCAAATCAATCCCATCAATTAGTTGGTAAGACACCTCCAACGCCTCTCTCAGGCTGGGAGCAATTCCCGTAGCGGAAAGCACCCTGCCGCCATTAGAAACCATCACATTCTCATCATCGATCTTAGCACCGGCCAAATGAGAGAATCCACTGACCTCTCCTTGGTCGATTATTGTATCCCATCCGTGAATCTTCTTTCCGGAAACTACCTCTCCCGGATACCCCTCAGCAGCTAGAACCACAGTTGATGCATGCATCTTGCTGAAAAGAACTGTAGTGTCAGATAACCTACCTTCTGCTGTTGCTAGTAGAGCATCTCCAAAATCAGTCTCAAAAAGGGGGATTGTGACTTGGGCTTCTGGGTCGCCCAACCTGACATTGAACTCTACCACCTTTGGTGAGCCTTCTTCGTCAATCATGAGTCCGACATATAGACATCCACGATAGGGGATTGAGGAATTCCGCAGGTAATGGTGCATTGGCTCAACTATCTCCTCTCTTGTTCTTGTCATAACTGCGGGTGTGGCAACTGGCGCTGGGGCGTAAGCACCCATACCCCCAGTATTGGGGCCTTTATCCCCTTCGCCCACTCTCTTGTGGTCTTGGCTCGCTGGGAGCATTACATACCCGGACTCATCCATCATGACAAGAACTGAGACCTCCTCGCCCATTAGGTGCTCCTCGATTAAGACGAATCCGTCGAATTCGATCCACTCACTCATTGCATCCAGGGCTTCATCTCTAGAAGAAGTGACAATAACACCCTTTCCTCCGGCCAAAATGTCCCTTTTGATTACCCATGGAGGCTCGAACAATTCTAGCGACTTTTCAATCGAATGAATATCTCTAACCACAGTGAACTGACCTGTTGGAACGCCTAGTGAATCCATAATTTTCTTTGCATGAAGCTTTGAACCCTCCAACATAGCTCCATCTGAGTTTGGTCCGAAGCAGGGTATTTCCTCCTCCCTTAGCCTATCGGCAAGGCCACTAACAAGTGGAGCCTCGGGACCTACTACAACGAGTGAAACGGGCAGTTCTTTTGCCAGTTCTACGATGCCCTCAATATCGGAAACAGATACTTCGTGATTGGTTGAGACAATCGATGTTCCGGCATTTCCCGGAGTGCAATGCAATCCTGAAACAGATTCGCTCTCTGACAGGCCAATTGCAATGGCATGCTCCCTCCCTCCGCTGCCCACTAAGAGTACATCTATTCCATCCATGCTTTGCGCTCACTGTTTGGGTGATAATGGATTCCACCCGAGAGGCTGACTAGTAAGGGACGGACTTCAGCCCCAAACGGTAGCCTAGAACGTTGAAAGATCTGTGAAGAATTGGTGTAATGAGGATAAGGATGGCCATCCCCATTAGTAGCTCGGAGCTACTTACTATAGATGGTTCTAGGAACAACTTCCCGAACAGGAAAGTGCCCATTGCAAAGGGAATGGTATCGAGAAGTGGCGCTTCTGAACTGACATTCCCCTCCCTCTTGTGTCCTGCCCTTCGCTTTACGAATGATCCGGCCGAGTCGCCGAACATGCAACCAAGGCCAAGTACGCATCCCATTGCAAAGGCCGTTGAAAGGTCCCCACCTAGATAGAACCAGGCATCAGAAATATCTGTAGATCCAGTACCGTAGGACCCTATGGGGTCCAAGAAAGGTGCGGAACCGATTGGGTTTCCCCTGGCAATTGAGTGAGTAACTACTCCCAATAGACCGCCCCCCAAGATACCGCCGAACAGACCATTCCAAGTTTTGCCATCACCAAGGATCCTGTTGCCATCGCCCATAACCCTCCCCCCGTCTATTGTATACACGGAAATTCCAGTCAAGTCTGGAATCCACTTACCACCGAGCATTGCTGCAGTGTTGGACAAGTAACCGGGGAGGTACAGCCAGAGAACGACTAATGGGGCCATTAGGGGGTCATCCCACGGAAGGTTCTCCGATGGCATCATTTGGGGCAACGAAATAGGGAGAATGAACCTTCGCACATCTAGGTTTAGGGAGAATTGGGGAAATTTCCAAACTTACCGGGGTGAGATTAATCTCCCCCCTAATTAACCGCAGACTCGTGAATCATAGGATTGCCCAGTTTGTTTGCCTATTTCTTGTATTATCGGTAATATCCCTCCCAGGAAATTCGATTGCCGAAGATGATGACATAATTATCGAGTCCCACCTTACATGGGCTAATGATATGGATCTCTCAAAGAACGTGAGAGTGTTGAATGGTGGTTCACTGATATTTTCAGGTGCAGATTTCTCCATCACAGATGGAATAGAAATTTTTGTTGACTCGTCATCATCGATAGAGATTCATAACTCAGTATTGCAAACAAACTCTTCGGATGAAGGTGGCCAAGACTCTGGATCGGGCTTCTCGATGGTGGTAGAAGGAGTTATGGAAGCTACAAATTCATCAATTCTCCTAGGAGTGATTTCCGCATCTGGATCACTTTACATTAACGACACTTCATTGGAGAGAGTTGGGCCAGTTATTCTGGAATCCGATGAAGCCGCGATTGCTCTCGGGGGCCTAACCAGTTTCTCAAATAGCAGCGGCGGAGTCGATATCCGGGCTAGGGCGTTTTCCGAAATTAACTGGGGCGAGGAAGTTAGCGGTTCTGGAGGGTCGACGAACAAGTGGGAGAGGAGGGTCGCAGCCCAGAGACTGGTATTCGATGCAGTCTTCGTTACCTACGAAATAACTGGGATGTTTGAGAAAGAAGTCTACACCAACTTTAGCAATCAGGATGGAGTTTCATTCGTTGATGGCGGCAGAGAGAGGGTTGTCGAGATTGCCTGGTCCGATGACAGCACATTGGAGCAAGCCCCTATTTGGACAGAGAAGGCATTAGTTTCCATTACGGAATACCGAACAGCTTGGAACCCAGTAGCGTCGGGGATTGGAAACTACGGCGGGGGGCAGTTCGAACTTGATTGGCATTCAATGGTTGTTTTGGACTCTGGCACTCCCGATATCGAATTTCTTTCAATAATCCCAATAGGTGAAGATGGAGAGCAAATTTACGAGGCTACCGTTGGAGATTCTGTCAACATTGAAGCAGTGATTTCAAACTCTGGGACGGCTGCTGCCTCTTTGGCGATAAACTGTGAAGTCGGCAGTACAGGAGAAGCGGCTCAGATTTCTCCTTCGTTCCCAAATACCCTCGTAGGTCCGGGAGAACAATCCACCATCTCCTTCAGCTGGCGTTCTTCGAGTTCTGGTGATGAAACCCTGTCTTGCAGGATTCTGACCCCCACTCAACTTGTGGAAGAGAGTGCATTCGGAGGGGGTCAGATGTCCACTGGAGTTCTTTCTTGGGGGGAAGATTCCGGTGGCTCGGGAGGAGGAGTCACCCTACTTCCTGCATTGATTGCACTACTAGTTGGTGCAGGCATCGGAGGGTACTTGTTGTTCTCGATATACCAAGAGCAAGAGTCGGAAGATTAGTCAGAGAATTCCCTGAGCCATAGTGGACTCCGCGACCTTCAGGAACCCAGCGATGTTCGCGCCTGCCACGTAGTTCCCGGGCATACCATACCTGTCCGCGGTTTCGAATGCGTTCTTGTGGATATTGACCATAATTCCCTCTAGCTTCCGATCCACTTCCTCCCTGGACCAGCTCATTCTGAGGCTGTTCTGGCTCATCTCGAGTCCTGAAGTTGCCACGCCTCCTGCATTGCTGGCCTTTCCAGGAGCGAAGAGAACACCGTTCTTCTGGAACACCTCTACAGCCTCCGGGGTGCAAGGCATGTTGGCACCTTCTGCAACTGCCATGACCCCGCCATCGACTAGCATCTGCGCCTCATCGCCATTGACCTCGTTCTGAGTGGCGCAAGGCAAAGCAACATCTACCTCGGAACTCCACAGTTTGTTCAGATTTGGTTCGGGCTTTGACTCGGTGAACTCGACGTTGTCGAAGTTCTCGGCATACTCCTTTATCCTGCCTCTTCTGTTGTTCTTCAGATCCATTATCCAGGCCAACTTTTCCCGATCTATTCCAGAAGAGTCGTGAATGTATCCGCCACTATCGGACATCGTTACGGGTTTTCCGCCCAGATCAAGTACCTTCTGACAGGCGAACTGGGCAACATTCCCGGAGCCGCTAATAGCCACGGAAGCCCCGTCAAACGACTTGTCCTTGGTTGCAAGCATCTCTCGGGCAAAGTACACCAGACCGTAGCCAGTAGCCTCGGGACGAATTAGTGAGCCGCCGTATGATAGTCCCTTGCCAGTAAGCACTCCGGTGAACTCGTTGGCCATCTTGCGGTACATCCCGAAGAGGTACCCTATCTCCCTACCCCCAACCCCGATATCCCCTGCTGGAACGTCTAGGTCAGCCCCTATGTGCCTCCATAGCTCACTCATGAATGACTGGCAGAACCTCTTTACTTCGGCGTCAGATTTCCCCTTTGGATCGAAGTCAGAACCACCCTTTCCGCCCCCCATTGGTAGGCCTGTGAGGCTGTTCTTGAATACCTGCTCGAATCCCAGGAATTTCAGGATTGATAGATTCACGCTTGGATGGAACCTTAGTCCACCTTTGTACGGCCCGATTGCGCTGTTGAATTGGACCCTGAAGCCCCTGTTCACATGCAGTTTTCCGTCGTCGTCGTACCAAGGGACCCTGAACTGAATGACCCTTTCTGGCTCGACCATTCCATGGACTACGTCCATGTAGTCTGGATTGTCCTCGATTACTGGGCTTAGGCTATCGAGAACCTCCTCGACAGCCTGGTGGAACTCCGGCTGGTCGGGATCTCTTGCTATCACTCTCTCGTAAACTGATTTCATCGCATTGTCCATTTGGTCACCAACGATTTCTGATGTCCCTAACTCGGGCATTGGCTCCTGAGAATGCCACCCTTTT
>CAYPWN010000089.1:0-5021 GCA_964414525.1 uncultured Candidatus Poseidoniales archaeon | reverse complement strand
CGCGAAGAGGGAGGAGATGCTCCACACGAGCGGCTCCGAGCCTCTGGCACTGGGAAGAGAGGGTCGCGCCCTAGTCCACGCTAGGGACGAAGCCCACAGATTCTCCAACAGGTACCACAAGAAGCGCCGGGGAAGGGGAGCGTTGGCAGACCCCCTAGAGGCTGTCGAAGGCCTGGGCGCCAAGAAGATCCAGGCCCTACTGAGGCACTTCGGCGGGAGGAAGGGGATTGAGCACGCCAGTGTGAGAGACCTGCGAGAGGTTCCAGGGATAGGCAAGGAGATGGCAGAGAGGATCAGAGGCCACCTCCAGGGGTGAATCATGGCGAGGGAGGACCCGCACTCGGCTCTCGAGAGGGCTCTGAGGGAATGGGCCGGCGGGGACCTCCCAGGGGAGCCCCCACGCAGGTGGGAGAGGTTCTCCGACGTTGCCATACTCCCCCCGGGCTCCTTCCCCGGTCCCGAATGGGTCCCGGACGAGGCACTTTGGCGGGCGATCGCTGGGGCACTCGGGGCCGAGCGCCTAGCCAGGATGGGAGAGGTAAGCGGGGAGTTCAGGGAGAGCGGAGTGGAGATGCTCCTGGGCGAAGACGACTGGGCCGTTCGGAGAGAGAACGGGGTCGACTACGGTTACCGGATGACAAGGTGCATGTTCTCTGCTGGAAACGTGAACGAGAGGAGGAGGATGGGGGAGGCCCCCGGTGACGGAGAGGTCGTGGTCGACCTTTACTCCGGGATAGGATACTACACCCTGCCAATCCTCGTGCACAGCGGGGCCTCACTGGTTCACGCCTGCGAGTGGAACCCCGAGGCGGTTATGTCGCTAGGGTGGGGGCTGGAGGCCAACTCCGTGGAGGACAGGTGCGTAGTCCACGTCGGTGACAACAGAGTCACTACAAGATCTCTGAAGGGGGTAGCAGACAGGGTCCTGCTAGGCCTGCTACCGAGCTCCGAGGACGGCTACGAGGCGGCCATCAGGGTCCTGAACCCCGCTGGAGGTACCCTTCACCTGCACGGTCTCGCCCCATCGAATGGCCACGGTGGATGGGCCTACGAGGCCGAGGGGGCTATCTCAGGTATGTGGCCCGGGTCAAAGGTGAGGAGCAACCTGACCAGAGTGAAGTCGTACGCCCCTCACTGGGACCACGTGGTGCTCGACGTAACGTTGGCGTAGGCTCAAACGCGGTCACGCGAGCGGCAAAACATGCGGGACTGGCTCCTTGACGCCGCTGGGGCGTACAACCGAGACTCGTACGAGCAGAGGGACCGGTACTCGACGCACCTCCTGATACCGGTCGAGACCCTCAGGACCGTTATCGAGTGGAGCATGAAGTCGATCCCGGACGAGGTTCTCATCGGGTTCGACCCGGACCCTGACAGGCCCAACCCGGAGCACGTCGACGATGCCTTCGGCCCCTCCCAGTCGAGCTTCTCGGGCCACGGCTTCCTCCTCGGTGCCCCTCACATAGTGAATGTCGGTGACTCGTTCAGCGTGCACCACGTCCCGGAGGAGTGGACGGATGGGGTGTTCTCCGAGGAGAGGGGGGCGAGGGGTTCCAGGTTCTCCTCGTTCCTGCACAGCCACCCGAACGCGTACGCCCACCCCAGCCAGTCCGACGCCGAGGCCGCGCAGTGGACCGAGGGCGTGGAGATGATCCTGGGAGTGAGGTTCAGCCCGGCCCCACTGGGCCTGGAGTGGTTCGACGAGGAGGAGAGCCACAGGAGGGACCTGAACCCCGATTCCGGGGGCGGGCTCCCGGTCCTATCCCAGGTGGCAGGGAGGAAGATACACGCGTTCGAGCTGATCGGTTACATGCGTAACGGGGAGGGCGTCAACCTGCTGGTGACCACCGAAGATGGGGAGCCGATAGGGCTGGACCTGCCTGGCGGCTAGTCAAGGTCCGTCCGCACATAGTTATCGATGTAGAATCGGAGCTCTTCGAGACTGCCCCTGGCGTCAGAGAGGGCGGTGTGATCGCTCTTCTTGTAGAACCTGGGGCCGTCTGGGGCTATCCTCCTGAACAGCTCCTTGAATGAGCTGACGTCGATGATCCTGAACGTGCAGAAGTCAGCGACCATCGGCATCTCCCTCCTGATGAAGCGCATGTCGTGGTGGACGCTGTTGCCCGCGATGATGGCTCCCTCGGACATGTGCTCCCTCAGGACATCCATCACGGCCTCCTCGGCCTCACGGATCGATACGCCCTCCTCGTGGACCTTCCTGATCAGCCCCGAGTCACCGTGGGTCTTGGAGTTCCAGGAGTCCATCGAGGATAGCACAGCGGGGTCGTCGGGCATCACGGCCAGGCACATCTCGGCGCCCTCCACGGGTGTCAGGTCCGCCTCCACCACGAAGCAGGCGACCTCGATTATCCTCTCTACCTCCGGGTCGAGTCCCGTCATCTCGAGGTCGAGAAGGCAGATTCGTGCTTCCTTCACGGGAGCGGCATCGGAAACCCGCACTTATTCATGTTGGCAGGACGGTGACAGTGATAGAGCGCTCCTCGTGCGAGGGATGTGACGGCTCCGGGTTACGTAGAGCTACTGAGGGGGAACCGGAACTTCCGCAGGCTGTTCGCCAGCGAGATGGTGATGTTCACCGGGGACTGGTTCTCCGTGATCGCGATGTTCCTGCTGGCCGCGGAGGCAACGGACGACTCGCCGCTCGCCATCGCCGGGGTGCTGGCGGTACGCAGCTTCACCTTCGCACCGATGGAGCCCTTCACTGGCATGCTGGCGGACAGGTACTCCAGGAAGACGCTGATGCTGGTGTCGAACGTGCTCTCGTTCGTGATACTCAGCTCGTTCATTCTGCTCGACTTGCTCGGGGAGCTCTACTCCGTCTACCTGCTGGCCGTCCTACTGGTGGTCGGACGTGCGGTGTACGACCCCTCCCAGACTGCCTACCTGCCGAACATATGCACCGACGACGAGCTCCTGACGGCGAACGCTCTGGTCTCGGGTGGCTGGTCAGCCTCGATGGGCATCGGTGCGGGAATAGGCGGCCTGGTGATCTCCGAGTACGGTGTCGAGACGGGGCTGATCATCGACTCCGCGACCTTCCTGTTCGCTGCCCTGATCATCACCACGCTACCGCAGGGCGGGCCGGACCCATCAGAGAGGAAGTCAGGCAACCCGGTCGACATGGTTAGGGAGATCGTCGCGGGCTGGGGCCACATCCTGGTGAGGCCCCAGATAAGGAGGGTAGTTCTGGCCAAGGGGGCCTGGGCGACCGGCGGGGGGGCGCAGATCTTCCTGCTGATACTGATCGGCATGGAGGCGGGCTTCGGGGAGGTTGCTGCCGGGATCGGCGTGGTCTACCTGTGCAGGGGCTTCGGCTCGGGTTTCGGGCCGCTGGTATCCCGCCCGCTGATGTCGAAACCCAGCGTGATGCCATACCTGATCGGGCTCGCGCTGTGCGGGGCCGGCGTGTTCTACCTCGGCGTGTCCACCTTCGAGTGGGGTATGCTGACCCTGGTCTGCATTTTCATCGCCCACGGGTGCAGCGGCGTCTCCTGGGTGTTCAGCACCACGCTGCTGCAGCGCAGGACGGACGACGAGTGGATGGGTCGAGTCGCCGGGACTGACAACCTCATCATCACCCTGACCATGGGGGTATCCACCCTCCTGGCGGGCCTAGCGATGGAGAACGAGATGTTCGAGCTGAGGGAGATGCTCCTGATCACGGCGGGAATCCAGATCTCCGTGGGGCTCCTGTGGCTGTTACTAGCGACCCCGAGGGAGAGGGATTTCATGTTCCCTATAGCAGGCTAGGCAGGCCCAGCAGGACGACGAGTGGGAATACCGCGAACAGCGTGCCAGTCGCAAGCGATCGCTTGGAGGCCTGGACCCTCTCGCGGATCCTGTCCTGTATCTCGGAGTCCATCCTGTCGACGGCGTCGCCTGCTGGCCCCCTCACCTGGTCCAGGGCCATGTCCAGCACGTCCGCACCCATATCCAGCACTGAGGAGACCGCGCCGAAGACCGAGTTTGATCCCTGCTGCTCTACCCCCGGCTCGGGCTCGCTAACCCACGGGCGGGGTATTGAGAACCCCCTCACCGCCTTCAGGATGTCACGGCTCACGACCGCGGTGTCGACTGCCTGCTTCGCCGTGTCTATGTCGACGTTAGCGAGCCTGCGGATGTCGCTCCTGGTACGGGCCACCCTCCCGAAGTCGTAGCCCACCCACATCATCCCTGCCATCGTTAGGAGGGCCAGCCCAAGGAAGGGGATCTCCCAGCTCTCCCATCCGATAGGCCCTATGTACAGTCGCGCTGCGATGGCGATGGCGCCCGGGAGCACCACTGCGAGCAGCTCGTTGAGGACTATCAGCCAGAACTTCTCCGCGTTCAGCCTCTTGATCCTGTCAATGGCCCACCTGGCGTGCTGGGTCCTGTCGTCCTTGGGCATGAACTTGTGAGAGAGATCCAGAAGCGGGGGGGCGACGAAAATGAGCCTCATGAGGAAGGGGAGTGCGAGGATGATGGTGTACGCCTCGAAGGGGCTCAGGGGAGGAACTGAGGGGACGAGGGCCTCGGACATGTCACCGTTCACCTTGGCCCATCCAATCAACCTACTCCCGCTGGTGGGTGATCAGCACGTTGGACCCGTCCCTGTCGATCAGGGGGAGAGACATCACACTCTCGTCGATGATGTGCACGTGCACGGGGCACGCAGCCCCGCATGCCGGTGCTAGGTAGTCCTTGCCCGAAGTGGTCATCACCAGCTTGATCCCGGTTCCGGCCAGGAGCAGGTGGTCTATCCCCTGGAACTCCATCATCATGGTCACCGTCTCTCCGGGGAAGACTCCCGTGGGCTCGTTCCCCCCCTCGTGGTAGCGTATGTCCATGGTTGCGTGGCCGATCCTGACCCCGGTTGCCGAGTCCTGCATCTCGACGAAAACCTGGCCTCCGTCGAAGACGGCGGACGCCAGCAGGTGGAGCCTTACCAGTCCCGCGATATGGACGTCCTCGTCGAACGGAGGGCACTCCACCACTACCTCTGTGATGCCCCCGATCACGGG
>CAYPWN010000088.1:0-5054 GCA_964414525.1 uncultured Candidatus Poseidoniales archaeon | reverse complement strand
CTCTTACAAAGCGAAGATCGCAGGTTCAATTCCTGCCGGACCCACCAAACGAGAATCACTCTAAATTGACCCATATGGCCCTATTAATCAATACTGAAAAGGTCAAAAATAGGTGCTATAACAGAATTTCGTGGTAGAAGAGGCCGCAGCCCTTGCGTCTAGGCTTAAGCACAGGCTAACCAAGAAGGAATGGACAATTTCCACCGCCGAGTCATGCACAGGTGGACTTATCGCATCTATTCTGACGGATATATCGGGCGCAAGCAACTGGTTCAAACAGGGCTGGATTGTGTATTCGAATGAATCCAAGATGAGAGAGTTGGGAGTCGAGAAGTCGGCCTTTGACGATGATAACTCCGGAGCAGTGTCCCACAAGGTTGCTGTCCAGATGGCAAGAGGCGCCAGATACAAATCGGGCTCAAATGTATCAGTAGCTGTGACTGGGATTGCCGGTCCAAGCGGTGCTTCAGAGGGCAAGGAAGTCGGACGCGTTCACGTTGCAGTGATCGCAGAGGATTACTTCTTGGTGAGGAGGATGGACTTCGGCGAGAATGACAGGCTGGATAACAAGAGATCGTTCGCCGCATTTGCTCTGAGATTAGCCATAGAGGCAATAGATAGGGTCGATGAGGGGATAAAAGAGGAAGCATCCCTTAGTGGCACGCCTCAGATTAGCGAGTCAGAAAAACCACACGAGGATGGCTCAATCCATGGAATCGAGGAATGGGAAGGAGCCGTTGCTTGGGGCTCAGAGAAGAGATCTGTTTCACAGTCTCTCAAGAAGATAGACTTGGCATCTCTTACGGACTGGGATGAGTAAACTCACTATCAGCCATAATGCAGCGATACCATCAAGGGCGTCCTGAATGGACGGAAGGCGCATGCACTCGTCCGATTGGAAGGAGAGACACAGGGAACTCTCCGCAGCCGGCCTAATCGTTCAGACTAGTGCAGTTTCCAAGATCGAGACACTCCAGAGCGTAATTCCACTGATTGAGGCTGCTAACTCATCGGGTGTCAGGATCCTCAATTCCACCACCGTCGAGGAACTACTCGCTATCTCGACACCTCAATCCACAGATTCTGTCGGAAATACTAGGGCCCTCTCCCAGTCAACACTTTCAAAGTCAGAAAATGGGCAACCTATTGGAAGGGTTCTGGCACCGATCAGGTCATCCACACCTTCCCTTTCTCCGAGTCCTCGCAGTTCTTCTGGGTACAGCAAAGAAGACTTCCCTGTGGATGCTTCTGAGGTGGACTCCGAAATCGAGATTCATTTTGACATAACTGGGAACTCATCGACTGAGGGCAAGATCTCCGACATGCAGTCATGCTTCAGAAGCCGTCTCTCCCAAATAAGGGAGATGATGCTATCGGGCGGCACCCTACCTAGGAGGCCAATCAGGAATTCCGAGGCATGGAGGAATAGGAGGAGATACAACTCCAAGGAACACGAAATCACCATTGTTGGCCTAGCAAGCGATGTCAAGTGGGCTAGGACCGGGAGCCTGATGTTTGCTCTCGAGGATGAGACGACACAGATAGGGTGCGTTCTGAAACCACCCTCCGATGCTTCGCCATTGCATGCCTCTATGGATGGGCTGATGGATGACGAGATAGTTGCAGTAAGCGGCTTCTTCACATCCGGAGACAGGGATCCTCGACTAATCGTTCTAGACATCCACAAGCCACCTTTGGGAAATCACTCTAAGGTACAGGCATCCCGTGACTCCGCTGTCTCAGCAGCTTTCCTATCTGACGTTCATTTCGGTAGCAAGACCTTTCTGGAACCGCAGTGGGATAAGATGATTCAATGGTTCAAGAACGACCCTCTAGCTAGGACTGTGAAGTACTTCGTCCTAAGTGGGGACGGTGTCGATGGGGTTGGGATATACCCCGGGCAAGAAAGGCATCTCACAATCAAGGACCTATTCGCGCAGTATGGTGAGCTAGCCAAAATGCTCGAGGAGTTGCCCGAATGGGTGGACGTAGTAATGCTCCCTGGGAACCACGATGCCGTAAGGCCAGCGGAACCTCAGCCCGCACTAGATCCAGAAGTCCAACAGGACTACTCAAATACGGTGTTTGTAGGAAATCCTTGTGACTTCAGTCTACATGGCGTCAGGGTGCTATCCTACCACGGAAAGAGCATAGATGACTATGTGGCAACACTTCGTTCTGTAACTTACTCTAAGCCGGAGATGGCCATGCGGGCAATGCTCGAAAGAAGACATTTGGCACCCTCGTGGGGTGGTAAGACACCACTCTCTCCCGAACCAGAGGACAGGCTAGTTATCCCCGTTGTCCCAGACATCTTCGTTACTGGGCATGTGCATGGGCACTTCGTAGGCGACCACAAGGGGACGTTGATGGTGCACAGCTCCACATGGCAAGATCAGACAGATTTCCAGAGAATGCTAGGTTTCCAGCCAAAGCCCTGTATTCTGACAATCGTAAACCTACACACCTACGCAACAGAATCGGTGCAATTTGTCTAGGAAGAAATCTCCTCCCCGGGAAAGAGGTGAGGCCAGATCATTCGTAGGTCTTTGCCTTGGACAATAGGGACCCTAGCCTCTTCGAAGGCATCCACTGCCCTGGTTCTACGGGGATTGAATCCGATGAAGGATGATCCTTCAATCATCATCGATAGGTCAGTACTGGAATCGCCCACTGAGATAATTCCAGAAGCATCGAATCGGTTAATCCTAGCCAACTTTTCCACCATCACGCCCTTGTTGTGGGAGTACACCCTGGTTGGTAGGCCCCTAACCAGAAATCCCCCATCGTCCCACTCAAAACCATTTGCCGCCCAATCATCGACTTTCAGCATGCTAGCAATTGCTCCAACAAACAGGTCAACCCCCGATGAGACTATAGCAACATAAACTCCCTTGAGTTGAAGTGCCTCTACTACGTCCCTAGCCCCGTCCATAAGTCCAATTCCGCTGAAACACCTCATTATGTCATCCCTATGGATTTGGGTTTGGACACTCTTCCACAATTCTATGTCACTTTCAACGAATTCCTCTTCAGATATTTCTCCGTCTAAGAACATCTCCAGAGTTTGCTGATGAGCCTCGTCACTGCCTGTGCCGAATTGCTGGTGGATACTCTGCCACGAGGATCCATTATCTGACAGGACTCCGTCGCAGTCGAAGACAACTGCCCTAATCATACAATTCGTATCAGATTGCTGCACCGGCGGCTAATAATTGGGCAGGTGGTTTGATTTGTCCGACCAAGCTCCGAAAAACATGGCGGATGGGGACACGTATGGTCGTGCAATCAAAGTCAAGATGCTACTATTCGGCCCCCTTGCGGAGAAAATTGGCTCCAAGGAGATTGAAGTAGCCCTCAAGGAGGGATCTTCCGCTCTGGATCTTGCAGAGAGGTTCGAACTGTCAGAGATGCTTTCAAATGGGCTTAGGGTAGCAGTGGACGGAAAAATAGAGGATCAACCGGGCAAACCCCTCCATGACGCAGCCGAGGTCGCATTCCTCCCCCCCGTTTCAGGTGGTTGATGGCTTAAAGCACCAAAGCATTTGAACCATGTAGCCTGCTCATGATGACGATAGCATGGCTGTGGGGTCAACTGAGATAGTAATACTAGTCGTAATTGCCATTTTCCTCTTCGGGGCTAACAGGATCCCACAATTGGCCAGAAGCGTCGGAAGGGCAAAGGGGGAATTCCAGATGGGGATGAAGGAGGCCTCCGAGATGGCTGCAATAGGGGATATGGATAGGGGCGGAATGACGGAAGATGTTGCCTCGGAGCAAGAGTGACTATCTTTTCCTTGAGAGTACTAGCGCAGACCCGCAACTCTTGCAGTCTCCGGCGCTTTCGTCAGACCGGAGAGTCCTACTTTTGGCTTGAGGGACATCCCCGCAACCCGGACACCTCAACTCCCAACTCCAAACTCGTGAAATTCCCTCTGAATCAACAGAAGACCACTCTAATCCAGCCACACTGCATAGGTTCTGCAATCTGTAGTCATCCGTATGCATCCTCCCCCCCTTCTCTATTGCGAGTGCTAGCAGGCTGAGATCAGTCTTCGAAAGCCCTACAATATCCCCAGTTTCCATGGCTATCTCAGTTGCTTCTTTCAGTGAGCCATTGGAGGGGGTAATCCAATTCAGCCGAGCAGCCTCTATCGCGAGAATCCTTTCCGGAGCGACTCTATTGACTTCTTCCCTCTGCCCGTCTACGACAAAACCGCCCTCTAGGGCATCAACTGCCCAGCTTACTAGCGCCGACGTGTCCAGAACTTCCACTCCAGCCATGGCCTCTCGGAACGGTGATATGATTAGAGGCCTGTTACTGCTGCCTGGCCATGTCTTTCTAAGCAACGATTATTTTGGCTTCTGCCGACGATTGGCCATGCTGGAACGAATCTACGATCCAGTTCTTGAGTGGGCAGATGGTTTTGGTTTGTTGGGCTTAGCCTTAGTTTCTGCTTCCGAGGCGGCAATTCAGCCAGTGCCCCCCGATCTCCTAGTTATCCCACTCGTTTTGAATTCAGACTCCTCATCAGGGCTGATTGCTATATTCCTTGTAGCAACCCTGTCCAGTGTAATCGGGTCGCTCGGAGGTTATGCAATAGGGATATACGGGGGGCGGCCACTGATCGAAAGGCTTGCAAAACCTTCCACAAGGAAAAAGCTCGACGAGTTGACACGTAGATACGGAGACGCAGGCGTCTTCATAGCTGCAGTTTCACCGATACCTTACAAGGCTCTGGCATGGGTTGCAGGAGCAGGGAGGATGGATATCAGGACCTTCCTAATCGCCGGGCTATTTGGAAGGGGGATCAGATTTGGATTGGAAGTAGTAGTTCTCGGCGTATGGGGTGAGGAATTTATTCAGATGTTGGAGGACCCTGTATTCTGGATGGTCGCAGGAGTTCTATCAATAGCAGCCTTTGTCCCAATCAGTTCGTGGTGGAGGGGTCTGGGCAACACCGAGGAACAAAAGGCCCAACAGAACTGATTATGAGAAGGCCGCATCTCGCGAATTCGTCGCTCGTGTGGTGTAGTTCGGTCCATCATGCCGC
>CAYPWN010000087.1:0-5062 GCA_964414525.1 uncultured Candidatus Poseidoniales archaeon | reverse complement strand
GGAAACACAACCCTACTGCTAGGGTGATTTGAAGAAAGGGAAATCGACACTCGGAGGCGTCTTGGGCCTCGTGGTTGCTGAGCCAGCAATCCGTTTAACTGATGTAGGAATGGCTCGGCCGCTACTTCGTGCGAGTTGTAGCCCTGAGTATCGTGTCCCTGCTGATCATGGCTCCCTTGGGAGGGTGCTTCGGTAAGGAAGAGGAGTTGTTAGAGGAGGTGAGTGTCTTCGACGCCGTTTGCTCTGAGAACGGAGGCTCAATCAGCAACACGACGTGGTATCACTACGGAAACGCCACTGACGCCACTAAGGTATCGGACCTCTTCAACGGCACCTCAGTCCTAGTGGAGGACAATGCTCCAGTATGCGCCGTTGGGACCTACTACGGGATTGGGATGACGACCTTCGAGCCTACGATTGGAGTCACGTCGACCGATAACCTGTACATGACCAGTTGGGGCAACGGTGCAGCTGGGTCTACAGCCATAGTCAGGTGCTCTGGTATGGTCGCAATGACCAACATCAGCGACTACTTCTGCGAGGACGTCTACAGCGCCCTCTTACCAGTGCCAAACAGCAATGACCCCTACGTCTACGTGGACCCTTGGACTGACCGGATAATGAAGTTCGACATGCATGCCCTCTTAGGTATGACCGTGGAGTGGTCCGACAACGAGGGTCAGAGTTGGACCGGCCCCTCTGTAGCGACGGGATGGTCGGTCCAGGATCATCAGACCATAGCCTCGTCCCCGTACCCTGCAGCTTTCCATCAAACCACTTGGGTCTTCTGCGTGAATGGAAACTACCCTTACCCAGTTTGCTCAGCAAGCAATGACGGGGGGTTAACTTGGGGGCCGGAGCTTCCCGGAACGCCATCAAACTGCGATAGCGGCGGGCTGACAGGCCACATCACCGGAAGCGAGAATGGAAACTTCTACAGGGGAAATAGAGGGTGCAACGGAGGAGAGGGGTACTCAATCTACAGAAGCACCAACGGGGGTATAACGTGGACGGAGCACCCTCTGCCCACGGAGACCACGGGTACTGCTGAAACTTGGAACTTCGAGGAGGCGCAAGTCGCTACTGACTCGGAGGACAACGTCCACGCTTTCTGGATGGGCTTCGACAACATGCCCTACTACTCCTACTCTACAGACGAGGGAGGTACCTGGAGCGACCCGATTATGATCGCCCCCCCAATTGGCCTGAACGGAACCGGATTCCCAGTTGTTACAGCTGGTAGCGCTGGCAAGGTGGCCCTAGGGTACCTAGGTGACTCAGGGGGTGACACATGGAACGGTTATCTGACGGTGATAACGGATGCCTTCAGTGACATGCCCCTCCTAACAACAGTACAGGTGAATGCCTGGGGAGACCCCTTGGACACATCGGAGGGATGCGGCTACAACAGGTGCGGCGGATTCGGAGACTTCAACGACATAGTCATCGACCAGCACGGTAGGGTTTGGTTCGGGCACGCTCACAACGTAGGAGGGGAGATTGGAATCTACGGGACAATGTCGATTGGCCCTACTCTCAGAGACTTGCCTCTCCAGCCTCTGCCGCTCGGAGGGCCGGAGACTCTGTAGGCTAGAAGGCATCAGGAAGCAATCCATAGGCCTGGTATGCGAAGCCAAGGGCGAATGCGAACATTCCCAATCCGCATATGCCCAGAGCCCCCCTGTAGGCTCGTGGGGATAGCGCCCCTCTGGTACGATCGAAGAAGTAAGCAATCGTCATCTTGACCATAATGATAGAGATCAGGAACGAGAGGGCGTACGCCACAGGGGCGAGGGGCTCCTCGTCTGCAGCCGAAGCCATCAGTGGTCCTCCAATTAGGAACCAGAAGACGTACACGTTTGGATTGAGCAGATTTGTGATGACGCCCCGCCTGAAGGACCCGGTGACCACCGCCTCTCCTAGTTCGGGGTCGGGGGGCTCAATCCTGAAGCAGTCTACTCCGAACCATACGAGGAATCCTGCGCCGAGAATAGATATCAGGAAGAGTAGTGTTGGCTGCTCTGCAACCCACCCAGATAGCAGAACGCTTACCACAATGAGTGGGCCGTCAGTGAAGATTGGTGCGGAAGCCGCCCTTGCTCCGGCCGACCAGCCTCCGGTTAGTGTCTCTCTGATTACCATGGTCAGGAGGGGTCCGGGCCTAATTCCCTCCATGATACCGAGAGCTATGCCTGCGGCAGTAAGCCCTAGTATCGCCTCGACTTGCATCTTCTAGCGCCTCAAAGCTGCAATCTTGGCTAGTAGCTTAAGGATCTCGAAGTATAGCCAAGTCAGAGTTACCATCAGACCGAATGCAGCTCTCCACTCCAACTTCTTGGGTGCCCCTCTTTGCACACCTCGTTCAATGAAGTCGAAGTCTGCCACGAGGCAAAGAGCCGCGATGCCGACAACAAAGAGAGAGAATGCAATTCCGACTGGGCCCGCTCCATGGATGTACGGAACGTGGTACCATCCGGAAATTGCTCCAATTATTGAAACTAGGTAGATCAGGATAATCGCGACTACAGATGAGCCAACAGCTATCGCAAGATTCCTGTCCCATGCGATTAGCCCTGCTCTGTAGATAGCAATCATGGCTCCGAGTATGAGGAAGGTAAGGAGGGCGGCCAATATTCCAATTCCTGGCATTTCGAGGGGGCCCTCAAAGAACCAGGTAACCCCCCCGAGAAATAGGCCCTCGAGAGCTGCGTACACGCAGATCAGAGCTGGATTCATCGAACCGGAAATTACCACCATTATCGCGACGATAAAGCTACCCAGAAACCCAACAAGAATCAGTGGAGCCGCTTCCGGCATAGAGAAAGCAGTTGCTAGGGCTGTGGAGGTCGTGATGAGGAGCAGTATCCCGGTCTTCTCTGCTACTCCCTCAATGGTCATCATGTTAGTCTCGTAATCCTCCCACCAAGAGGCTCCCTGGTAGGCAGATTTCTCGAATGTTGAGTCATTGAGCGCGGGGTTTCCAGATCTGTACATCGAGCCCCGATTCGGGCGGTCCTTCTCAAGGGTTGGCCCGGAATCTATCACACCATGCCTATCAGGTGCTGGCCGGTGTAGCTGCCAGCCTCCCTAGCCACCTCGTCAGGGGTTCCAGTGGCTACGACATCTCCGCCTAGCTCACCCCCCTCTGGACCAAGGTCGATGATCCAGTCAGCGCACTTGATTACGTCTAGATGGTGCTCTATCACTATCACAGTATGTCCATTCCTCCTCAGTCTTAGCAATACCTCGATTAGCTGGTGGACATCAGAGAGAGCCAGACCGGTGGTGGGCTCGTCGAGGATGTAGAATGTATGCTTTCTAGGAGGACGGTGCAACTCAGTAGCCAGCTTTACCCTCTGGGCCTCGCCGCCCGAGAGAGTTGTCGCTGGTTGCCCGAGCCTGATGTAGCCGAGGCCGACATCCCTGACCGTCTCGACAATCCTGTGTATCCTCGGCTGGTTCTTGAAGAAGATGCATGACTCGTCTACGCTCATCTCCAGAACGTCGTGAATCGTCTTTCCCTTCCACTTCACCTCTAGAGTCTCCCGCGTATACCTCTTCCCTTTGCACACATCGCAGGTCACCCATACGTCAGGAAGGAAGTTCATCTCGAGCTTCGAAGAACCGGCGCCGCTACATGCCTCGCACCTACCCCCCCTTACGTTGAAAGAGAACTGCCCGGGCATGTAACCCCTCTCCTTGGCCATCTTGGTTTGTGTGAATAGTTCTCGAATAGGGCCGAAAGCCCCTGTGTATGTGGCAGGGTTAGACCTCGGGGTCCTCCCAATGGGGGATTGGTCGATTACAATGGCCTTGTCGACCTTGTCCAAACCGGAAATCGAGTCCATGGCCCCGGGTGTCGAGTCCGACCCGTGTAACTCTCTTAGGAGGGCTGGTGCGAGGGTTTCGGTGACTAGTGACGACTTGCCGGAGCCGGAGACTCCAGTAACTGCCACCATGCACCCTAGCGGTATCATAACGTCGATGTCCTGTAGGTTGTTCTGCCTAGCACCAGAAATCGTAACCCACTTGTCTTTCACGGGCGTCACCCTATCGTCGGGAATTGGGATTTTCTGCCTTCCTGATAGGTACGCAGCAGTCATGCTATCTTCGCTTGAGATAAGCTCGTCAAAAGTACCGTTCACTACTAGATGGCCGCCTTCCTTCCCCGCTCCTGGGCCAAGGTCCACCAGCCAATCTGCCTGCTTCATGGTGGCTTCGTCATGCTCAACTACGAGTAGGGTGTTGCCTAGGTCAGTAAGCTCCCTAAGTGTCTCCAGCAACCTGTTGTTGTCCCTGGGGTGCAGGCCGATGCTGGGCTCGTCTAGTACGTACATGACTCCAGTGAGGCGAGTCCCTATCTGTGTGGCCAGTCGAATCCTCTGACTCTCGCCGCCAGAGAGCGTGTTTGCCCTTCGATCCAAAGTCAAGTAGTCCAACCCTACAAGAGCCAGGAATCGGAGCCTGGATTCTATTTCCTTAATGATCTCCTTTCCTATGTACATCGAACGCTCGTCGAGTCTCTCTGTGGAGTCCACAGTCACGCTTCTAGGGGCCTCCCTGTCTATCTTCTGCCAAGTGTCGTCTAGCTCACCAAGTCTCCAGTTCTGGACAACGGCTAGGGCTTCCAGTACGCTGCACTTTGAGATTCCAGGAAGGTTGATGCCCCCAACAGTTACCCTGCAAACAGACTCATTGAGCTTGTCGCCCGCACAGCTTGAGCACGGTTCGTCCGTCATATAGGAGGAAAGCCTAGATCTAGTGCGCTCGGAGCTGGTGTCCTTGTACGTCCGACGAAGACGGGAGAAAACCCCCTCCCATGGCCTAGCCATCCGGTAAGAAGACCCCTTCTCAGAATTGAATTCGAAGTCGATTACCTCCCCCCCTGAGCCATTGAGCATGATGTCCTTGCTGTCCTCGTCGAGGTCACCGAAGGGGACATCAGTGGGTATTCCGAAATGGTCGCAAGTCTGGGTCATCTGGCTTCGGTACCACCCAGACATCATCGAACGCTTGAAGGGCCTGATGCAGCCCTCACCGACGGTTGCAGTCCTGTCGATGA
>CAYPWN010000086.1:0-5080 GCA_964414525.1 uncultured Candidatus Poseidoniales archaeon | reverse complement strand
AACTTGCTCGGAAATGCTGGAGAGGCTCGGGAACCCCCAGAGCGACTTCCCTAGCGTCCACGTTGCGGGAACTAACGGCAAGGGGTCCCTGTGCGCGCACCTGTCCTCTCTAGGGTCCAGGAACGGGGAGCTGATCGGCCTATTCACCTCCCCTCACCTGATCAAGGTCGAGGAGAGGGCGAGGATAGACGGCACGCCAGTGCGGCCCGAAGCCTTCGGCCTTTTCCTCGAAGAGGTCCGTGCCGCCAGCCTCATCGAGCCTAGGATAGAGCCCACGTACTTCGAGGCAACATTCTTGGCGTCAATGCTGGCGTTCTCCCGCTCTGGCGTTGACAGGGCGATTGTGGAGACAGGCCTGGGAGGCAGGCTGGACTCTACGAACCTGGTCGAGCCCGACATCTGCGCAATCACCACCATCTCAATGGACCACTCTGAGATCCTCGGCAGCACCCTCTCTGAGATCGCGTTCGAGAAAGCAGGCATCCACAAGGAAGGGGCCCCCCTGGTCTGCCTGGAGCACGAAGACCCCGAGGTGAGGGGGACTATCGAGGGTGTGGCCGGCCAGGACGTGGTCTGGTTCTCACCATCGGGCTCGGACGCCCAGCTAGTTTCCCGGGAAATGGCCTTGGAGATCGGCTCCATGATCGGTTGGGAGGCTCTAGACTCTCCCGTCAGGTGGGCCGGGAGGACCCACGAGAGCTCGTTTTGGTCTGGGGCCGAGTGCCACCTGAGTGCCGCGCACAACTCCGAGAGCATGGCCCATGACCTAGCCAGGATCTCGGGTAGTGAGCACGTGCTGGTGCTGGGGATGACAGACAAGGGCAGCCTACCGGAGACCATACTCCCGCTGTCCGACTCCTCAGGCAGGCTCCATTGCATCGTTACTGAGGTTCACGGGGGGAGGAAACCGACCGTTCCAGCCGAGGAGCTAGCTGCAGAGATGCAATCGATATGCGGCGATAGGCCCGAGGTAGTCCCCGACCCCGCGCGGGCCATGGACCAAGCTTCGAAGGTTGCCAGCGACCTAGGGTGCTCGGTGTACGTCACAGGCAGCGTGTACCTGGTCGGCCAGGTCATCGAGGAGTCTCTGAGTAGGGAGGGGTCCGATCCCTGGGACGCCCTCACAATACACCCTCCAGGGAAACGAACCGAAGGATGATTACCCAGCCACCTGACACGGGGCCCGTGAGCGATAAGTGGGATGTCAGGTTCATAGAACTGGCAAGGCACATCTCGGGATGGAGCAAGGACCCCTCCACCAAGGTAGGGTGCGTGGTGGTCGGCGAGGACAGGGAGATCAGGTCGACTGGGTTCAACGGCTTCCCCAGGGGTATCGAGGACGACTCCGCCAGGCTCGACGACAGGGACCAGAAGATACCCCTGATATGCCACGCAGAGGAGAACGCAATCATGCACGCCGCGAGGATCGGCGTCTCCCTGAAGGGCTGCGTCGCATACGTGACATGGCCACCTTGCACGCGGTGCTCCAGATCCCTGATACAGGCCGGAATCGTTGAGGTCGTGTACCCCGAGGACATCGAAATCCCCGATCGCTGGAAGGCAGACTTCGAGCTGTCCGCGTCGATGATGGAAGAGGCCGGCATCAGCGTCAGGTCAGCTTAGAGGCCAGACCATATCTCCTCGAGCTTGGTCTCGAGGTCCTCCAGGGTCCCGTCGTTCAGGACGCTGACGTCCGCCATTCTGGCGGTTGCATCGAGAGCCTGGCCCGCCTCGTCCTCAGCCTTCGCCTCTGCGGCCTCCTGAGCGAGGAAGGAGGACTTCTCGGTGGGGTCGCCCGACCTCCCCCTGTCGACCATCCTGCCCCAACGCGCCCCCTCGTCCGCCCTGACCTCGATCAGCACGAAATCGCCCCTGCTCCTCAGGGCCTCCACCTCAGCTGGCGTCCTTATCGAGTCGACCACGGCGTCATCCCCGTCCAGGATATCAAGTAGCATCTCAGCGAGGACGCCCCCCCCTCCCCTCCTCCTGAGCTCCCTGCCACCTTCGATCAGGGCATCCCTGGTGGGCTCCACTCCTTGGTCGGACAGCCATGCTCGGATCGAGTCGGAACACGACACGCTTCGAAGGCCCCTCTCGGAGAACCAGCCCACCAAAGTGGACTTCCCAGAGGCGTTTCTCCCTGTCAGGCCTATCAGCACGTAACAGCGCAGCGAAAGGCCGCCGATATTGCTTGCCCCCTGATTTTGGTACCCCAGAAGACGAAAGGCACTAACAATATGAGTGCGGCGCGGGGGCTGGTAACATGGCGCGACGCACGACCAAGGCCCCCGGGCCCATCAAGAAGTGGTGGCGCTCCAAGCACGAGGTACACTATCAGGCCTACACGGCGATGACGGTCACCTCCTTCGGACTGTTCCTCTATTCTTTCATCCTGCTCTTCTTCATGGACTTCGCCCAGGAGGCCAGCAGCCAGAGCATGGTCACTCTGGCCTGGGTGTGCCTCGTAGGTGGCGCCACAGCCATGTTCTTCGTGGCTCCGGAGTTCTTCTACTTCTACGGCAAGAAGCAGGTCCTGTCCGATATACTGAGGCTGGACTCCAGAGCAGAGGTCATGCGACTGAGGAAGGAGGCAGAGACTGCTGCAGACCTCCTAGGAAAGGGGTTCCAGTTGCAGCTTAAGGAGCTCTATGAGAGGATTGGGATCAACGTCCCGAAGAGGTACGCCAAGCTAGCTGCACCCGCCGAGAAGGCACCAGAGGACGTCTCCGAGGAGGAATGAGGTGTCGGAGCAGGGACCCACCAGTGCGGAAATAGACGATCACGGGGCGTTAACTGGGAGGGTTTCATGGGCCAGGGAGGCCCTCCTCGCCGGGGGCCTCGTAGTCCTTCTCCTTGGCTCGATGTGGGCCTCCACTGGGTCCTTCCCTCCGATGGTGGTCGTAGAGTCTAAGTCGATGATGCACGACGACGACGGATCCTACGGGCACATAGATCCAGGCGACCTGATCATGGTCATGAGCAAAGACAGGTCAGATGTGGTGACCTTCGCCGAGGCGACCCAGGAGGGGAACGAGAACTTCGGCCACGAGTCCCATGGAATGCCGGGAGACGTGATCATCTACCGCAAGAACGGGGGGACGGACACCCCGGTGATTCACAGGGCGCTGCTTGAGGCCGTGGAAAACGGGTCCGGATGGGACGTTCCTGGGACATCGCTGAGGAACGTCGAGAGCGTTTCGTGGACCCTGGGGATAGAATGCTCGTACCACGGGGGGACTTACCTGCTTAGGATAGAGTCCTGGGAGCCGGAGCATGCTGGTTTCCTGACCTCGGGGGACAACAACTTCGGAGGCTGCATGATCGACCAGCCCTCGGCGAACTCCCAGGGCCACGGGGGCGGACTCGTCGACTTCCAGGGGAACCCGGTCCAGCCTGTCAGGGACGAGTGGGTAGTGGGGGTCGCCTCGTCAGAGATACCATGGGTCGGCTCGATCAAGCTGCTGACCACCGGGGCGGCGGGCTCAGTCACCGTGAAGTCGTGGACGTACCTGACCCTCACTATTCTGCTGGTACTGGCCTCCCCGATAGCCATGGAACGGCTCCCTACGCTCAATTACAGCCCGGAAGAGGAAGAGTAGCGTTCCACATATCGACAAACCGCCTGCTGTGACCAATTCGTTGAGTTTAAAATAGACCAAAAATCCGCAAAGTCAACACTTGGAGATGAACTCATGGGAGTAGGAATAGAACCGATAGGAGAAATGGTGCTGCTAGCAATGGAGAACGCCCCGGAGAAGACCGAATCCGGTCTGCTCCTTCCAGAGGAGGCCCGGGAAAAGATGAACGTAGGACAGGTCGAGGCGGTCGGCCCGGACGCGAAGAGCGTCTCGGTCGGCGATCGCGTGATATACAGGCAGTTCAGCGGGACTAAGATGGAGTGGATGGGCGTCGACTACCTCCTGATTCAGGAGGAGGACATCCAAGCCAAGGTAATGGGGTGAGAAAAATGGGAGCTAAGAAGATAGTATACGGAGAGGAAGCCAGAGAAAGACTGCTAGAGGGAATAGACACCGTGGCAAACGCGGTCAAGGTAACCCTAGGGCCCGCTGCCAGGACGGTCGTCTTGGAGAAGTCGTGGGGTAGCCCGTCGATAATCAACGACGGGGTAACAATCGCCAAGGACATAGAGCTCGGGGAACCGTTCGCCAACATGGGCGCGAAGCTGATCCAGGAAGTCGCCAGCAAGACGCAGGACAACGCAGGAGACGGCACGTCCACGGCATCGATCCTGGCGCAGAGCCTCTGCCACCACGGACTCAAGAACATGGAGTCGGGGTCAAGCCCGGTGGAGCTGAAGGCCGGCTTCGACCTAGCGATAGAGGCCGTGGTAGAGTCCCTCAAGGAAAGGGCGGTCCCTGTGGAGACCGGCGAGACGATCAAGCAGGTGGCCACGATAGCATCAAACAACGACGAGGAGATCGGGACCCTGATCGCCGAGGCAGTTGACGCAGTCGGCCGAGAGGGGGTCATCACCGTGGAGGAGGCCAAGTCGATCGAGACATCGCTCAACGTGGTCGAGGGTATGGAGTTCAACAAGGGGTACATGAGTCCCTACATGATCACTGACAGGGAGAAGCGGGAGTCTGTCCACGACAGCCCTCTCGTTCTCCTCACGGACCACACGATCAACTCTGCGCAGGACCTGCTCCCATCACTGGAGGCAAGCGTGCAGCAGAAGAGGCCGCTAATGATAGTCGCCAAGGACATAGAGGGAGAGGCTCTGGCAACCCTGGTACTGAACGTAGTCAGCAAGGTGGTCAAGGCCGTCGCAGTCAAGGCACCCGGATTCGGGGACGAGATCGCAGAGCAGCTCGAGGACATAGCAGTGCTCACGGGTGCTAGCCCCCTTTTCAAGGACCAGGGCGCCGATCTGAAGGCCCAGGGGCCATCCAGCCTAGGGAGCGCTGATCGAGTCATAGTCGCCAAGAACAAGACCACAATAGTTGGCGGTGGAGGGGACAAGAAGGCCACCGAGGAGAGGGCAGAGCTCCTGAGGGGCCAGGCGAAGCTGTCCACCAGCAAGTGGGACAGGGAGAAGATCGAGAAGAGAGTCGGGAAG
>CAYPWN010000085.1:0-5132 GCA_964414525.1 uncultured Candidatus Poseidoniales archaeon | reverse complement strand
CCAATGAGCTAGCTGACAAAACTCACAACTTGGGCCGAAATCATAATTGCTGCCATAATTAAGAACATTGGCCGAAGAAGAGAATAGCCGTACTTCAGAACATATCCGGGTGCTAGGAACCCCCCGATCATATTCGCTAAAGCAAATGGGATTGCGACTTCATAGTTGACAGATGCAGCCAATGCAAAAATCGCAAAGGAGCCGATGTTGCCTCCAAAATTCAGAATCCTCCCCGTGGCGGCTGCCCTGTCCATCCCAAAACCAGCGCCTTTGATGTAACCCGCCATCAGCATACTACCAGTGCCAGGTCCGAGAAATCCTTCATAGAATCCTAATCCAGCGCCCATGCCTACAGTCACTGGAATTACCTTCTTTTCCTTGATCTCTTCTTCCTTTCCAAATTGAGGATTGAACAAGACATACAGAAACAATGCCGAGAGGACAATGATGACGATCGCAAGCACGACATCGGCGCTGATTGAAAGCACCACCTTGGCCCCGATAATGGAGAATAGAATCATCAATAACCACCCAATGAAAGCCGCCTTTCTTGGAACAATTTCACTCTGCAGATACCTTGCACTCGCGATTGCAGCAGCGGCCGCTGATGCAAATTTGTTCGTCCCCAGAGCAACGTGTGGTGGCAATCCCGCACTTAGCATCGCGGGAAGGCGAAGCAGCCCGCCCCCTCCTACTGCACTATCGACAAATCCGGCGAACACACCCACCAGCATCAGCAGTAGGAACACTTCGGTATCCACGAAGATATTTGGAGCGCTCGGGATATCAGATTTGCAGTCTAACGGTTACTGTGATTCGCATTCGCCTATGGGTTTTTTTCGGCTGTTTCCGTGGGGTTGCCAATGTGGGGGATGCGCGAGAGGATCGAGGATGTGGGTTGGACGTTCAGGGTCATGCTCCATGAATTCCTCAGATTCAACATTGTCGGGATTGTAAATTCTACCTTCGCTTTGGTGCTTTACGAGTTCCTGTATTGGGTCGATCTTTGGCCATCCCACACAGCGGTAGCCGCCTGGGCGGTTTCGTGTGCAATAGGGAATGTAGAAGCGCACTTTATGCATTACAGATTCACATTCAACTCTACATTTTCCTACTTCAGGAGTCTGAATCGCGCCTTTTGGACATATACGGGGCAACTAGTGGTCACAACATCATTTCATTATCTGATGGTTGAGGTCTTTCTAATGCACCACACACTTGCATGGTTCGTTAATACCTGTGTTTTCGGCTACATCAACTTTCTATTGATTAGGTGGATTGCTTTCCCACCGGAGTATGATGAAGCATACCCCTCCAATTAGGTTTGGATTTGAGCTGCGAGCGCTATATCATTAGGCGCCACCCAGACGGGCGAACGTGGATCTGACGACTATCGAGATCGCACGAATCGTCGTGGGCATGGCGATATTGGCCTACGTGGGATTCTGCCTGCTGAATCAGAAGGTGTGGCTTCGGGGCCCCGTAGGTCTGTTCAGCAAGACCTTTGCATGGGGCACCAGGGAGGAGAATAAGTCCGTTTTCATGTTACACGTGATTGCTGGGTCTGCGTTTGGTGTTTGGTTGGTACTTGGCCCATTCCTGTTCTGACGTATTCTGCCCCAGCAAATTCTTCAAAGCCCGCATGAGCCTAGCAGGAGCATGGGCTGGGCGTTCGACGCTGGCAAGATTTTGCTCACCGCCCTGATAATTTTCTCAGTGGCCCAGGTCTCCGAGAGGAGCACCCTGATAGCGGCCGTTCTTGCTTCGATCCCCATAGTGAGCGTGCTCTCGATGATGATGATGTTCCACGAGGGCCAGACCGCGATAGAGATCTCCCAATTCGCCAGGGACATAGTCTGGCTCGTAATCCCGTCCCTGCTAATTTTCATCGTCATGCCGTGGCTCATCGAGTCGAGGCAGTGGGACTTCTACCCGGCGCTGGCTGCCGGGCTTGCATGCACTGTGACGGGGTACTTCGTGATGGTGCAGGTCATGGATAGGTTCGGCCTATCCGCATGATGCATGGTGGCTAGGCTGCCGCAGCGGCATTCGGGGACGCCAGTTCCTCAAGGTAGTCTGAGACCATCCTGCCGAGTTCCCTCTGGTCGCCCTCGCGGTGTAGCTCGACCCTCATGGAAGAGGCCCCAGGGAGGCCCTTGGTGAAGGAAACCGCATGCCTCTTCAGGTTCTTGTTTGGGCTGTCGAGGTAGACGTCGCTGCACAGCTCCAGGTACCTGTTCCAGCACCAATGGCGCGCTACTGCGTCGTCCCCATCTCCCCACGGAGGGGGGTCGCTCGTCCACCCAAGGTCCCTCTTGATCTCGTGGAATATGGTTGGCCGTCCGATCGCGCCCCGCCCGATCATCAGGCCGGTCGCTCCCGTGGATTCCAGGCACTCAGAGGCGGACGAGGAGTCGGTGACGTCGCCGTTGGCTATCACCGGTATCCGCACGGAGTCTACTATCTCCCTTATCTGGGACCAGTCGGCCTCCCCCGAGTACCTCTGCCTCAGGGTCCTTCCGTGGACGCATATCCTCGCGACCCCCTCGTCCTCGAGCCTCTCGCATATCTCCAGCGCCGTGTTCGGGCCGCTTCCCGTCCCTAGCCTCATCTTCACCGTGATGGGGACCTCTGCAACGTCGATGCATGCCCTGACCATGCTGACGACCCTGTCCGGGTCCCTGAGCAGGGCGGCGCCCGCGTCGTTCCTGCACACCTTGGGTGCAGGGCATCCGAAGTTGATGTCGATGGCATCGGCCCTGTCCTGGAGCATCTCTACCGTCTGCACCATCTCTTCGGTGATCCCGCCGAAAATCTGGGGTATGAATGGGGACTCCCGCGGGTCGCTCTCCACCTTCAGCCACGAGTAGGCGTTCTTCCTCGTCAGGCCGGAGGCGGCTGTGAACTCGGTGACCGTGAAGTCGGCCCCGCACTCCCTAGCCAGTATCCGGTATGCCAGGTCGGTGACTCCCGCCATGGGGGCCAGGAACAGCGGATGGCGTGGGGAGTGCATGATCACGGGGCCTAGTGGTTGCCTTTGAGGCCGTCGAGGCCTCAGAACGTGGACTCCCAGTCTGCGACGTCCTCGGCCAGCTCCCACTCCATGTCGTTCTTGACGGTGCCTCGCGACTTGAGTATCTCCCGGGAGAGGAGCCAGTACACGAGAGCGAGGGACCTGCGTCCCTTGTTGTTCGCGGGGAGGGCGAGGTCGACGTTGCGCAACCTGTTGTTAGCGTCGCAGATGGCGACGACGGGCAGGCCCGACTTCACGGCCTCGGAGAGGGCTTGCATGTCGGCGGCGGGATCGGTCACTAGGATGACCTCTGGCTCGATGTAGGTCCTGAGGCGTGGGTTGGTCAGGGTGCCTGGGATGAATCGGCCCACGATGTGCTTGGCCCCGATTGACTGCGCGAACTTCCTAGCGGGCCTCTGCCCGTACTGCCTGGCGCTGACTACCAGTATCCTCTTCGACTCGAAGTTTGAGAGGAAGTTCGCGACGACCCTGATCCTCGAGTCCGTCTGGTTGACGTCGATGATGTGGAGCCCGCTGCTGTCCTGGTGCATGGTGTCGAGGAACTGCTTCATGTCCGCTGACTTCTGGTTGGTGCCTATGTGGACGGCGTGCCGCTCGTACACATCCAGCGACACAAGTGGGGACGTGCTCTCCGACATTCGGTTTCCTCGGCATCGCGGCGACCTGACCATGATTGATAAGCGCTGCGCAGCGGCCCTGGCGGACTTGGGCTCAGTCTTCGAGAGTGGATAGGAACGTGCACTCAAGCTCGCCGTCCTCGCTGATCTCGTGTGAGTGGGGGAAGTGAACGCATGGCTTGGTGATGGTTGCGTAGAGGTCGAAAGAGTCGTGGAAGGAGAGCTGCTCTACCGGAGTGGTGATGCCCCAACCCCTCGCCTCTACCTCCAGGACCCACGTTCCGTCTACGAAGTCGGTGTTCCACTCGAACCTCTCTCCGGGGTAGTCCTGGGTCGCCTTGACCTGCCAGAATGGGTCGCCCCCTGCGCTCTTCGTGTTGGGGGCCCAGAGTTTTGCCTCCACGTACCTGACCTCGTTCGTCTCGTTGCCTACCAGGTCCTCGAGGGTCCCCGAGTAGGGGAACTGGGCCCTGAAGTTGATTACGAGCTTGGAGACAGTCTCGTCGAAAATCAGGTTCGTCTCGTTCTGGTAGAGCACGGAGTCGAGCTCAGTCCCGGTCTCGAAGGTCTCCGACCAGCCTACGGTGACGTCCTCGTCGATGTACACGGGGGGATCCCTCCAGCTCTCCATGATCTCGCGCTGTATGGTGAGGGCGAGGCACCCGCTGCTCAGTGTGGAAGCCACGAGAATAGAAACCAGGCACAGCGCCCTTGTGGCCCCTCCCATGTGCGTCCGGAGGGACCCGTACGTCTTCAACTCGCTTGCTAATCGGTGCCTCTCGGTACTCATAGGGCACGTCAGCGCCTAAGCTCGGTCACCCATTGTCGTCATTGAGGCGGCTGCGCTAGTGGGGGCTCTGGCATCAATCCTGCGATTGGCCTAGAACCCCATGCCGCCCATGCCGCCCATTCCTCCGCCCATGTCTGGCATGGCCGGGGCGTCCTCCTTCTGGTCCGGGTCGTCGGCGATCAGCGTCTCGGTGGTGAGGACCAGCCCGGCAATCGACCCAGCGGACTCGAGGGCGTTCCTGGTGACCTTGGCCGGGTCCAGGATACCCGCCTCGACCATGTCCACGTACTCTCCGCTTCTTGCGTTGAATCCGTAGTTCTCGTCGTCGTTTGACAGTATCTTCTTGATCACTTCGTCGCCGTCGGCCCCCGCGTTCTGGGAGATCTGCCAAGTTGGGGCGGCTAGGGCGTCGTAGACCAGGTTGATCCCGATTGCTCGGTCGCCATCGGCCGACTCTGCGAGGCCCCTCAGGGCCTCCCGGGCCCTGAGCAGGGTGACTCCCCCGCCGGCCACGACCCCTTCGGCCATGGCTGCCCTGGTAGCGTTCAGGGCGTCGTCCACCCTCGCCTTGGTCTCCTTGACCTCGGTCTCGGTGGCGGCCCCAATCTTGAGGACTGCTACCCCACCGGTCAGCTTCCCGACTCTCTTCTCGATCTTCTCCCTGTCCCACTTGCTGGTGGAGAGCTTTGCC
>CAYPWN010000084.1:0-5202 GCA_964414525.1 uncultured Candidatus Poseidoniales archaeon | reverse complement strand
GGGCGTTGTTTGGTTCTCTTCACTTCCTATAGTTCTATGAGGGGCGTTCATCGATTGGTGGCGAAGCGCCTTAATGCGATAGGAGTGGAAGTTTTCGCGCAGGGTATTGATGGTTCGGCTCAAAGGGTAGTGACATCGTTCAAGAATGCGGGTAAGGCAGTCTTAATGGGTACAAATAGTTTGTGGGAGGGAGTTGATATTCCTGGAATACAGCTTCAACTAGTGATTATTGCCCGATTACCGTTTGATGTGCCTACTGATCCTATTGTTGCTGCACGTTCGCAGTTATTTGGCAATCCATTTATGGATTTCTCAGTGCCCAATGCAGTTATTCGCTTCCGACAGGGATTTGGTCGCCTGATACGAACTGCTGAAGATTTCGGTGCAGTTATTGTTCTGGATGAAAGGATTAGCTCAAGAGGATATGGTAGGAAATTCATCGAGTCATTGCCAAATTGCACCAGGGTTTCCCCAAGGCTTGAAGAACTTGATATAGATGTAAGAGCTTGGTTGTCAGGAAAGTGGAAGCACGGATTTGATTTGGATGTCTAGTTAAATAGATATTCGGTTGTACGAGGATACAAATTGGGGCTTATTACACTTAAAGCTGATTTCGATCTTCATTTAGCCCTTATGGGGGGGCAGGCATTTCGTTGGGGTGTTAAGGGAAACACGTATCGTGGCGTTATTGGAGGTTTAGTACTTGAAGTAGAGCTTTCACCGGATATGTTCACCGTTCAGGTACTGAACAGTTCATCGATTTCTGGCTTGAGTGGTGATTCATTAGTGGAGTATGTGAATTCATACTTTCGAGTTGATGAAAACTCTGCGGCGATTCAGTCAGGTCTGAGCGAGGATAGTATTCTTGCTCCATTAGTCCGTGATGTAGGGGTGATTCGCATATTGAGGCAAGATCCATGGGAATGCATGGTGAGTTATATTTGTTCTATTGATTCTAATATTCCTAAGATCAGAACGAACGTGGCTAGTATGTGCCAATACTTTGGTAGTGAGATTGCCCTAATGAATGGAGGAAAGGATCATGGGTTCCCTTCGATTAAGTCCATTGCGGATTCAAATGAGCAGATCCTGCGGTCTCTAAAAGTAGGATTCAGGGCACCATATTTGATAGGCACTGCCCGCCAGTTGCGCGACGAGATGTTGGATTTTAGCCTCATGGAAACACAGAGTCTGCAGGAGTCGCGACAGTTCCTGCAGTCGTTTCCAGGTATAGGGCCCAAAGTCGCAGACTGTATTTTGCTGTATTCACTAGATCGTCTTGATGCCTTTCCAATTGATAGATGGGTTCGCCGGGCGGTGTCTCAGCTGTATTTTGGAGGGCAAATGCCTCCTGACAAAGAGATTAGGGAATGGGCCTTTGATCGCTTTGGCATGCTTTCAGGCTACGCGCAGCAATATTTATTTGAGTGGGGTCGTTCAGAGCAAGTTTCGGGGAAGTAGGCTTGGCTTTCCCGACGCCTGGATGCATTAATGGTTGTTTGATGGGTTATGCATCCACTCAGTGACTATCGTGACCTCTTCTTCCCGCGTGGTTGTAGGATTGTCTAGGATATTGGTGAGAAGAATTCCCAACAGGGATCCAATTGCTGGTCCTTCCGGAACACCGATCTCTAAAAGGTCCCTAGCCGTAAGGTTGGTCTGAACGAGGCGAAATTCATTGAGTTCGCGGCTTAGTATTTGAGCAAAGGCATCATTGTTGGTTACCGCTTTCACCGCATTGAGACTATAGTCCTGATATATGCTGAGGTGCCGGTGAATGATGCTGGCCAATAGGTGTGGTTCTGTCAAATAGTTTTCGAGAGACTTGATTGCTGCTGCGTTTAACAATAAGTCTCGAGACCTGATAGAATTGGTTATTCTGTCCGATAATGCATTGATCTGATCATGTTCAGGGAAAAAATAACCCGTAGTTGCAAGGAATATATCTTCTTGAGATAAGCCGTTATTTAATGCCTCATTAGTTGCGATTGTTTGCTCTGTGGGCCATCTGAAGCTCGGGTGGATTCTGGCCATAATTCCTAGTGTCTGCGCTAAGGTAAAGATGTCGTTAAACCTTGGTTCTGCGCAAATTTTTCTCAGTTCAGCGATAAGTCTGTCCGAGCTGAGTTGGCTAATATAATGTCCATGCCGTTCAATGTCATGCATTGTGGACGGTGAAATGTTAAAGTCTAGTCGTAGAGAATATCGGAGTGCCCTGAATATCCGGGTGGGATCATCAGCGAAACTATTTTCGTGAAGGCTACGGATATTACGGTTTTTCAGATCTACGGTGCCGTTGAATGGGTCCAGTAATGTTCCCCATCTTTGTGGCGATATGTCGATGGCCATGGCATTAATTGTGAAATCTCTTCTCGCTAAGTCATGATCAATCGATGCAGGTTGAACGTGTGGAAGCACCGTCGGTTCTGAATATGATTCTTCCCGACACGTTGAGATATCAATAGTTGTTCCATCAAGTTCGATGCGGGCGGTGAGGAATTGCGATTGCATTGAAATTATCGCGCCAAGGTTGCGTTCAATCGTATTCGCTAGTTCTGGAGCATGGCCTTCTACACATAGGTCGAGGTCGTGTATTGGCTTTTCTAGTAGTGAGTCTCTTACTGCTCCTCCTACCAGGTAGGGGCGCATCCCTTCTGACTCGGCTATTTCCCCAACAGTTTGTAGCAACTTACGGGTATTTTGTGATAATGGGCCGTCGGTATCAGACAATGGGTTGGCTCTCATTGGATAAACCTCTGTGCTGAACCATAGTACATCGCCATACTAGAAGCAACATTCTGTGCTGGTATAAGGCTATCCCTGGATACCCTAATAAGCCTATATGGTGTGCCTGTTATAATGTTCTTGTAATGCTTGATTTGGATTCAACTCGTACAGTTGGTTCTCCATAGGTTAATTATGACTAGAAGAAAATCGATAGGATTGTTGCAAAAAGTGCTTGGGGTGGATTTTGATCAGCCATCATTGCTTCGGATGGCTGTAACCCATCCGTCGTGGATTAATGAGAATACTGACGCGGACGTTTCCTCGAATCAAAGGCTAGAATTTCTTGGTGACGCAGTCATTGAAGCCGTGGTGACTGAGATGATATACCTGCATGAATCTCAAGCATCTGAGGGGGAGATGACTGCATTACGATCAGCTCTGGTCAACAAGGATGGTCTATGCGCTATCGCTGCCCAGATAGGTATTGGCGATTATTTATTCTTGGGTAAGGGAGAAAGTGCTAATGGAGGACGAGAGAGAGCATCGAACCTTGCGGATGCGTTGGAGGCAGTGGTAGGGGCAGTTTTTCTAGACAAAGGGTATAACTGGACGCGAAACTGGCTTTTAATTCATATGGAATCTCGCTTGGATGTTCTTAATTCTGGTGGTGCGCAAGGTGACTCGAAATCTCTGCTTCAGGCTAGTGAAGCGTCTGTCAAGAATGGGTCCCCAGTTTATCGCACCGTTTCTGAAAGCGGTCCCGACCACTCGCGGGTATTTGAGGTTGAAGTTTCGATAGCTGGAGTTTTGCTGTCTAAGGGTACCGGCTTTCGCAAAGCTTCAGCTGAGCAAGAAGCTGCAAGGCAGGCACTTGAGTTACTCGCCACAACAAGTCCTTTTCAGGGGTGACAGTGGCTTTTATTGACCGTTTGATAGAGAGGTAGTTAGTGAAACTTGGCAATTTCATAAAACGCAATTCTGAAGATGAAGGTAAGGTTGCTAAAGCGCTTGAAGGTACGCGCAAGTCTTGGTTTGGCAATATAGTTTCCCATCTCAAGAAAAGTGAAGTAACGGATGAATTTTGGGATGAGATGGAAGAGTTGCTAATATCGGCCGATGTTGGGCCAATATTAGCACTGAATCTGGTTCAGGATTTACGCGATTCTGCTAAGCACTTGAGTACTGGATCTTCGGTGGAACTTCAACAACTATTCCGTGAGAGGCTGATTCAGCTAGTTCAGTTTTCGCATGAAGGATCAGTAAATGCAGATAGCCTTGTTGATACCGCAGAAGGGGTAGCTGTGATATCCGTTGTTGGTGTAAATGGGGTTGGGAAAACTACCTCAGTTGGAAAACTAGCTCATTTGTTTGTGCAACAAGGCAAGAATGTTGTACTTGCAGGTACGGACACATTTCGTGCAGCCGCTACAGAGCAATTGCGAATTCTGGGTTCGAGAGTAGGGTGTACGGTTATCACTAATGATGCTACGTCAGATCCTGGGGGGGTAGCATTTGATGCTGCTCACGCAGCCGTGGCTCGCAACGCCGATGTGTTGATACTTGATACCGCAGGGCGCTTGCATAATCAGCGCAACTTGATGGCAGAACTTGAGAAAATTCATAAGGTGGTGTCCAGGATCATACCAGGGGCTCCTCATTGTACTTTGGTGGTTATCGATGCCCATACTGGCCAGAATGGGGTGATTCAAGCAAAGACTTTTTCTGCGTCGGTAAGGTGTGATGGTGTTTTGCTTTCAAAAATGGATGGCAGCGCAAAAGGTGGTATTGTTTTGGCGATTTCAGATCAATTGAAACTTCCTGTTGCGTTGATTGGCACGGGAGAATCAATGGATGATCTAGCTGTGTTTGACCCTGACTCGTTTGTTGATTCTTTACTTGAATCCTGACCATGAATATCAGGGATGTTAACAACAAGGATAAATACTCGTTGACGTACAGCAGTGGATATAGTCCAGGCCGGAGATCTCTGTTATACGGCAGGTAATTACAAATCGTTCTTGCTAGGTGTGTATAAGTGTTCCTTGACACGGTATATTGGTTGGTAGTACTCCAGGCACTAGGCCTGTCGGCCGTGCCTGTATCATTTAGACTATTTCATAGGCTTCCAGACAAGGGCTACGCCTTTTCAAAATCTTTGTCGCTGATGGTGATTGGATATGTGACTTGGATAGGAGGAAGTTTCGGTATATTCCCTACTACCAGAATGACAGGGATGTTGATAGTTTTGGGATTAGGCCTGATAGGAGCGGCCACGTTTCTAGTCGATAAAACAAGATTGGTGCTGTATTTCAAAACGAGATGGAGAAGCGTTGCTTTAACTGAAACGGTATTCGTCGGCTCGTTTCTGTTTTGGCTACTGTATAGAGCGTTCGATCCTTTGATTGTGTCGACAGAAGCTCCGATGGATTTCGCGTTCCTGAATGCATCTTTGATTGCAGAAAGCTTTCCTCCCCG
>CAYPWN010000083.1:0-5333 GCA_964414525.1 uncultured Candidatus Poseidoniales archaeon | reverse complement strand
AAGATAGAGGGGGAGTTCGTCTGGCACGAGCACTCGCACACAGACGAGGCGTTCATCGTTATCGAGGGTAGCATGAGGATCGAATTCGAGGAAGGGGCCGTGGAGCTGTCCGAGGGGGAGATGTACGTCGTGCCCAAGGGAGTAAGACACAAGCCGTGCGCTGACTCAGAGTGCAAGGTGATGCTAGTAGAGCCTCGTGGAGTCGTGAACACCGGAGAGGCGGGCGGAGAGCTGACCGCCCCGATAGACGAGTGGGTCTAGAACCCACACAAAGGAACGAATGGGGTAGTTACACTATTGTGCCTCCCTCCGAATGGAGGGTGCATGCCTAACTGCCTTGATGACTTGCCAAACGAGCTAGAGCCCTCCCTATCTTGCGCCTCCGACGCACTATCGGCGGGGCCGGCATCTGGAGTTCTAATCCTGGTTCTCGGCATTCCCCTAATTGGGGTTGTGAAGGGGTACCTGAGGAAAATCCTCGATAAAGTGGAGCTTGACGATGCACTGGAAAAATTCCTGTACAGAATAGCGGGAGTGGCCCTATGGGCCTTGGTGATTCTAACCTCGGCAGACGAGTTCGGCATCAACGTCACTGGGATAGTGGTCGGCCTTGGTTTCGTGGGTCTAGCGTTGGCCTTCGCTGCCCAAGACACCGTTGAGAACGTAATTGCCGGGATATTCATCATCATTGACAGGCCGTTCAGGGAGGGGGAGAGAATCCTGCTTCCAAAGAGCCTAGGAGGGATATACTCCCGATGGGGGGACGTCACCTACATCGGCCTCAGGACCACTAGGGTCAGGTCCACCGACGGGGTGCTCCTAACCATCCCCAACAAGCTACTGACCAAGGACGCAGTTGCCAACTTCAGCCACAGCTCGGACATGGAGCTGCGTGTCCGCGTTAGGCTAGGCCTCACTGCCACCTGGTCCAATGTAACCAAGGCTGAAGAGATAGTCAACGACATCGCTGAGAACCACCCGGACATCGTGCAGGAGCCAAAGCCTCCAGAGGTGGTCCTCAGGGGTTTCGGTGACCAGGAGGTCGTGATGGAAATCCGGTACTACGTGGGGAACGCGAGGAAGATGAGGCCATCCAAGTCATTCTTCGTGACAGAGATTCTACGCCGTTTCGAGGATAACAAGGTCACCTTGGCATACCCGGTCAGGGTAAACATGAACAGCGAAGTGGATCTGGGTGATCTTGGGTTCTAGGACGAGTCACTCCTCCTCGCTCCCTACTGACCTCGCTAAAACTGATGCCTCGTCTGGATCGACCTCGTGCTCCACTATAAGATGACGTATCAGTAGGTGCATCTCCAGCCTGCCCTCGCACATCGGGCAGGTCACGATTTGGGGTGAACGGGTCCTGATTTGTCCTTTGCTGGGTCCCGTCGAGGGTGGCCTTCGGAGAGCCGCGATGAAGGCAAGTAAGATCACAATTGTAGCGCAACCGAATCCAGTGAACACTGGAGATGGTGGTGACTTCTGCTCAAGCTCTATGTCTTGGTTTACGGAACCCGCGGGAGGGGAACGTGACTCCTCCAAGTCGATCAGGTGGATGAAGGACTCGCCGAGAAGGGTCAGAATCAGCTCCGCCCCGTCGTAGGTGTCGTCGACCTCTATGGAAATCTCGTATTGTCCGTAACGGTCTGTCTCGGACCCTTCACCCCTGAAGGTATGGCAATCATACTCGAACTCCGCGCACTCGATTACGACCCCCTCCATGGAAACAGGTGGGCTGTTTGAGTAGGTCGCGATACCTGAGATTCGGTATGTCTCGGCGGATACTTGTGCGCTAGCCAGTAGAATTGCTAGAGTCAGCAGGAGTGGTAGAATCATGCTCCTTGGTTGGATCACGGCCATGTCATTTGTCCCCAATGGAGTGCTCCTTGAGGAGTTCTAGAGAAACCACCTGAAGCGTCTCCTCGTGAGTGGCCTCCAACACCACAGGACAAGCCAGGCCCTCTTCTGCTGCGTCCTGCCAGGTCTGGGCGCAGACGCACCACCGGTCTCCCGGGACGAGCCCAGGGAAGTTGAATGCCGGCATGGGGGTAATCAGGTCGTTGCCCTGTTCACGTGCGAACTCCAGGAACTCCTCTGTTACTTGGCAGCAGACCGTGTGGAGGCCGTGGTCGTTCCTGTCAGTGTTGCAGCAGCCGTCACGGAACCACCCGGTCATTGGGTCCTCGGAGCAGGTCTGCAGCTCACCCCCTAGTACGTTGAATGATGGGAGCATGTCGGTGTGGAAGGGAAAATGGTAGATTAATCCATTCCAAGTGGTGTTTCTTCACCGTTCTCGGCTATTGCGACTGGTCTGTCCAGGCCTGTGCCCAGTGGTCGAAGATTCTGATTTCGAAGGTGCTAGAGGAATTGGTCCTGATCGAGTACGTGTCGTATCGTGAGAGCAAGCCAGGCTGGCCCGCGTCCACCCATGTTAGCTCCCACCAAGTACCGTCTTCTGCTGTTATGTTCGCATCGCCCTCGTTGAGAATAAGGCTCGCAACGGAGAACCCCTCTGAGAATGCGTGCATCTCAATCTCCGACAGGGTCGCCTCGTGAGCCATCCCCTCCGGGACATTTCCTATCACCGTCGTCCAGTCCCCGTTTGACGACTGGTGGTCTGGCACTGGGATGAAGGGGGCCGGTGACTTAGGGAACTCGGCCAGGCCGCTCAATGAGAGGTACCCCCCGCCGTCGAGCATGCTCAGGTAGTAATCAACCAAAAGGCCCCCTTCCCAGTCATCCGTAGCGACCGACATCTCGAATGTTATGTCATCTGGGTCCAGGCTGCCCTGGTAGATTGCCAAACCAACAATTCTGGGTGGGAGGCCGTGTATCTCGAAGTATATCTCCTCCGAACCGTTAGTGGCCCGAGCAATCTGGTAAGAGTCCATGGCATCTCCCGTTATCGTCCAGCTGAGCCCGGAGAATTCTGAGACGTCGTAGCGGAACGGGGGCCATATGCCATCCGGGTTCATTGTGGCCAGTCTTGCCAGCTCCAAGAACGGGTCCTCGTAGTCCGGGTCCATGTCCCTCCCGACCTTCCAGTGCCCAGAAGTCCTTGAGAACGTGTCAGGGCCCCCATCCCAAATCTCGTACCCCATCACCTCGGAGCCAGCCAAAGTCATGGTGTTGCTTACGAGCCTGAGGTTCCTTGAGTCGTCCTTCTCGACGACCCAGACGATCTCGCCGCTGACCCCTCCCTCTGAGAACCTGGTGGTAGTTCTGACGCTCAGGCTACCGTACTCGCTAGTAAGGTGTAGAGCGTCCATCTCCCCCACTTCCTCGAGGAGCGAGTTGAATGCGCTGCTGGTAAGGGGGAAGCATGTGTTATCTGGGCATGGCCTCTCTACCTCTAGGCATCCTGCAAGAGAGGGTGCGCAGAACAGAGCTGCAAGCAGTATTGGCCTTAGCACGTCTACTCGTAAATGATGATGCAAATATTAGTTCCTGAAGATTTAGGGCCCCGATTTGGCTTGCGTTGCGCCTTATATGGGGGGCACGCGTGGAGGTAACGAGGAGGCCGTCTTTTGGGTGAAGAAGTCATTGTGGTGTACAAGAAGAACTTCGAGGAGGTACACGACAGGTCGCTCGAAGAGGTCAGATCCGCACTTGATGTTCTTGTGACAGAGCGAGGGGTTGACGTGGGCTACACCGCAAGAGAGACGGTCCGAAGGGCGGACTTCGACGGCCCCGACCTGGTGATCGTCCTCGGTGGGGACGGGACTCTGACTTCTATCGCGCACTCTGTGGATGACAGGACTCCGGTTATGGGGGTCAACAGCCACCCAAGGATCGAGGGCGGGGGCGGTTCCTACGGGTTCTACATGGGAAGCGACCCCAGCACGTTCGCGGAGGACGTTAGGTCGGCCTTGGACGGAGGTGCGGTAGTTAACGTCCTTCCGAGGCTCCAAGCGGAGATTGAGACGACGAGTGGCAACAGGATTCGATGCGACCCGGCCCTAAACGACCTACTGGTTGCCAACACGCACCAGTACCAGCCATCGAAGTACAGACTCCAGAGAGGGGGAATAGACTCGATGCAACACTCCTCCGGTTGCCTGTTCTCCACCTTCCTGGGCCAGGGGGCGTGGTTCAGGCACGTCGCTGACATCGAGGGCGCGAAGTTCCCCTCGGGGGAGATCGACGGTCACTACCTGTTCGTGGCCAGGGAGCTGCCTCGGGCCGACAGGGCCGACGACGGTTCGTACTGGGAGTGGGTGAGCGAGCCTACGGTCATAACCAGCGACATGCACAGGGGCTACGTTGTAAGCGACGGCTGGGACGAGACGCACTTCACCAGGGGCGCGACCCTGACCGTTGGCCTCGAAGGCCCCACGTTGAGGCTCCTTACGTTCCGCGGCACCATCCTGGACAGGGTGCCCCAGTGGGTATCGTAGCCTCAGAGGATCTGCTCAAGGAACAGCTTTGTCCTGTCGTGCTTCGGGTTGGAGAAGAACTCCGCGGGGGTGTTCTCCTCGATGAGTTCACCCTCGTCGAACAGTATGCACCTGTCTGCGACCTCCTTTGCGAAGCCCATCTCGTGGGTGACCACTATCATCGTGATGTCACGCTTGGCCAGGTCTATCATCACCTCGAGGACCTCCTTGATCATCTCGGGGTCCAGTGCCGAGGTCGGCTCGTCGAACAGCATTATCTTTGGGTCCATGGCGAGTGCCCTCGCGATCGCGACCCTCTGCTGCTGCCCCCCTGAGAGGCCGCTTGGGTACTTGTACGCCTGCTCGGGGATACCGACCCTCTCTAGAAGCTCCATCGCAAGGGCCTCCGCCTCCCTCTTGGGGGTGCCCTTGACCTTCATTGGGGCGAGGGTGACGTTCTCCATTATCGTAAGGTGGGGGAAGAGGTTGAACTGCTGGAAGACGAAGCCTATCTCCGAGCGTATGTACTTGAGGTCCGAAACCGTTGTGTCGTCGTCGACGGTGATCCCGTCTATCTTGATCGTCCCCCCGCTGTGCGGCTGCAGTCGGTTAAGGGTCCTGATGTAGGTCGACTTTCCTGAACCCGAGGGACCGAGAATAACGATTATCTCTCCCTTCCTCACGCTAATGTCTACTCCCTTCAGTGCCCAGAAGTCCCCGAAGTTCACCTTCACTCCCTCTGTCTCAATTATCATTTCATCGTTGTCTGTGCTCATGCTGCTTCGCCTCCTCCTTCTCTAACCAGCCCAAGGTTCTTCTCTATCTTCATAGAGATCCTGGAAAGGTAGAATGCGAAAACCCAGAACACCAGAGCGCTGACCCATACTGGTTCGAGGAACGAGCCGAGGAAGCGCAGGTCGGTGTTGGGCATGTCCTTTGACAGCTTGAAGAAGT
>CAYPWN010000082.1:0-5356 GCA_964414525.1 uncultured Candidatus Poseidoniales archaeon | reverse complement strand
CCCCAGCACTTCATCGTCTCTGGAGTGACGGAGTTACCGTCATCCAGGATCGCGCAAGACGAGCCGTACCCAACGCCTATCGACTCCACAGTCATCCCTGTCCCCAGGTCCACCATTTCCAGGTCATCCCCCATGTCGCCGGCGGAGTCGCCGATGGATCCGGTTCCTTCGTTTCCGAGCCTTCCGTCGCTACCCCATCCCCAGCATACCAGGTTTCCTTCTGAGTGTTCGTTCAGGATGGCACAGGTCATGTGCTCGCCGGTTTCGATGTAAGTGGCCGTCCTTCCTGTGGGGAGGTCGACGAGCGCCAGATTCTCCCCCATCTCTCCGGGCTCATCCCCTATTGTGGCCGTGTTTCCTATCCCGAGCTGGCCGTGTCCGTTTGATCCCCAGCATGCCATCTCCCCATCGACCCAAAGCACGCAGGTGTGGCTTTGTCCCGCCGAGACCTGTGACAGCCCTATCCCTCCTCGGTCTGGGAGGTCAACTGTCATGCTCTCTGAGGCTCCGTCGCCAATCGTGTCCGTCGACTCAAGCCCGAGCTGGCCGTCCTCGTTCTCCCCCCAGCACCTGAGCCCATCTTGGGTGGTGTCGTTAACTATGGCGCAAGAGTGACTGTATCCAACCGAGATGGAGACAGCGCTCCATTCAGAGCTGGACGAACCGGGACCGAAGGTGTATACTGGGGGGATGCTTTCGCCCATCTCCAAGATCCCGTCGCCCCTCGCTCCCGTGCCAAATTCTCCCGAGGCGGACCCTAGGAGGTCGTTCCTGCCCCAGCACTTAACGGAAGCATCGCTTAGAAGGGCGCAGGTGTGATATTTTCCTGCTCCCACGTCTGTGAATGTCAGGTTGCTCCCGACGTCCGTGAACATCAGGTACTGCCCCATCTCCTTCTCACCGTCCCCGTAGTCCTCGGTGTTCTCGTGACCGGTCTTGCCGTAGCTCCCCTCCCCCCAGCACTTCATCTGGTTCTCAGTCCCAATCACGCAGGCGTGGTCAAAGCCCAAGTCTAAGATGGCTACCTCGGAGTTCTCAATGTTGAACCTCGGTGGTTCTGGCTTGAGCTCTTTGGGCATGTAGTCGCGTGAGGTGAGTAGGAGGAGCTGGGTGCTCGCCAGCATGAGTAGGACTAGCGCCAGTGCCCTGACCGACGTCCTTGCTTGCGCTCGCATAGTCCTATTACGGCTGTGAGTGCTTTTGGATTTATCCAAAATACAGTATGGATTTTCATGTTAGACACCCCTAAGGGGTGTCTATTTTCTCATTCAATCAGGATCTTGGCCTGCTCGGCCCAGAGCTGCCTCCTGATTCTCCCGGGCATGTATTCTATCGCGTCGTTGACGTCGTCGGAAGCTTCGTCGTCCATTCTCGAAAGCTGCTCAAGGGTCGTGATCCCCAGGGTGTTCAGCCTAATCTCGAGGCCCTCGTCGACTCCGTCGATCTGCTGAAGGTCGTCGCTCCTCCCTTCTGACTCGCCTATCTTCTCGAAGTCCACGGTCACCGCCTTGATCTTGATTCTGGCGAGTATGTAGTCCTCCTTGTCCATGGACCCCTCTTGGGCCTTCAGGTCGTTGAGCTTCATCATCACCTCGAGCCTCAGTGCCTCCTCCTCCTCTTCGGCTTGGGCCTGGGCTAGCTGCTTCCTCTGCCGGGCCTCCTCTTTCTTTTTGCGCCTCTTCTCTATCTTCTTCTCGACTCTCGACTTCGCCTCCTGGCGCTTCCGAGCCTCCTCCCTGGCCCTGTCCTCTTCGCTGAGCTTCGCCTTCTGCATGGCCTTCTTCTTCGCCTTTGCCTTCTTGCGGAGGGCCTCCTCATCGGCGATGTCCTGCTCGAATTCCTCTCTGGCCCTCGCCTCTGCATCGGCCTGACGCTTCGCCTCTCGCATGTCCCTCTCTTCCTGCTTGGCCAGGTTCTGGGCCTCCACTCTGTTCTGTTTGGCCTCTTGGTACTCGCTCTGGGTGGCAGCTCGCTCCTTCTGGGCCTGGGTCTTCTCGGACTGTGCCTTCTTCCTTCTGCTAGTCATTTCCCCCAGCTCCTTCTCAGCCTCTTTCCAGAGTTTGATCTCGCCCCTTAGGTCCTCCTTGGCCTTCCCATGGGCCTCGATCTCCTTCTCTGTGTCGCTTTCCGCGGCTGCCCTCCTCTTGGACTCGTCCTCTGTCCTCTTTTTCGTATCCTGGGTCATCTTCCTCTGTTCCGCGGATTTCTGCTCCAGTTCGCCCCTCTTCTTCTGCCCGAAGGCTGTCTTCTTCTCGAATGTCTGTCTCGACTTCACCAGGGCTTCCAGTTTCTTCACTGACTCCTTCCTCTCTGCTTCCGACTTTTCGACCTCCTTCTCCGCGTCCGCGGCCCTCTTCTCCTCTTCCGCTAGCTTGATCTCAGCACTTTTCTCGTCTTGCTCCGCCTTCTTGGCTTTGTCAGCAGCTGCCTTGGCTGAGGCCTGCGCAGACTTGGACTTTGAGACGGATTGGTCGGCCTCCTTCTTTGCGACGGACGCCTTGGCCTCTGCTGCGTCTCGGTCCACAGTGGCCTTCTTCAGCTTGCTCTCGGCTTCCTTGGCCTTCGCACGTGCGTCAGTGAGCGTGTCTCTCGCCTTCTCGGTGGCGGCCATGCTGTCGTCCCTGGCCTTCTCTGCAAGGTCTAGGGCCTTCTCGGCCTCCTTCTGCTTCTTCTCGGCCTCCTTCCGGCCCTCTAATCCCCTCTTGGCGTCCTCCCTCGCCTTCTTCAGGAGGCTCTCGATTCTAGTCAGCTCCTTCTCCGCTTGCTCCTTTGCCTTCTCGGCCGCCTTGGCCTTCCTTTCGGCCTCCTGTCGTGGCTTTACGGAGGACTGGTATTCCCTTTCGGCCTTCTTCGCCTTTTCACTAGCCTCCTTTGCCTTGGATAGCGCCGACTCCTTGGCCTTGTTGGCCTGCGTGAGCCTCTTCTCCGCTTCCTCCTGCGCCTTCGCCCCCTCTTCCAGCCTTCTCTCGAAGTCATGCAGTATCTTGGCCTGCTCCTCTGTGCTTGCACGCGTCTCCTTCACCAGCTTGGCTAGGCTCGATATCTTGGATTTTAGATCCTTGGTTTTGTCCGTTACCCCCTGTAGCTTTGCCTTCTCAGCTGCTCCTTTCTTGCTCTCGGAATTCAGCTCGGCCTCGGCCTTCTTCAGATCTGCCTCGGCCCTCTTGTGCCTGCTCTGCAGGTCGCTCAGCTCCTTGGAAAGCTGTGAGATCCTCTCCGAGTCCTTCTTCGACTTCGACTTCTCCCTCTCCAGCTGCCTCTTGGCATCGGATGCTCCCTTCGAGGAGTCCTCTGCCTTTGACTTGGTAGACTCTAGCTGCCTCTCCAGGTTCTCAATCTTCTTTGAGTTCCCGCTTCCGGACTTCTTCTGCCGGGCCAGGTCAGCCTCCGCCTTCTTCCTGGCCGAGTCTTCGGATTTCAGCTTCCGCTCGGCATCGGCCTTGGCCTTCTTTAGCTCGACTATCTTCTTGGCTAAATCCTTCGAGGAGGAGCTGAATTTGGCTAGCTCCCCCTCTGCCCTTTCCCTTGCTTTCTTCGCATCCTCAAGGCTCTTCTCGGCATCTGCCCTCTCCTTGGCGGCGTCCTTCTGTGCCTTCTCCTTCTCCCCCGCCTTCTTTGCCTCGGCCTCCGCCTTCTTCTTTGCGGCCTCAGCCGCCTTGTTCTCGGCCTCCGCCTTCTTCTTGGCGGCTGTAGCTGCCTGCTTGTCTTTGGCCGCATTGCCGCCCTTGCCGTCAGCCATGGGGAGGTCTTGGTAGTCCGGATATATTTAGGATGCGGAGGCTCATCCCCGGATGTCCGAAACATTCCCCGTGCCAATTGGGATTAGCTTACTATTGCTGGTTGGAGGTTTCTGCCTTTGAATTGCCTAGATTTCATTACGTCGATTACGTAAGACGCCTTCTTTACGTGGACTTCCACAGTTGACTCTGACTCTCCGACACTAATCTCTCCGATAGCTACCTCCGGGACCCTTGCCTCCTTCAGTATCCAGTTGGCTAGTGAGAGCTTTGAAGCGTCCTTACTCCCTACTGATAGTCTGAGTGAGACCATTCCGAAGCTGTCTGACAGCTCGTCCCAGTCCTCCTTCAGCCGTGCCATCTCTTTGCCTCCACCCGGTAGTTCTGGTGCGCTCACCACCGGGATGCTCATGCCCCATGTGTTGGCGATTTTGTCCAGCATTCCTAGCTCGGTGCTGCTAACGAAGCTCCAGGCCTGGCCACTGCGCCCCATCCTCCCAGTCCTCCCTATCCTGTGGACGTATACCTCGGTCTCGTCAGGGAGGTCGTAGTTGACCACATGTGTGATGCCATCGACGTCCAGCCCTCTTGCCGCTACGTCTGTTGCTACCAGGATCGCCTTCCTCCTTTCTCTGAAGGCGTCAAGGATCCTCTCTCTCTTGTTCTGTGCCATGTCACCGTGTAGTGAAGACGAGTCTACTCCTTGCCTTTCCAGTCTCTCGTCCAACATGTCTACCATCCTCTTCGTATTGGTGAAGATCAGCATCTGGTCCCCCTCTTCCATGTTCGAAATTATCCTCCCCAGTGCCCACATTTTGTTTAGGCGCCCCACCTTAATCGCGAATTGGTCTATCTCTGGGACTTCTACTTCTAGGTCCTCGCTCATTACGTGCACGGGATCATTGGTGAACTCGTCCGCAGCTTCTAGGACCTCCTGGGGGAATGTAGCGCTGAACAGCATCGTCTGCTTCCTCCCTCCCATTTTTTCTACGATCCATAGTACGTCTGGGAAGAATCCCATATCGAGCATCCTATCTGCCTCGTCGAGACAGAATATCCCTATCGAAGAGAGGTCGATATGACCTCTCTTTGTCATGTCAATTACCCTCCCAGGGGTTCCCACTATCACATCCACCCCCTTGTCTAGGAGCTTGGCTTGCTTTTCCAGATCAGTCCCCCCATAAACCGTCTCTATCCTCAGCCCCTTTTTTCCCTGCAGGGACACAATTTCCTCGGATACCTGAACCGCGAGCTCCCTAGTTGGGCACAGTACCATGGCCTGGACCGAGCCTTCCGGTGAGCATGCTTCTATGATGGGTATTCCGAAAGCAGCGGTTTTCCCTGAACCTGTACGGGCCTGTCCGACTACGTCGATCCCTTTGCGAGCGACAGGTATGGCCTCGACCTGAATTTCCGTTGGCTCGTCCCACCCGAGTCCGCTGATAGCCTCTGAGATGCTGCTCTCTAGGTCCCAATCACTGAATCTCGGTGGCGACATCGTTAGTCCTCAGGACCAAGTCTCAGCGTCTCTGATGTCCTTCTGGAGCTCGCCCATCCAGTACTTCTTGCAGTTCTCCTTGGTCAGGAACTGATCTTTGCTCGAGAAGCCGTGGTTGTAG
>CAYPWN010000081.1:0-5372 GCA_964414525.1 uncultured Candidatus Poseidoniales archaeon | reverse complement strand
TTCCCTGAAATTGCACCCAATGTCCATCCCAAATGGTGATGGCCAAAAGAATAAAACAAATTTTTATGATTTTTTGATGGACCAATTACAGGTAAAAAGTCCGGCAAAGTTGGACGAAAGCCTAACCATTCATCTTCATGTTTTCCAAGCTTTGGAAAAAGATATTTTGCATTATTTATTAGGTTTTGAATTCTTTTCTTGCTAAGAGGATTATTTAACCCCCCAAACTCAACTGTACCAACTACTCTTAGACCTTGTTCCATAGGGGTTATTCCAAACCCTCTATTTAAAAAAATTACTGGCCTTGACAGCAAATGATCATGATTTTTAAAGTGAACATGGTACCCTCTTTCTGTATCTAACGGAATTTTTTCATCAACTTGATCTGTCAATTTTTTGGAAAAAGCTCCACATGCAATTACAGCTTTATCAAATTTGTAAGCATCTTGATTAGTTTTGACTGTAGGTTGGTCGTCAGATGAAAATAAAATTGTTTCTACATTTTGTTTTTTAAATTTACCCCCTCTATCTAAAAATAAATCAAATAATTTTAATAATATTTTTTTAGGGTTTCGTGTATGCCGCGCTTGAGGGTATAAAACTCCACCATGGTATATTTGATTTAAATGAGGTTCGAGATCATGAATTTCTTTTGGTGTTAATAGTTGTTGCTTTACACCTAATTGTTTTCTGATATTTATTTCTAACTCTCTACTTTTCAAATCTTTATCAGTCCAAAAATAAATAATGCCTTTATTTTCAATTAAACCTGTAATATCAACATCCTGAAACAAATCGTCATAGGCTGGTAACGCTAAATCTAAAATTTGGTGCATGTATTGTGCGGTATGCAACATGTTCTTTTTTGTACAATTTTTTATAAATTTTAAAAACCACGGCAGCATTTTTGGTACATAATTCCATTTTAATGCTAATGGACCGTTAGAACTTAGCAACATAGAAGGGACATCTACTAATATATCTGGCCTATTAACTGGAACCGATGCGTACGGTGAAAAATGTCCAGCATTTCCGTAGGACGCAGAATTTCCAGGCTCGCCTCGATCAAACATTGTAACCTTGTGGCCCTTTTTAATAAGAGAAAGGGAAATGCATACACCTTGGATACCAGCACCAATAACTGCTATAGAAGATTTTTTCATGCCACCTTCGTTCATAGAGCTTTCGGTTATATAGTATTTAGGTTTTAAATTGTATTAGAAATTTTAAACTGCTTCTTTATGCTGAGCAACTGGAACAGTTTCGGGATTCATTCTTTCTTTTCTTTCGACTATCTCTTCAATAGCTATGTCCTCTTCGCTATTTGATTTGCCGTTATTGATTCTCTTAATGTATCCGTCAATATCTGCGCCCTCTTCAGTTTTTAGTGTGTCTTTGAAAAAAATATCTCCCTTTATCACAGCACTCTTGCCAACTACTATTGTGTCCGCAGTAATTTTTCCTTCGACATGTCCATTGATTTCAATAGCCCCGGCTTCCAAAGTGCCTCTAACTGATCCCGTCTCAGTTATTGTCAGTTCTGATATAAAAACATTACCGTTAATCAAGCCAGCAACATCCATGCTCCCAGAAGATCTTAGGTCACCTTCCAGCTGCATTGTTTCACCTAGATGTGAGCGACCACTATGATTAAGTGTTTTTGTTTCAGATGATCGTAAAGTTTTAAACATTATTTATATTTAAGCACAAACACCTAATAATAGATAATGATTAATTAAGATTTTTTAGTTTTGTGATGCAATCTGAGGTTGTTTTTACAATTTGATAATTTTACGTTTCCATTTGCTTAGCATGAACTTTACAACTCATAACTATTCCTAAACCAACCATAATAGATAGCATTGATGAGCCTCCATAGGACATTATTGGAAGAGGAGCTCCTACAATGGGAAGTAAACCTAAAACCATTGCCATATTTACAGCCACATATATAAAAAAAGACGTGGCAAAACCATAACAATACAACTTTGCAAAATTATTCTTACATATAGTTCCAATTGATAAAATACGATAAATAATCACCCCATAAAGTATTAATAAAACAGAAGCGCCAACAAAACCAAATTCTTCTGAAAACAAAGTAAATATAAAATCTGTGTGCTTTTCTGGTAAATAGTCTAAGTAACTCTGGCTTCCATTAAGAAAACCCTTGCCAAAAATACCTCCTGAGCCTACAGCAATTTTAGATTGAATAATTTGATAGCCAGCTCCCAATGGATCTCTTTCGGGGTTAAAAAAAGTAAGAATTCTCGATTTTTGATAAGGCTTCAAAAATGCTATAGCTACAGGAGTTAAGCAAATAAAGGTAATCACTGAAAATATAAAATATTTTACCCTAAATCCTGCAAGCCAAATAACAGCTAAACCACTTAGTGCAATAAGCAGGGCGGTTCCTAAATCAGGTTGTTTTATTATTAGAACTACTGGAACAAAAATAATTATAACCGGCAGTAACATAAACTTTATATTGTTAACATCTCGTGAAGGTATTTTGTTATAATATCTTGCTAAAAAGATAATTAGTGAAATTTTGACCAGTTCTGAGGGCTGAAGATTAATAAAATACAAATTAATCCAACGAGTAGATCCTGAGGAAGTTATTCCATAAAAATTAACCAAAATTAACAAAATTAATATTATACCGTAAAACCAATAAGCGAACCTATTCCAAAATTGAACTTCAAAAAAAGAAAGTAATAGAAAAAATGCAAAAAAAATAAAAAATCTATAAATATGATTTAGTGTATGATATTCAAAATTCCCTCTTTCAGTTGAATACATTGCAAAAAAACTGATCGCTCCTAGCAGCAAAATTGAAAAGATTAATATATAATCTAATGAAAAAACTTTATCTCTAAAACCTAAGTTACTTCTTTGAAAAATAGCTTTTACCATTTTTATACTTCCTCAAATAAAGGTTGCTGATATTTTTTTCTTAGTTTATGTCTATTTAAAACTTTTTTTATAATTTTTTTAGCAATTGGAGCTGCCGCAGAACTCCCTGTTCCACCATGTTCTATAACAATAGTTATTGCATACCTTGGAGATTTGTACGGAGCAAATGCTGTAAAAAGAGCATGGTCTCTATCTTCATAAGGTCGGTCTTTATTTTTTATTTTTAATTCTCTTTCTTTTTCAGTAATTTTTTTTATTTGTGACGTCCCAGTTTTTCCTGCATATATAAATTCAGGTTTTGTAAATCGAGATCCATAAGAAGTACCCATTGGTTCATTAGTAGCTCCATACATTGCATCTAAAACAAATTTGACGTTTTCAGGATTACGATATAATTTTTTTAAACCAGATGTTTCTTCAAATTGCATTGAATTTTCTATTTCTGCTGAATCAATATCTTTTAAAATAAATTCTTTTTGCCAAGCTTTAACGATTGGCTCTAAATCTTCTTTATCATCTATAATTCTGGGTTTTATTTCATAGCCTCCGTTAGCTAATTGCGCTGTCATAAGACATATTTGTAAAGGTGTAGACTGAAAATAACCTTGGCCAATTCCAGCAATTAAGCTTTCTCCGAGCACCCAACCTTTTCCTAATTTTTCTCTTTTCCATTTTGTGTTGGGAACTAAACCTTTTTGCTCCTCATCAAATATATTAAGAACTTTTTTTCCTAAACCAAATTTATTTGCTGTAATAGCTAATCTATCAATCCCTAATCTTCTAGCTACTTCGTAAAAGTAAACATCACAAGATTGCTTGATTGCGTTTCGTAAATTCATAAATCTGTGACCTTTTTCTTTCCAGCAATGATATCTTTCTCCGTAAAAATCAATGTGACCTGTGCATTCAACTACTAATTTTGTGCTTACTACATCATTTTCTAAAGCTGATAACGCTACAATAGGTTTAATAGTTGATCCTGGGGGGTATAGTCCTGATATAGATTTATTTAATAAAGGTTTTTTTGGGTTTTGAATTAAATCTTGCCAATCTTTCGAGCTTATTCCATACACAAATTTATTAGCATTAAATGTAGGGCTAGATACCATGCTAACTATATCTCCCGTATATATATCCATGACACAAGCCGAACCACTTTTGCCTTTTAAAAGCTCAGCTGCATATTTTTGAATTTCTTCATCTATGGTAATTTTATATTTTTTGCCTTCAATACCTTTTATATATTGAAGCTCCTTAATTCTTTTCCCAGAAGCATTTACTTCAAATCTTTGTACTCCAGGTATGCCAATAATGCTTTGATCTAAAGATTTTTCTAAACCATACTTACCTGTTTTTAAACCTGGAACTTTAATTTCTCTCAAAAATTTATTTTGTTCTAAATCTTTAACACTTACATCTGAGACATATCCTATCAAATGAGCAGAGGCACCGTCTGTAGAATACTTTCTAGCCACCGCAACTACTGGTTTTATTCCCTGAACTTCGTGCAAGAACAAATTTAATTTTGAAAATTCTGACCATGTCAAATTGTCCGAAATAATAATTGGCTGCCACGGTTTTCTTTTTTTAAGTCTTCTTAATAAATTAGCTCTTCTTTTGTCATTAAAATCAATCAATCTAGATAGTTTAAAAAATAACTCTTCTATATTTGGAACATCTTCAGGAACCATGTGTAATTGAAAAACTTGAGTATTATCAGCAATTTTATAACCAAAATAGTCTTCGATCACGCCTCTTTGAGGTGCAACTTTCCATTCTCTTAATCTATTTTTATCGGATAGTGATCTGTATTTTATATTTTCAGATATTTGTAAATAAAATAATCGACTTATGATAGATAAAAATACAACTATCTTTATTGCTGACAGCATAAACATTCTTCTACTAATTAGTTTTGATTTATTTTGAAATGTTTCTGGGCGACTGGTAAGCATATGTTAATTTCTCATAAAGTTTAAAAACATTGTGAATATTGCCCACAAAACTGGGTAAGCAAAAAAAGTAAATATGGAATTTTGAAATAAATATAAATATTCTATGGAATAGTTTGAAATATATAGAGTAATAAAATAAACAAGATTAGCCAATAGTAGAGCTGGGATAAAACTAATCCAGTCATTAACAAGAGATATATTTACAGTTACAACGCGTACATATGATGCTACTCCAGCAATAATAAGTAGAGCTAAAGCAGTAACTCCTATTGGCAAACCAAACACTACATCTGTAATTATTCCCGAAAGAAATATAAACCCATTTCCTAAAACATCAGGTTTTCTTAAAACCCAAAAATAAATTAAAATATAGTGAACGTTTACTGTAAAAAATTTTAAGTCAATTACTGATATTCCGCTGAACGAAATAAGTAGAAGCAAAATAAGAGGTGCTAACTCTAAAATTCTAAATCTAAAATGTTTAAATAAAACTGCCATAAT
>CAYPWN010000080.1:0-5424 GCA_964414525.1 uncultured Candidatus Poseidoniales archaeon | reverse complement strand
GTTGGACGCGGGGGTTCAAATCCCTCTCTCGGCGCCAATTCGGAAATTCGGAAATTCATTAGCAATTGTTAAACGGATTACATGGCGTGTAATCTGATACATGCCGGAATACGAGATAGTTAAGAGTGAAGAATTGAGGATGGTAAAAGTAACACTTGGTGGGGATACCGTGAGATCGGAAAGTGGTGCCCTGCATTACATGAAGGGGGATATCGAGATGAAGACCAAAATGCCTGGAGTGGGGAAAATGTTGAAATCTCTTGTTTCCAAAGAAGACATCTTCAGACCTACCTACACGGGAACGGGTGAGGCTTACTTCGGGCCCCCTTCATTCGACGAGTACCATATCATGGAGTTAAATGGCGAATCATGGGTCCTAGACCAAGGAGCATATGTGTGCTCAGATTTTTCGATAGAAATAGGCGCAATTAGAAACAAGGGAGTGTCTATGGTCTTTGGTGGCGAGGGTATTTTCCAGACCTCAGTAAGGGGTTCGGGAACTGTTGTTTTCAAATCTCCTGGCCCCCTAGAAGAGATTCAACTGAATGGAGAAACTCTGACAGTGGACGGGAGATTCGCAGTGGCTAGAGAGGGATCGCTAGAATTCAAAACACAGCTCCTAGGAAAAGGAGTGATGTCCAAAGTTGCTGGAGGAGAGGGCTTCGTGAATGTAATTTCGGGCACGGGGAAGGTGTTATTGGCACCAGTAGCAACAATGTGGAATACCATTCTTGACAGGAACTTGCTGAATCTACTCCCTTTCTTGGGGTCGAATAAGTAACTTCGAGCCAATTAGTTATCAGAATTCTGGCGTGTCCTCGGAGTGCCTGAGGATTACCACTCGTGCGCCAGGACCGATTCTTACTTGGGGCCTTCCTGCCCACTCGCCTACCTCCCCATTCAGTATCGCTATGTCGTCTCCTCTTGCTATTGCAGCTGCTGATACTGGAATGAATTGCTTGAACGCTACAGATGCGGCGGAGCCCGTCTGGTCCATCAGAGTGATTGACCAGCGGTGTACGTCCACGCCGTTTGGGAATGCGTCGATGGACCACACCCTGCCTACCACGCTGACCCGTGTCTCTACCTCCACCACCGGGGCCAAGTCACCCTCGTCGGCCATCGATACTGATGACTTCCCATCTAGGTCGATCTGCAACTGACCCCTCCAGACGGATGGCATCCCCCTATCCACCCTGACCCTAGAACCCTCGGAAATTCCCCTGGATACGTCCCTCGGCATCCCCTGCCTGGATGGCCTGACCCTGGCCCTGTCGTATCCGTCCTGGAGAGTGAACTCCAAATTAATCGACCCGTCATCCTGCAGTTCGGGCCCCTGTAGCCCCACAACCTCGCCCACAACGCTGGCCCTAGTTTCCACTTTCGCTATTGGGGTAACAGGCCAAGCGTGACCGAACCTCTCAACCCTGGTCTCGAGTGGGAGGTCGATTTGGTGTTCTGACCCCTCGCATATTCCGCGGTAGTCGCAATATGTGCATCTAGCCCTCGGGTCAGGGTGAGCAGGTGGGTTGGATGGCTTGCCTCCGGCGTCGAATTTCATCAATGGCGAAGGTTTTGCTGGGCACTGCTCGATCTCGGGGTCTTTTGCATGGATCATTTGATACAGCGCTTCTAGCTCGCTGTTCATCTCTTCCATCTCCTCTGTGCTTGGAATCTCCACTTCCTTCACTGTGCCAGTACCCAGATACCAAATCTCGAGACCCCCGGGTGGCTCTTCCCTCCCGTGGGTCTCCCACCATAGCCAGCCATACATTCTGAGCTGATCCAGATAGCCACCGGACCTGTCCCCCTTGCCAATGGATGCCTTCAGATCAACTATCCTAGGTGATCCCGTCCATCTGTAGACGAGATCGTACTCACCTTGGAACCACTCACTGGGATGGGCACTTGTCTGGGTGAAGGACTTGGCATCGGGATCCACGAACCATGGCCTCGCTATTTCCCATGCTTCTGCCCATGTCACCTGCCCCTCCGTAGCTGCCGGGTGGGGTTCGCCCCATTCTCTTGGGAATCCGTCTGGAGCAGGCCAATGTTCCCTTTTTCCGGATCTCCAAACTTCTAGAGTGGGGCCCCCTCCTGAGTCGAAACATGCCTGCACCTGGTCCAGGTGAAGCGATAGTGCTGATTCTACCATCTGCCTACCTTCTTCCTTGTCTATGTCTCCTTCGGAGCCTACGCGATTTGGGCTTGATCTCCAGTCCTCGACTGCCGATTCCCAGCATCTCTCGAAGTGGGCATCTGCCCTAGCGGAGGCCCAATCCGCCAGTGAGTCCCTGTCTTTCGGAACTGCGGAGGAAGTTATCGCTCTGAGGCCCGGAGCCACCCAGAAGTCGGGGCTGTCCCAGTCGGGGGATCCGTCATCAGCAAGGGGAGAGGTGAGAGATGCTCTGGAATCGGCGGATATGAGTGTTGGCGATTCCCTCAAGACTCTGCAAACGCACTCCTCTACAGCATTGCCCCTAATTACCGGTGGGGGGAGTGGCGATTTTAGGCGCTCCATCCACCCGTAGTACCAGAGCCTCGGGCAGTTCCCCCAAGCAATAACCTGGGAAGCAGAGAGCCTCCTGTAGGGGTTGACCTTGTGATTCTCCGGGTCGGGCCTCCTGACAGGCATGGCATGGTTTGAGAGTAGAGGCCATATCAACTTGCGGAGTGGTTTCCGTTCAGAAGGACCATGGTGACCTCTACCCTCTCGTGTGTGGGAAGAACTTCGACCATGGAAACTGGGGGGTCGACATCCTCTGCAATTTCCTCTGCAACAACTAGTGGCATCTCGATGCGCCCGTTCTTGCTATCCCAAAGGAGGAACCTAGCCGGAAGGCCGGTAGCCTCTACCAGCTCGCCCATCCATTCGTCCTTGGTTTCTTCATCAGCATCCAATGCTCCGAATATCAGGGTGCCATCGTCGGTTAGGACCTCGTGGGGCGCTATATTCGCCTCCCCCCTCCTCAGGAATCTCCTCCTCATCTGCCCAGCGTCCTTGTATACTGCTGTGCAGAACTTGAGATGGAACCCATAGGGATCTCTGCGAATCCCGTCGATTGGATCGGGATCCCCAGCTTCTGCCGCTAGGACCCTAGCCCTCATTTCCTGGGCGAGCTCGGAAGATCCGGCGGCGCCAGCAGTTACATCGGTGGAGAGGTTGAAACCTCGAAGCTCCATGTTGTCGTGGTTGCCGACGGTTATTTCCAGCTCGTTAAGATTCAGGAAAGACACCTCCAGATCCCGAATTTCGTCTAACAGGCCCATCAGAATGTCCCGCTTGTCGGGCTCGCAGGGAATCTCCACACCGGTAAGGATTCCCGACTCCGAACAGGCGGAAATCGTTTCTCTGTACTTCTCTGCTTCGAGGTCGAGAAGGTGGAACCTTATCTCGTCCAACCCAGCTCGGGCAAATTCTCCCGCCCACTCCGGGCGGAATGGGATGCTGGTGTACATGTGAATGTGGTACTCTGGGCCGAATTCAGCCTTCAGACGGGAGATTCCCTCGAGAGTCCTCTCTCTGGCCATTAGGGGATCTCCTCCAGTTATTCCCGCTCCTGTGGCGCGCATTGCCCTTGACTCCTCGATGACATCGTCGAAGTTCTCGCACCTCCTCTCGTTCGCGAACATCCAGTCTACATCCCTCCTTGTCTCCGAAAGCGGGCAGTAGTCACACTGCCAATGGCAGTTGCCCGTGATGAACAGGACTAGCTTGCTACCCATCTGGCACTGGATGCATCCTTCGGTGTCGGAGGCGTCCGGGGCCTCGGCTAGGTCTGGAGTCTGGGGAAGATAGATCATCTAAGCCACCGCTGAAATCGCCTCGGCAGTCTCCAGAAGCCAGACATGGAAGCCGCTATCTGAAGAAAGCTCTGGGTGGAATGTGAGTGCCATTCTATTCTGGGACCTGACCCCTACCACCTCCTCGCCCAAGGTGGCAGTTACCTCGGAATCGGTACCGGTTTCTACGAACCTCGGAGCGCGAATGAAGACGCCCGGGAACTCCCTATCTAGGGTCACTGCATCCAGGCGCGACTGGAACGATTCGGCTTGCGAACCGAATGCGTTCCTCTGAATGGTCGCGTCTACAAGGGGTTTTCCTCCGTCCTCTGGGTACGCAAGAAGTATTGCACCAGCGCATGTTCCTAGGACGGGGCGTTCATCATTCGACCTGATCCAATCGAACACTGCCGGGAGAAGCGAGGACTGTGGGTCGTTCCCAGTCAGACGCATCGTAGTGGACTCACCTCCGGGCATCACAAGGGCGTGAGGATCCGCAGAGGCGAGGTCCGAGGCTTTCCTTAGTTCGTATATCTCGATGCCTATCCCAGTCTCTTCTGATGCCTTCTCGAGGGCCGAAATATGGGCGTGACGGGCACCTTGTAGCATGACTAGGCCTATGCGGAGCACGGTATCGCGTCCTGACGAACTGAAATGAACCCTATTGCTCCTCCGATGCCCTGAAAGACCGTAGGCTGGCCCATAGCACCGTGGGGACCCATGGCCGTATCCACAACTTCGGCGCTGGACCGGCGGTGCTGCCCCTGGAAGTCGTAGAAGAGTGCTCAGAGGCCCTACCAAACCTGCATGGCAGCGGATTTGGCCTCATGGAGGTCTCGCACAGAAGCTCGACTTTCCAAGAAGTCATTGACTCCGCGATGAGCAGGTTGAGGGGGATACTGGAAATTCCTGGTGATTACGAGGTACTCTTCCTTCAGGGAGGAGCTTCTACCCAATTCTACATGACCGCACTAAATCTGCTACATGAAGGCGAGGGGGCGGACTTCCTGGTCACGGGTGTGTGGTCAAAGAAGGCACTTTCAGAGGCGAAAAGAGTGGGGGATGCAGTGGCCGCCTGGGACGACTCAGAGAACGGCTTCAGATCTGTCCCCGGAAATTCCGACTACAATGTCAGGGACGATGCGAAGTACCTCCACTACACATCGAACAACACCCTCTTCGGGACCCAGTTCCATCATCTCCCAGAAAGCTCCGGTAAGCCCAGAGTCGTAGATGCGAGCTCAGACATTTGTGGAGTGTCAATAGACGTATCTGAGCACGACATAATCTATGCTGGGGCTCAGAAGAATCTGGGGGCGAGTGGGGTGACGGTGGTGATCCTGTCTCCTTGGGCAATGGCAAACGGTGCTGGGGATCTGCCGACTATGCTTGACTACCAGACGCACATCTCGAAGGGGTCGATGTTCAACACGCCCAATACATCCGGGATTTTTGTTCTAGACAGGGTCTTGGCATGGGTCGAAAGAAACGGCGGACTTGAGGGTGCAATAGAAAGAAATAGGGAGAAGTCAGGAGTCCTATACGAGGTGCTCGACGGTAGCGAGTTCTGGTGCCCGCATGCAAGCAAAGACTCCAGGTCTGTGATGAACGTGACATGGAGGATTGGGGATGAAGATCTGG
>CAYPWN010000079.1:0-5511 GCA_964414525.1 uncultured Candidatus Poseidoniales archaeon | reverse complement strand
GCATACTTTTGATAAGCAGATGCTGCTAAACCCACACTCCCACAACAGGGCTAAGTTTGAGTATTTAACATAGTTTTCATATAATCGTAAATACAAGTAAATACCAATTATATCAACAAGTTATAGTGTAAAAATAAATCGTGAAAAACCTAAGGAAAACAAGTGCTTGACAAAAGGTAAAAAATATGGTATAATAGTGGCGTTAGATAAAAATAATAAGAGGTATCTATGGCAAGAAAGTATAAATCTTTTCCATTGGTTTGTATTGAATGGGAAGACCACAGTGCTGATAGTGGATGGGTAGAAGTTGAAGATATGTCAGATATGGGAATCAGATGTAAGACCGTAGGATGGTTAGTAAAAGAAACTCCAGAAAGCTACCACATAGTAGATACTTTAACAGACGATGAAGGTCAAGGTGGATATAGCCACATATTACGTCCCTGCGTTATCGAGGTCAAAACTTTAAGAAAAAATTATTAATGCTAGAACTTATTACAAATAGATTTACTTTTACGGTAATTATAGCTGTGTTATATTTTATCAATGCTGGGTTACAGATTTATATTAGAGAACCTTTATGGGCTGGTTATTTTTTCTCTGCTGGAGTAATAACAGTATTTACTATTATGCTAATGGTGTATGAAAAAATATGAAAAACAAAGAATATAATCTAGGGGAGTTTAATAAAACCTTTTCTCCTATGGACGAAAGTGATGATATTGAGCTTACTAAGCAAAGACATGAAAAAAATTATGGTAAGTCAGAAACACTAAAATCAATTAAGTCTTTAAAAGACGCATATTGGACAGGTTTAGGAGATAAATAACTCTAGACAATGAATGGAAAGTTAAATAAAAAATTGAGGAAACTATCAAAAATGATAGCCTCAAAGTTGGAGAAAGATGAAAAAGAAGTCTATAGAAAACTCAAAGCAAACTACCACACAGCAAAAGAAGAACTTAGGGGGAAGACCTAAAGGGTCAAAAAACTCTTTAACTCTTTTACAAGAAGCTGCGATAAATGGAGTAATGACAAAAGTTTTAAAGAACTTTGATAGAATAGTTAAAACAACAATTCAAAAAGCAGAAGACGGAGATACCGTCTGCTTAAAAATTCTTTGGGATAGAGTTGTGCCAGCAAGAAAAGCAGTAGAGCATATCTCTAACCCAGCGAATCAGGGAGTAAACATAGTGGTACAGGGAGTACCAAAAATTACAAAAACTGAAATAGTTGATGCACAATTTGAAGAAATAGGAGGCAGTCATGCCAAGTGATAAGAAACAATACGGTTCTAAGCAAGAAGGTCCAGCACTAACTGTTGGAGATGTAAAAGGAAAAGGTGTTAAGTATGAAACATACTCTATGACACCAAGTGCTTATGCAGCGTCTGTAAAGTCTAGCGACCATCAGAAAGGTTAGTACGATGGCAAGAGCCAAACGTGGAAAAGGTAACGGGAAGAAAAAATACTAATGAGACAAAAGCATAAATTTACTATGGAAGAAGTTAAAGACGACTTCTTTGACATATTAAAATATATGCCACCTATCATTTGGTACGCAGGTATGTTTTTTCTCGGATTTGTTATAGGTAGTTGGTAATGTCTTTCATAGACCAGTTAATGGCTGTTAGAGGTCTGAATGTTAAAGACAGACTATTTGACAGAATGACAACACCACCTATAAATGCAAACCCTAATATATCTACTTTACGTGATGGGGGGTATGGTGCAAATCTTTTACCTGCAGGAGCAATAAGACCCCAAGTAAATGTGGGGTTAATGGGACAAGTCCGTCCTCAATCGTGGGAGACATACGACATTAATAAACCAGGTGGTGTACTACCACCAACGGTTTGGGAATCAGTAAAACAAACTGTTTCAGATATTGGAAAAAAACCACCACGTGATTGGGATAAGGAATTAGAAGATAGTCTTATAGAACACGAAGGGTATAGAGGTCAGATGTATCGGGACACAAGCAAGAAAAAAGTGCCAACTGTAGGTATAGGACATACAGCAAAAGCTGGTGGACCAGACCCCAAAAACTATAGGGGAACACAAACATCACGAAGAATGTCTATGGAAGAAGCTAAAAAAGTTTTTAGACAAGACCTTAAAGCAGTAAAAAAAGATACAGAATCATTATTAAAAGCTAGAGGAATAACAAAAATACACCCACAAGCAAAAAATATATTAACAGAAATGGTATTTCAAATGGGAAAGGTAGGTGTAGGTAAATGGGATAAAACTCTTAAAGCTATAAAAGCTGGAGATTACAAAGAAGCATCTAAACATATGTTATTTAATTTTGATAAAAAGGGTAAGTCTACAAAAACAACGTGGCATACACAGACTCCAGGAAGAGCTAACAGATTAGCAAAACGAATGAGAAATATTTGAGGAATAAATAAATGGCGACACTAAGTGTAACACACACTGAATCAATAACTCTAAATGATAGAGAGCAAGGTGGAAAAAAGACATTCACCGTAGCTAATATAGTTGATGTTTATAAAAGAACAGTAACTTGCCCAGCAGGTTCAGATACTACTGTTGCTACTTTTCAAGCATTAACCAGTACATCTGATAATGCTATAGATTTAGACTTAACAAAATATATTAGGGTAACAAATTTAGATTCCTCAAACTCTGTAAATTTATCTTTACAAGTAGCTGGAGCTGAAGGTGGTACAGCTAATATGTCAACTACTATTTTATTAGCAGCAGGAGAGTCGTTTGCTATGGGAACTCCTCACGATGGTATTGGTATAGATGATGATGCTGCTAGTATTGTCACAAGTTTAAACGATTTAGAAAGTATATTAATTGACCCAGGCAGTAATGCCGTTGCAGTTGAAGTTTTTGTAGCGAGTACAGCAGCGTAATATTAGGAGAACGTTATGGAGTGGATAGTAGAAAATTGGATGGAAGTTGTAGTTGTCATATTAGCGGTAGCTCACGCTGGCAAATTAGTTGCTGGTTGGACTGACACCAAAAAAGATGATATATTTTGGGAAAAAGTGCATAACTTAGCAAAGTGGATGGAAGACGCTAAGAAACCTAAGTAATGCCTTATAATCAAGAGCAGCAGAGAAATCTTTTTTCTCAAGACGACCCGTTTGAAACAACAGAAGAAGCTATGAGAAAAATGTATAGACAAGAACCTTATTCTGTTCCTATTACAGAGGGTTTAAGTGTAACTCCATTGCTATCATATGATATGATAAAAGAATCTCATGGTCCTACAGATATTGATATAAACGCCAGAAGTTTTGGTGCTGGTGTTAATACTTCTTTAGGTACTTTTAGAGGAGCAAAAAATTTAGTAAATGTAGATGTTGATTTTCCAGAAGGTCAGGAAGAATTTAAAGGTAAAGGATATTCTTTAGGCTATAGTAAATTTAATGAAAAAGGATACGGTGGTGAGATAGATGTTGGGATACAACCAATGCCAGAAGGGATTAGAACAAGTTGGCAGATAGAAGCTAAAGCTTATTGGGATTCTGGAGAACTTCTTGGGACTATCTTAAAAACTTTTAAAAATCTAGCCGATTAATGCAAAGCCGTTGGGTACATTTTACTAAAGAAGAACTAAGTTGTAATGGCTCTTGTTCAAGATGTTCAGGAACAGATAATAATATGAATCCTGAATTTATGAATAAAATAATTAAACTTAGAAAATTATGTAATTTTCCATTTAAAGTTATAAGTGGTTATAGATGTCCTGATAGAAATAAAGAAATTAGTAAAACAGGAGAGAATGGTCCTCATACTACAGGAAAAGCTGTAGATATATTAGTTTATGGACCAAAAGCATATTTATTAGTAATGTTAGCTTTACAACTAGATTTCACAGGTGTAGGAATACATCAAAAAGGACCAACATCAAAACGATATATTCACTTAGATTGGAATATTCCTGGTAAAAAAAGACCAAAGATATGGACATATTAAAAAGACTTTTAAGTTTCTTTTATAAAGTATTTGTAACTTCAATTGAAAAGAATTATGAAAAAGAAGTACAAGAAAAATTAAAAGAACAAAGAAAAGAGGATAAAGAAGAATTTGAAAAAATTAAAAAAGGGTTGGATTCACTCAGTGAAGCTGATGTCGATAGGCTTAATTCTGAGCTTTTTGACAGGTTGCGCAAGTCAAACCCTAAACACAGTTCTCGTAATGGGTCTGACAGCAAATGAAGCATATAAATATAGTAATCCACCAGTAAGAGAAGTATTACCACACGGTATAGACGTATTTGTACCTGATGATGGTTATGAGTCTAGGTGGACTGCTAATGAAAAGCAAAGACTTTATTTACATAATGTAACTATGGAGAGAGCTTTACAAGAATAATATGACTCTTTTTCGTAGTCTTATTTTATATATATGTCTAACTAGTAATGTTTTTGCTGTACCTCAAGTAATTTCTATGTGTTTGTGGAAAGCAGATATGGCTTCTGTTTTACAATATGGAAGACAACATGAAGAAAGTAAGGATATTTTATATAATAGAAATAAAGTAGAACGTCTTTTAACTATAGATAAAAGACCTAGGTGGTTTACATTACAAGTTTTACGGGTATTTGATTATGTATGGAAGGAATATCCAATAGAAAACTCTCCATCTTATGTTTTTAAAACAACTTATAATGAATGTATAAAAAATTATAAAAATCCAATAGATATTTATTACTAATGGAATTAGAATTTAATTTACATCCAGGTCAATTAGAGATTTTTAACTCTGAAAAGAGATTTAAAATCTGTGCAGCAGGTAGAAGATTTGGAAAATCTTATCTTTCTGCTGTAACTTTGCTTATAGAGGCTTTAAAAGAAGAAAATGAGTTTGGATATAAGCTAGGACCAGAGATTGTAACCTATTACGTAGCTCCAACTTTCCAACAAGGGAAAGATATTATGTGGAAACTCATAAAAGGGTTAGGTGAAGGGGTTATAAAAGATACTTTAGAGAATACTGGGGTAGTAAAACTGATAAATGGAAGGGAAATCCATATAAAAGGGTCTGATAGACCAGATACTCTTCGAGGTGTTGGTCTAAGTTACGTAGTTTTAGACGAATATGCTACTATGAAGCCTTCAGTATGGGAAGAAATTATAAGACCAACTCTTTCTGACGTAAAAGGTGGTGCTTTATTTATAGGAACACCTGCTGGAAAGAATCATTTTTATAATTTATTTGTAAGTGCTAATAATTTAGATGATTGGGACACATTTGAATACAATACAGCAGATAATCCTTTTGTTCCCGAAGATGAAATAGAAAATGCTAGAAATACTTTATCTTCTGAGGTATTTTTACAAGAATACCAAGCTTCTTTTAGAAGCGGTGGTGGTAATGTTTTTAAAGAAGAGTGGTTTGGCAATATAACTGAAGAAGAACCACAAGGACAATACTATATAGCTGTTGACCCAGCGGGTTTTATTGATTTACACGGTAGAAAAATAACAAGTAAGTTAGCAAGATTAGATGAATGTGCTATAGCAGTAG
>CAYPWN010000078.1:0-5564 GCA_964414525.1 uncultured Candidatus Poseidoniales archaeon | reverse complement strand
AGGTAGAATAGGAAGGGGTCCTCGTCTCCCATAATCTCCTTCCAGGAGGACATCGCCCTCGCCCATATCTCCTCCTTGGAGTTCCATGCGAGCATCCTGTCGACGAATCTGCAGTACCTCTGTACCTCCTCGTCATCCGGGGCGGTTCGCCTAAGTATCTCGTTGGTCTGAGCAATCACTATTCCCCACGTAGGGTTTAGCTTGTAGGTTGTGAATGGGTTCCTTTCCTGATTTATTGTGATATGGTCCCTCCATAGGCCGAATGTCACGTCGTACAGGAATCCGGCCATGAGCACTATTGACAGCACCACGACTGCTATTCCGATCAGCCCCAAGTAGGTCATGGGGATGAAAAGAAGTTCCTCAGTAGAGTCGAGCCTCCAAGACACGTATGGCCAGACGAGCAGGGTTATTGTGGCCGTCCAGAAGCCCAAGCTAATCATAGCTTGGCTCTGCTGGATTCTCCAGTACTGCCTCATTACCCACTTCTTCACTAGTTATGCCCCCGAACACGCTGCCTTTCAGAATTGCCCAGATTCGGCTACTCTTCCTCTGATTTGGGGGGTTGTTGCGGGGTTCCCTTGCTTGGCCCGAAGTAGGCAACGACTGTAGGGGCGGTAGACTCGGAGGGGTCAATCTCCGAGATGGAATCTACAAGAACGAAGCGCCTTGGTACCCTGTGCCTGCTGCCGAAGTTGGAAAATACCCTCTCCATCGCGTCGTCCTTGTCATCGGCTACTATGTCTACTGTGAACTCCTGGTCACTCTTCCCGGTTCTGAAGGACCCCGCGGCTCGGAACGCCTTCATGGCGCGCCCGACCGGGGGTCCCGATTTAACCCAAGCGGGTCACTGGATACTCAAGGTTCAAGTGGGCCTCTGTTTGGTTCGGTCCGAGGCCGTATGACTGTCAACAGACCTCCAAAGGACGACGGGCGGGATCTGCGAGACAGGTTGGCGGAAATCCCAAGGCAGAGGCTCGTGGAGGAGGTAGTGTCCCGGTGGGACGACGTTATCAGGCTCGAGGGCGATTTGGCTAGCCTAAGACGGAGGGTCCGGGAGGCTGAGCTGGTCGCAAAGAGCGGTGGCTCAGATGGCACCCTAGTGGCCGAGTTAGAAGAGCGAGCAAGGGTGGCTGACTCAAAAATCAGGCAGCTGGAGGGTTTGGTCCAGAACGAGCGAGCGCGAAGGGAGGGCATGGAGGCCGAGGCGAGTAGGCTGGAGGAACTCCAAGAGGAGAACTCTAGGTTACTGAAGAACGAGGAGGAGCTTTTGCTTCTTGTATTGGACATGGAGTCTCAGATAGATCGGTTGGCGGGGGGTCACTCCTCCTGATCGGAGTCATCGATCAGGCGGTTTGTCATTGAGGTTATTGCCCCCCAGACAGATGATATCGTCTTCGTCAGTGGGTCGTCCCTCTCCAAGACTGGTGCTATTTCCTGAATATCGGGGACAAAGGGCTCGATCTCCCTATTGTCGAACCAGAGAGAGCCGCACTTTAGGCAGCCGTCGACCTCTATGTTGGAGCCTTGGGTGGTAGGTACTGGCCCCTTTACCATCTCTCCCTGGCAGGCGGGGCACCGATACCCTGCCGGCTCGCCGTCGAAGACGCCGTTCCTCAGATTCCTCAGGATAGGTTGCCTCATGTTCGATGTCAGCCACCTGTCGCTGGCTAGAATTCCGTGGCAGTATGGGCAGTATTGCATCTGGCCCCCTACAACGTCACCGTGGGCCTCCATCTCGGAGTTGCAGCATGGGCATGTGCCATCCGTCACGGGCCCTCAGAAATGGAAAGTGGTTTGAGCGTGACTGCTTGGTGCTCATGATCTCATGCTAGAAATGAGGCCCGTGAGGACTTTCTGTAGTTCGCTTGCGTCTTCGTACTCCTCGGTGATGTTCCCTGTTATTATCCAGTCCGCCCCTGCTTCTGAGGCGGCCTTTGCAGACTGCCCGTCCCTTATGCCGCCACCAACAATGATTGGGAGGTCGCATGCCTCGCGGGCTGCTTTGATCAGGTCCTGGCTCACTGGTTCGCTGGCACCGCTTCCCGCTTCTAGGTAGAGTAGTCTGAAGCCGAGGCATTCGGCTGCCATGGCGTAGGCAGAGGCTCTCTCGGTTTCGTTAGGGAGTATGAGATCGGCCTTACCGACCTCGCCCGCTTTGCCGCCGGGGGAGCATATCAGATACCCCATCGGGACTGGTTCTATCCCTGCCCTTCTAACGAATGGGGCCCCCCTTACCTGTTCTCCTATCAGGAAACGGGGGTCTGTCGAGTTCATTAGCATCATGAATGTGATTGCGTCCGCTGCGGGTGACAGAGCTGCAGCACCCTGTGGGAAGAGTACCACTGGTATCTGTCTAGTGTTGCCTCCGGCGTCTGCGTCCTGGCTTGCGGCCCAATCGACCAGTTCCAAGGCCTCCTTGATGGCAACTATCGTTTCATGTACGTTTTTCATGTCGGTGTCGGTGGAGCCTCCGACGAGAATCATCGAGCTGCCGGCGTGTGCTGCTGCCATGGCTCTGTTCGCTGCTACTTCGGGGGCTTGGTCGGCAGGATCGATAACAATAGCGTGCCTGGTTCCACCGGTCGAATCGCACATGTAGTCCATAGTAAGGCCCATTTCTCTCATCCTACTGCCCAGTGGGCTTCTGTATAATTGTATCAACGAGAGCGCTGGCCTCTGAGATGCCGGCTTGGATATCACAAGAGAGGGCGTATCTGGGGTCTTGGCCCCTCCACGTCATCTCCTGCAGCCAAATGGAGCCATCCTTCCTGCCGCCCGACACCCATATCTCAGTGGTACCGTCTGACCTGACCCCGGCGATTTCTCCAGAGGGGGCGTCGGCTGTTCTGCACACGGCACCCGACCACTCCTCCGAACCTCTTGGCTGCGTCCTAAGGTCCAGTAGGCTGTCGTAGACCAGGGCCCCCGTCCCCATGGGGCCTGCCCCCACGAAATGCACCTGTCCGTTTTCAATCGAAGTGACTCTGGTTCTGAGGTGTATTGCGCACCCCCTCATGGATAGTGCTGTACCCACTGACTTCTCGAACCAGGATCTTCTGACGGCCGTGCTGTCGTCAGTTGGTGCCTGAGAGGCCAGTTCAGAAATCCAATGAAGAGGGCAGGGCGGCCATTCTTCGAACAACCCGGGAGCCTCTCCAATCAAGCCGACCTCTGCCTTTTCGATCACAAGGTGAACGTGCTCTTCGGGGCGCATGTCAAGGATAGCGTGGGCGGAGCAAATCGCAGTGAGTGTGTCGCCCAAGACCACCGTCGTGGTCATGGTGTAGCCCCCGCGATAATGGATAGAGCGTGGACTGGGCAGGCGGGGATGCAGTGCTCGCAGTGAGTGCACTTTGGTTCGTCTACTATGGCGAGGAGCCCTTCCAAGATCAGTGCGTCTACCGGGCATAGAGCGATACAGGCAGCACAGCCGAAACACCGGTCTTCATCGACTTCAAACACGTGATCGGGTATTCTTGCCACGTGCGGGGGAGAGCGGTTATCCTCTCAAAGTTCCCCCTACCCCCTTCTTTCTATTGCAAGTGGAGATTCGAGTGGTAAGATTGTAAATTTTTACTATATTTTGGTAGTCATCGACAGCCAATCTAAGATTTGGAGCCTGAATACGATAATAGTTTTGAACAGGATACGAGAAACCCGAAACTCAACGTAAGGACTCCACTGGAACTAGAGGGGTAGGGCTGGGGTCTCATTGATATCCCAACCGCCTTTTGACGTGGCTGTGGTGCTCTACAGAGCTGGGGGTTCTTCCCCATATCCTAGCAAGCCCCCGACCAAGGGGATCAGACTTCACTTTCTTGGTGGAGCGGGAGAAGTCGGCAACGTCGGCTGCGTCCTAGAAGACAGGAGCGGAACCAGGCTCCTCATCGACTATGGGCTTGCTCCAACAAAGCCTCCTAGATATCCCGCCGAGGCTCCGATGGTCAAGGACGCAGTTATGACTCACGGTCACATAGACCACATAGGGATGGCCCCTTGGCTGACAACTTTCGGGACAACCCTGCATGGGACCCATCTAACTTCAGCGGTCTCCGAAATAATGTGGGCGGACACCTACAAAGTCTCCGACATCGAGGGGTACCCCCTAGGTTGGGACAAGAGGGATATGGAAGCTGCCCTAGACTCGTGGTGTCCCCACCATTTTGGTGAGTGGTTCGATATTGGCGGTTGGCGCTGCCGGCTGCAGCCTGCGGGGCACATTCCCGGAGCAGCTATGATCGAGATTCGGACTCCAGAGGCAACTATACTCTGGTCAGGAGACATAGACACGAGGGACAGCCCCAACTCACTGGGGGCCAAACCCACGGATTGCGACATCCTGTGCCTAGAAGGGACATATGGGGGAAGAGACCACCTCGACAGGCAGGAGGAGGAGGCCCGACTAGTCACCAGAGTGCTCGAAGTGGTCTCTAGGGGCGGCATTGCTCTCATCCCGGCATTCGCTTCGGGAAGGGGCCAGGACGTCCTGAGGATACTCCACAGGGAGGCCCCCGAACTGGACGTGCACTATGACGGAATGGGCACCAGGGTTACCAAGGAATGGCTCAACTGCACCGAATTCATACGCGAACCGAAAGCAATGGAGTCAGCATTCAGGTGGTCCAGGAGGGTTAGTGGCAAGTCGGACAGAAAGAAGGCCCTAAGAGCGGACGTGATAGTAACAACAAGCGGGATGCTCGACGGGGGGCCGGCCCTTTGGTACCTGAATCGGCTCAGGCACGACGGCTCTAACGCCATCCTCCTAACCGGTTACCAGGCAGAGGGATCCGGAGGGAGGAAGCTTCTGGAGAGAGGAAGCCTGCCCATATTCGGAAACCAGACAAGGATCCCCCTCGAGGTGGACAAGTTCGACCTCTCCAACCATGCGGATCACACGTCCCTTTGCGACTTCGCCCGCGAATGCTCCCCTTCTGACGTCGTTATTTTCCATGCCGACGAGGCAGCCGCTGACGCCGTCGGCGATGATCTTGCAGGGGAAATGAGGGTGCATAAACCCACCAACAACGAAACGATAGAGCTCATTCCATCGGCCGACTACTAGGCGAAATTAGACATCCACCCCGCAGCATACATAAGCCGCTGTGCTGGTGGCCGCATCAGGTGAGTGACAACTCACCGTTCGATAAGAAAGAAAGGTGAAAAAATGGAAGTACAACAATTGGATGACTACTTTGGATATACAGAAAAAGGCAGTTCCCTAGAAGGCGAGATCAGGGCGGGCATTACGACCTTCCTTACCATGGCATACATCCTGCTGGTTAACCCAGCGATGCTGTCAGTGGCAGGACTCCCCTTTGGAGACGTGCTTTTCGCGACCGCGATCGCCGCGTTCGTGGGGTGCGTCGTAATGGGTCTGTGGGCGAACCTGCCGTTCGCCTTGGCGCCCGGGATGGGCCTGAACGCGTATTTCGTGTTCGGGGTCGTACTCGGGATGGGCGTTCCCTGGGAACTCGCCCTCTTCGCCGTCTTCGTCGAGGGGCTACTGTTCCTCGCGATGTCAGTACCGCAGATACCCGTTATCGGCGGCTGGAGATCGGAGA
>CAYPWN010000077.1:0-5663 GCA_964414525.1 uncultured Candidatus Poseidoniales archaeon | reverse complement strand
CAGGATGAGGAGCGGCATGGCCCAGTTCATCATGGTAACACTCCGCAAAGTCAGCCTGACGCTGGCCGACCACCACATAGGAATCACTCACGCAGGGAACGGGTGCAGCCAGAGGATAACCGACTTCGACAGGGCGGCCGCCCTGGACCTTAGCGAGGAGATCGAGGCAGAGGAGAGGGCCCGCGAGGCTTCGAAGACAGAGAAGGAGTCTATGCCAGAGCTTCCCTCACCGGAGGAAATGCCCAGAACCCCAGAACCACTACCCACTCCCGGGAGCATTGGAGGCCTGGCGGGCAGGGCTGGAGTAGGGGTGCGCGACCAAGACGAAGAAGCCCCCGCAGAGGAGCCCGGGGATCTCAATGCCCTAAGGGAGAGGGCCGACGAGGTAACCGAGGACATCGAGGAGGCAGATGCCGCCGTTCCCGGGCGAGAGGTTGACGAACCCGAATCTGCCACGCTAGAAGCCAGGGAGGAGGCCTGATGATATTCGGAGAGCAGATGAGGGACGACGTGGTCGTCCGACTCCTAGACGGCCAGCCCGATCTGGAGACTAGCAAGTTCCTAGACAGGCTGATGGAGCTCTCAACGCTGGAAGAGGCGGAGCACCAATTCCTGATCGAGCCGTTCGACCGCTCGGTCGCGCTGGTCTTCCAGATGTTCCAGTCCAGCGACCTGGACCCATGGGATGTGGACCTGTCCAACTTCATCGAAATGTTCAACGAGAGGATTAGCGGCGCCGACAACATCGACCTGCCATCATGCGGGAGGCTGATCAGGATGGCCTGGGCGATCCTAAGGGGCCAGGCCTCCTCCCTCATCGAACGCCAGGAGAGGGCCATGGATTTCGAGGAAGACGTTAGCTGGGACTTCGACGGCGGTTGGGAGACCGATTTCGACGACTCCGAGTACAACTTCTCAATGGGGGTAATGACCGGAGCGGCCGACGAGGTCCTCCCATCCATCTTCGAGGGCAGAATTCACAGGGGCGAGGGCCGCCCCGTCACACTTGGCGAGCTTCTCCTGGGGCTGCAGGACGCAGGCAGGATAGCCGAGGAGCAGAGGCTAAGGGAGAAGATCGCCAAGGAGAGGAGAGAGGCCCACCAGAAGGCCAGAGCCAGGTTCAGCGGCAGCCTACACGTGGAAGACCTAGAGGGGGACCTGAGGAAGACCTGGAACGCGATAAAGACTAGATCATCGAGCGCCGATTCGGTAGGCCTGGTCGAAGTAGCCGACGAGCTGAACTCAGCATCCATCGCCGACGGCCTATCCGAGGCCGACGCCAAGGCAGAGTCACAGGTCACCGCCTTCGTCTCGACACTATTCCTTACGAACAGGGGATACATTTCCCTGGGGCAGGAGGAGGGGCACAACGGTAGGATAGTCCTGGAGGACCTCTGGGGTGACTCCAAGGACTATGACAAGCTCACCCAGAAGCTCCACCCCAAGTCGCAAGCCGCGGAGGTTCCGAATGTCTGAGCCACCGCTGACGACCGTCCTCGAGGCAATCCTCTTCGGATCCGGCCGCTCGATGTCCCTGGAGGAGCTTTCTGAGATGCTAGGGGAGCCGAAGGGGGTCATTCACGTAGGACTCTCCAACCTCAGGAAAATTATCGACCAGAGGGAGGGTTGCGCCCTTCAGCTGACGGACGTCTCGGGAAGGTGGATATTCGAGGTCAGGCCAGAACTATCGTCGTTCCTCCCAGAGACGTTCAGGGCAGACATCCCTCAGCGCCTTCTACCCGCGGCCGCATTGATAGCCTACCACCAGCCCATGGCCCAGTCCCAGCTGGTCGACATGCTCGGGCAGAGGGCCTACGACCACGTCCGTGACCTATCAGAAATGGGCCTCGTGGACAGGAGGAGGGACGGGCTGACAAGGAGGCTAACCACGACGAGGAGGTTCGCCGAGTACTTCGGCTGCCCCGAGGTCGAGTTCAGGAAGGTCAGGTCTTGGTTCAGGGAGGAGGCAAGCAAGCTCGGCCTGACCAGCGCCGAGCTGGCCGCATCACTGGCTCCCGACGAGCAGATGACTATCTCCGAGTTCACAGAGGCCGAGCCCCAGGAAGTAGAGGCCGGGATAGAGGACTGACTAGCCCCCACGGGACGTTAGCCCCTCGTACAGGAGGGCTACCTCCAGGAGGATAAGCATCGGCCCGCCGACCAGGAAGAGGGACACGGGGTCCGGCGGGGATATCAGCGCCCCCATGAACAGCGCGAAGAACCAGATCACCCCTCTGTTGTCGACTATGAACCCCCTGTCGACCACTCCCGCCCTCAGAAGTACTACCACCATAACTGGAACCTGAAAACCCACTACTGATGAGAAGTACAGGCCAGTCACGAACCCTACCCACGACTGGAGCTGCCAAGTAGACTGTAGCCCCGATGCTGCAGAGTCCTCGGCCAGATACTCTAGAAGGAAGGGAATCAGTATGGTGTGCGCGTAGGCAAGCCCCAGCCCCCCGAGCACGATAACTGTCGCAATCACCACCATTACCCTGAACGATCCCATTCCCCTCGCAGCGGATACCAATGAGTCCGGCACCGAACTGCTCCCGGTCCAGGCAAGATCCACTATCAGTGCAATGATCGTAAGACCGAAGGCGATCTGGGCCGAGATTCGCAATTGTAGGAGGATTACCTCCATTGGCTGCAGGATGATCACCTCAACCCCGTCTGGAACGAACCCCCTGGAGTCGAGAAGCCACTCGATAATCTCCTCGGCAGCTGGGAATCCGACAATAAAACCAACAGAGAAAACGGCCACGTACAGCTTACTTCGAGCTTCAAGGTGGCCAAGGATTCGCCTCGCAGCGCCGTTATCCAAGGCCCCCAGTATCCCCTCGTCCATGATGCAGGATGGGCATCACATTGGTGAATTCATCGCAAGGAGGCTATGCTTTCCTCAGAATCACCGTTAGGAGGTCCCCGTCCTTCAGAAGGTGGTCAAGTCCCACTCTCTGCCAGTCGAACTTGGCACTCGGCCCCTTCACGCGGGCGTATCGGAACTTCCTGAGGAAGTCGCGATGGAGCTTGGCGCAGACGTCTCGGACCGTGGATGTGTCCTTCACGATCAGAGGCTCCACGAGGTCGGCTTCCTGGCCTTGCGGCTTCAGGAAAATCGACATGAAGCCGAGATTATCGAAAATGAAGTCCTTCATCCCCTCAATCCCCTCTCCAGTCTTGGCCGAGACGTTGAGTATCGGCCATCCCTCGGGGAGTTCCTTGTGGGTCCGCTTCAAGTCCGACTTGTTAGCCAGGTCTATCTTGTTGACGACAACTACCGATCGGCTGTAGATCCTGTTGCCTGCGAGGGTGTCTACTATGTGGTCATCTGTTACGTCCGTCCTCAGGGTTACAGTCGCAGAGACTATTCCGAAGCTCCTCACTATGGACTGGATCTCCTCGTCAGTCAGGTTTGTCTGTTCCAGTGTTGAGCGGACTTCTATCCCCCCCCTCTTCGTTCTAGTGATGAAAACCTGAGGTGGGACCTGGTTCAGCCTCATCCCTGACTTCCAGAGCTCGTCGTCTAGAACTTGGAAGTGGGACTTCTGGAACGGGTCGAGTACGTATAGGACCATGTCCGAACCCCTGATTACATTGAGTATCTCCCTCCCCCTCCCCTTGCCCTCGGATGCCCCTTTGATAAGCCCTGGAAGGTCCAGGATCTGAATCCTAGCTCCACGATGCTCCATCACACCCGGGATGCAGGTGAGGGTGGTGAATTCGAAGTTTCCAGCCTCGGACTCGACTTCGGTGAGCTGCGAAATCAGGCTCGACTTGCCCACGCTGGGGAATCCAACCAATGCCACGGAGGCATCCCCGGACTTCTTCACCTCGAATCCCTTTGCCCCCCCGCTGGCTCTGGAATGGGCCTGTGCCTTCTCTTTGCGCTGCCTGAGTGCAGCTATCTTGGCCTTCAGCTTACCAATGTGGCCCTGTGTAGCCTTGTTGTACTTGGTCTTAGATATCTCCTCCTCGAGAGACTTGATTTGCTCGTCTATCGTCGCCATCACTAGCCCTCGCTTTGTCTAACTAATCGAATGGCCCAGCCACACATTCTTGAATTCGGTGGAAAGTTTGCCCCAGATTCTTCCGACCGAGGGTATTTGGACACTGGCGGGTTATGAGTTCCATGGCCGATGTACTCCTTCATCTGGCAGACCGGACATCCTTCAATCAGTTCCTTGAGATGCCCGTTCGGGAAATCTCCTCTGGGATGGAGTCCGGTTCCCTCAGGGGATCCAGGCCAGAACCTGACCAAAGGTTCCACAGGGACTTCGATGTTGACCTGGAGGGGGAGATGCTCGAGTTGTTTGACGGTTCCGAACCTCTTAGGTCCGATGCCGCCCTAGGGGAAATTGCCTCAGACTCGGCAATGGAGCTGGGTGTTCTTCTAGCAAAGTGGTGCTCATCCGCACAGTGGAGGTGCTGGGATGCCCGGCTTTTCCTATACGTAGAGCCAATACTTGGTAGGGAAGTCTCAAGCTCCGAGGAGTTCCTCTCCCCAGATACATGGGACCAGTTCGCAGATGCCCTTTCAAGGACCGACAGGTCGTCTTACTCCGAGTCAGTGGTATTGGACTGGATGTCGAGGAGGGAAGGGATGGGGGAGACAATGGAGCCATCAGAGGACCCTCGGATCCTACCAACTATGGAGTCTCACAGGTCCCTGAGCGAGTCTCTCTTCTGGATAATCGACCAATCCAGGAAATCTGACTCCCAGCTTCTGGTGGGGAGGGATTTCCTGGAGCCCGGCCTATGGAGTATGGGTGGGGAGACGATTTCGGATTTGCTGGGGGGGAGCAATTGACTGACCTCCCGATGGAACCGGCTCCCCCCGAGAATGCCCCGGGCCCCGGAGTCGTGGTCCTGGGTAGGTTCCAACCTGTTCACAGGGGTCACGCGCTGATGATCGAGGCTGCGAATGCATGGCGTAGTTCCAATGCGCCCAATGACCCCCTCATCATCGCAATCGGCTCATCAAACAGGCCGGAGTCCATCAGGAACCCATGGTCCTCAGAAGAGAGGAGGTCAATGCTCGAGGGCTGGCTGTCTTCGGAGGGCATCTCTGCCCAGTTGGTAGAAATTCCGGATATCGAGGACCCTCCCAACTGGGTCCCCCATTCGGAGAGGTACCACGGGGGGCCCGGCGTATTCTTCACGACGGATATGGAATCAGCGGAACTCTACGAGTCCTCTGGATGGGAGGTCGTGATGACGGAGCTTGAGAGACGCGAGATTTTCGAGGGATGGAGGGTGAGGGCGACCGCACAGATGATGTCCACCGTCCAGGACTCTGAGGCTGTCAGAACGGTACTAGGGGCATCGATTCCGGATGCTGTGGTGTCTCACCTGCTGGAGAACGACTTGATCAGGAGGCTGGCTTTCCTTGGTGAGGGCGGGGAGCCAGTCGGTTGACTAAGGCCCCTAGATATCGTCGAAATCCTCGAACTCGTCGAACTCCTCCTCGCTCAGCTCCTCTTCGAGCTCTTCATTCGCCTCTTCGAACTCGTCGAACTCCTCCTCGCTCAGCTCCTCGTCGAACTCGTCGAACTCCTCCTCGCTGATTTCCTCCTCGGTGACCTCGACCGGGGCCTCTGACACTACCGGGGCCTCTGACACTACCGGGGCCTCTGACACTACCGGGGCCTCTGACACTA
>CAYPWN010000076.1:0-5668 GCA_964414525.1 uncultured Candidatus Poseidoniales archaeon | reverse complement strand
TCGGCGCAATGGTAGTCGGCACCGTGTTCATCATGGTGTTCGGGATGGCCACGGTGACGCTGGTCGAGAGCGTGGACGACTCCATGCGGAACTCAGAGTTCGAACTACCAAACCCTGAGGCCTCATTCGTCACATTAACCGACCAGGTTGAGTCCACAGGACCGGTCAACACCGTAAACCCAAATGACGACGGCACGGACTACTCAGACTCTGATACAGGATGCGCTACCAATAGTGGGACCGGGTCCGGGTTGATCGTAGGAGTAGCCACTACCGGTGGCGCAGTCACAACGGTGAACGTCGAGGACCCCGGTACAGGGTACACGGTGGGTGACGTGATTACCATAAGTGGCTGTGGAAACGGCGATGCAACCTTCCAAGTCGCCACGCTTCACGACCTTAACACGATTTCAATCAGGAACGTGGGATCCGAAACCATAGACCTGTCACATATTTTCGTAACGTACTCAGACACCGGTTCGAATGCACAGGGAACCCCATTCGCCCCCTTCGTGAGTCACTACACTGGCCCAAATCTCTACCTATTCCCGGGAGAGCAGCTTTCCACAGACCCCTTCCCCTTAGACCCGAACACCCACGGGTTCCCAATCCAGGACGACCCGGACAGGGCCTTCCTTGCTATATACGACTACAACGACGCGGAGACGGTATCCATCACGTGAGGTGAGAAATTTGGCAGGTAGCGGACCATCAGAAATGATCCTCCTAAGCGCTGGGCTGATAGTGGCTGCATTGGTCTCTGGGGTACTGCTGCAGACTTGGGATGACATGGACGACGTGTTGGATGACAGGGGGAAGCAGGGAGCGGAGGACGTGAGGACTAGGGCTTCTCTGGTCAGTGACCCGATGTACATCCAGTGGGACAGCGGCACCGAAAGCGCCAACATTTTCCTGCAGAACTCGGGGGAGACATTCTTGGATGTCGATAGCGTCGGCGTGATGCTGAGTGGGGCTACTATGACTGTTACACTTCCCGGGGGAGAGACGGAGTGGCTACCGGGACAGACACTTCAGTTCAACATAGACGACGCGACCAGCGTCCTCTCCCTTGGTACCGGAAACCACGACGTGATCCTCAGCTTCTCAGTATCATCCACAGCTACCGGCTACACCGGAGCAGACACAACCTCGGAGGAAGTAAGAATTGTCGTCCCCTAGCATTGACAACTTCGAATTCGGCGTCATACAGGACAGCCTAGGCCAGAGCATGGGCACGGCCATCCCCAACAGGGCACTGATGATGGTATGCGGGGGCATAGGGTCGGGAAAGAGCATAATCGGCCAAAGGATGTCATTCGGGATGACCGCCAACGACGTCAAGGTTGCACTATACACGACAGAGCTGACTACCAGGGGCTGGCTAGAGCAGGTCTCAAGCATAGGCTACTACATGGACAAGAGGATAGACGAAGGCACATTCCACCTAATATCCAGCTTCGGCGTAATCGCTGAGAAGTCCGATGAACAGGTGACTGTCCTAGACCTCCTTGAGGCGCTTCCATCCAGGGAGGCCGAGGTAGTCATTATAGACAGGGCTTCTGAGCTGATTCCTCCTGAAATGAATGGGAAGGAATTACTCTCAGCCCTCAGGAAGTTTACATCGGAGGGCCGCACACTTATTCTGACGATAGACCCAGACGAGATGGAGCATAAGGTGCTCAGGGACTTGCAGAACTCAGCCGAGGTTCTTCTTGATATGATGACTGCTGTTGTAGGCGGGCAGCTCGTTAGGACGGTAGGGGTCACTAGGTTCCTGCGTGCAGCCGGGCCAGTCACTGAGAGGATAGGTTGGAAGGTTATGCCGGAGATGGGCTTCATAGTGGACATCACCGCGGTTGCTTGATGGAGGAAATGGAATGGTCACAGAGCAGGAAGCCGAGGACGAGGGCCCTAAGGAGGCAGAGTTCACAATAGAGCCTGGGGACTTGGGCGGCCTAATGGCCGAGTACCCTCACATCAGAGACTGGGTGGAGGACTTCGAAGCCCAGCACGGCTCTAGGCCGATATACTACGGGCCCTTGGACAGAGACGCAAAGAGTGTCAGTCCTCGAAACCTGATCTACGCCACCAAGCCCCCGTGCTTCGCTCACGTGTACTCCCCCCCAGAGGGGGCTGAGGGAGCGGGCAACACATTCTGGTATGGACTCGAGCCGAGCATAACGATGGAGGAGGAAGAAATCAGGGACAACATCGTCGAACGCCTTCTGAGAGACGCCCCCCAGAAAGAAAGATTCGACAACGACGCGGAGTTCATCGCCATGATACACGAGATGATGGACGAGATGACAACCACCACATCCTCCTCAATATTTTCCAATCCTGTCGTGGATCAGGCAAGGGAACTCATAGGATTGGGGGAGGCTCGCATAAGCGTGACTGTAGAGCAGCTAGAACGATTGAAGTACGTCGTTGTCAGGGATCTGGTGAACAACGGGCCTCTCGAGACCCTGCTTGCAGACGAGATGCTGGAGGACATCCACTCAATCGGGCTATCGAGGATAAACATGGACCACAAGGTGTTCCCAATGCTCACGTCCAACATCGCGTTCAAGGACCAGGAACTGCTGACTAGGTACCTAAGATCAATGTCAGAGAGGATTGGAAGGCCCGTGTCGGACAGCAAGCCGATAGTTGACGGAGCTCTCCTAGATGGATCCAGAATCAACATCATCTACAGTGACGACGTATCTATCCAAGGCTCCTCCTTCACCATCAGGAAGTTCGCAGAGGAGACCATATCCATAATCCAGCTCATCAAGTGGAAGACCCTCTCCTCTCAGATGGCCGCCTACATCTGGCTGGGACTAGAGAGCGGCATGTCCATGCTGGTCTCCGGGGAGACCGCTTCCGGCAAGACGACGACACTCAACGCAGTACTCCCCTTCATCGACCACAACGTGAAGATATACACAGCGGAAGACACGCCCGAGGTGAAGGTTGCACACACAATATGGCAGAGGCTGATCACGAGGGACTCGAAGAACGAAGACTCCAGGGTGGAGATGTTCGACCTACTCAAGGCAGCACTCAGATCTAGGCCCAGATACATCATCATCGGGGAGATCAGGGGAGTAGAGGGGGCAATCGCATTCCAGGCGATGCAGACTGGCCACCCAGTCGTAGGGACATTCCACGCTTCGAACATTGTTAAGCTAATCCAGAGGTTCACGGGGGACCCGATCAACGTTCCAGCCCGTTTCTTCGACAATCTGAACTTCGCCATATTCCAAGAGGTCGTCGAGGCCCCGGGAGGGGGTATAGCAAGGAGGATTACAGGAGTCAGCGAGGTTATTGGGTTCGATAAGACAGCGGATGGAATCCTTACCAGGAACATGTTCGAGTGGGACCCAGTAGCCGACGAAGTTTACTTTAGGGGAATGTTCCAGTCAGACATGCTTGAGAACAAAATTGCACCGAGAATGGGCTTCAGGAGCAAGAGGGACATCTACGACGAGTTACAGAGGAGGACAGAGGCGATCCAGAGGATGTGTGACAGAGATCTTACACACTATGACGACGTTTTCGACCTCCTAGACATCTACTACAAAGAGGGATGGGACAGGTTCGCCTCATCACTCGAGACCTGGACAGGTGTGAACCACTAAGGGTCGTGGGAGAATGGAGGACAAGGCCAGCACGTGGGAGATCGCGCTGCTCCGTCTTGGGATGCCATTTAGCAGGTACCTACTCTTCTTCTCTCTCCCGATTACGGCAGTTGGTCTGATCGCCGGAGTCACCGTCTGGTACACTGTCAGTGACGTAATCACCGGCTTTGGGGCAGTTGCGCTCATCCTTCTATTCCCACTCCTGTGTTTCTCGGCCACGATCCTGTACCCCATTGCGCAGGTTTCCGCAGAGGCGATCCAGATAGAGCAGGACATGCACATGTTCATGACGAGAATGGGGATTCTGTCCATGGGGGAGTCCGCAGAGAAGGGGATGTTCGACGTACTGAAGGAGATGGGAGACTACGGGGCCCTAGCCCACGAGATTCAGGCCATCGAGACACTAGTAACAAAGTGGCACACTAACCTTCCCGAGGCGGCAAGGATAGTCGGTCGCCAGAGCCCCTCGGCAATCTGGAGCGACTTCCTGGACAGGATGGCGTTCTCCGTAGAGGTTGGACAGCCAATAGGGGAGTTCTTCACAAGCGAGAACGAGACATTCGAACAGGCCTTCACGACCATCTACGACGCTAGGCTTGAGCAGCTGGACACCCTCAGGGAGACCTTCGTTTCTCTGACTACTACGGGCCTTCTACTACTTGTTGTAGCGGGCCTGCACCTGATACTTTTCCAGACCGGAGATGAGACATCAAACCCGTTCCAGATCATACTCAGGGCTAGGTGGGTTTTGCTGGCCGGACTTCTATTCGCGGTTCTTCAGATAGGGGCCTGGTACCTATTCACCCTGGTAATCCCAGACGAGGATCTTTTCGCAAAGCACGGGTTCAACACCGACCAGGCGATTGATATGAGGAGGGCCTGGATTTTCGCCGGGATCCTAGGATCTGTAGAGTTCCTGCTTCTGATGGGACTATTCCTCTTCCTAGGCACCGCGTGGCTTTTCGACAACTGGAACTACATCGGACTTCTGGTGATCGCAGCCCTAGCGTCACCCCTCCTCGCCCCGGCAATGCTAACCCTGCAGGAGGAGACAAGGGTTAGGAGGAGGGACGAGGCATTCCCCGAGTTCATCCGCGCTTTCGGGGGTACAGCTCAGGCTAGGGCGCAGGAGCCAAGCGCGATGGTTAAGGCACTTTCAGGGATCGACTTCGGAGCCTTGGACGACTCAATCGCAAACCTCGAGAAGCGACTCTCGATGAGGATCGACAGCGACTACTCCTGGGACTGGTTCGCCGCGGACAACAACTCGATGCTAGTTTCTAGGTTCACCAGGGTGTTCATAGAGGGGTCATCATCCACCGGTGAGGCTGGATTGGTCGGCGACATGGTGTCACAGAGCACCACGAACCTGCTAGGTCTCAGGCAGAGGAGGGAGATATCTGCCAGCGTCATGCGAAGCGTCTCCTACGGCCTTCTGATAGCGATGATCATCGCCCTTAACATCACCACCTCCATCATCGCCGGCCTGGGTGAGACCATTGCTCAGGTTGCTGCGGGGCTAGTGGACAGCACAGGAGAGGTTGGAACTGCTGCAGGCGGCGTAGACGTCGCATTGCCAGTTCTCTCAGACACAGGAGGCGTCGATCAGAACATCAGGGTTTTCCAGTACATGGGATCGTTTCTTATCGTAATTTCAATCGTAGTGCTAGGGCTCATCACCGCTAGGATCAGGGGTGGAGGGACGACACTGGTTCTGGGCCAGATGATTCAGATGATGTGGGTAGCGGGGCTGGCTAACCTGTTCAGCGCATGGATACTCACCCAGTCAGTGGGTCTGTTCCAAACCGGATCTGCATAGCGAACGCGCAGAAGGCTTGATGTCGAAGGCCACGGGCCTATGCGTGTGGCTGCCGACCCCCTACTCTCGACGATCAGGATCTCCGTGCTAGTGTTGTGCATGGCAATTGCTGCCCGCTCTGACTACGAGACACTGTCCGTGAGAGATAGCCACTGGATCAAGTGGGCCATTCCCGCTGCCATACTACTACTTGTAGAAGTTACTTCGAATAACTCGGGAACCG
>CAYPWN010000075.1:0-5769 GCA_964414525.1 uncultured Candidatus Poseidoniales archaeon | reverse complement strand
CTGGCTTGCGCATCGCCCACGCACTCAACGTACTCTTTGCAGTACCTTGGCGAGCTGACCAAGAAGCTGGCCGGGGGGCTGACGACAGAGGTCTCCCTAGAGTTCGAGGAGAAGTACCCGCTCAGGCTGACGTGGATGAGCAACGACGGCGGTGCGAAGTGGACCTACTTCCTAGCGCCTCGAATAGTCAACGACTGACCCGTGAACTCATCAATGGCCCACCATCCGGCGTTATCGTGGCCAGAGCGTGCGTAATCGTCCCTTCGGTGGACAACGCCGAGGAGCTGGGCATTGCGCTCGACGGACTGGTCGCCCAGACTTACTCCGACATGGAGGTCGTGGTCGTGGGCCCGTTAAGCGACCCTGCGAGGGAGGTCGCAGAGGACAGGGGGGTTAGATACGTCGACGACGAGGGCTCTAGGACTAGGGCCGACGCGTGCAACGTAGCTATCCGCGAGACTGAGTCGGAGCTGATCCTCTTCACCGACGACGACGTCATTGTCCCAGAGGGTTGGGTGGCCAGCCTAGTTCGCTGGTTCGACGAACCCGAGGTAGCGGGGATCGGAGGACCGAACTTCGCGCCGGTGGACGATTCGGGGATTTGGCAGAGGGCGATCGACGTGGCGTTCTGCAACAGCTATCTGACAGCTGGTACCAACTACGGCAGACAGGCGGAAGGTGAGCTCGAGGAGGTAGAGCAGCTCCCAGGGGTAAACTCCGCATACAGGAGAGATGTGCTCGAGGAGGTGGGTGGCTTCGACGCGGGAGCAATAGGCGCCGAGGACGTGATGTTAGACCATAGGATCAGGGAGGCAGGTCACCGGCTGTGGTCTGACGGAACCGCGGTGATGTGGCACAGAAGGCGCGGGCTCGGCAGAGTCAGAAAGCAGATCAGGAACTACGGCCTAGTGAGGACGCTGGCCGGCAGGCGCTACCCGAGCCTATGGGGCTGGAGCCACAGTATGGTTTCCGCCTTTCCACTAATAGTCGGAGTCTCGTTAGTCGCGTTCGCATGGGGCTGCCTAAACGGCGGCCTATCGTGGCCCGAGTTCTGGGACATCTCTACTGAGGCCGTGCCGATGGGAAACGAGAGGATGGCGGTACACCAACTGCCCACCCTAGCGATACTGTTCAACCTAGTAGCTTGGGCGGGTGCAGCAAGGGGCCCCTCCCCCAGCAAGGGCGCTGCGACCATACTGCTATCTTCAATTGTGTCTTTCCTTCTTCTCTGGGACTACGGAATCGGTGTTCTGAAGGCAAGATGGGGTTTGATGGCAGGTAGTCCTGCTTCCCAGATTGACGATAGGGACAGAGGCTAGCCTCTGCCCCTACCGATGACAACATAAGCGGAATAGGATCTTCGGCCCCTATGAAGCCCTATCTCGAGCACCTGAACATGACCTCCACGGACGTCGATGAGACCGTTCGATTCCTGCTTACCGCTATGCCGGAATTCAGGATAAGAGGGGGAGCTGAGGGGGAGAAGGCACGGCGCTGGGTACATGTGGGTACGGAGGAGTCATACCTTTGCGTAGAGGATCGCGGGGCAACAGAGAGGGGGCCACACAGGCCTTACGTCCACCCTGGTATGAACCACATGGGCTTCGTCGTCAGCGACGCATCCGCTGTGGCCGAACGCCTGATAGAGGCTGGATACGAGCAGGGCTCTACATACCTGGATCACCCCCACAGGCACCGATACTACTTCTTCGACCACGATGGGAACGAGTATGAGTTCGTCCAGTACCTCAGCGAAGAACCCGGGGACAGAAATGAGTACGAGTCATAGATTGGTGCTGCGACTAAACTCCATCTAGTGCGCTATCGAAATCTGCAATTATGTCCTCTACGGCCTCTATTCCCACCGAGATCCGAATCATTCCGTCCGTGATGCCGACAGCCTGCCTTTCCTCCTCTGACATCAGCCTGTGAGTCATAGATGTCGGGTGCTGGACCAACGTGTCGACATTGCCCAGACTTACCGCCAGGGCAGACATCGAGAGGCCGTCCATAAATCGGCACGCGGACTCGAAGTCTCCGAGGTCGATTGAAATCATAGCCCCGAAATCCTCCATCTGTCGCACTGCCAACTCGTGCTGGGGGTGGCTCTCCAGGCCTGGCCAGTAGGTCCTGGCCACCTTTTCGCTGGAATCGAGGAACTCAGCAAGTAAGCGTGCGTTTGAGCAGTGCTCCCTCATCCTCAGAGGCAGCGTCTTGAGCCCGATACTGGTTAGCCAGCAGTCCATCGCGCTCGGCACCGCCCCCATGTAGCGGACTAGGGCGCCCCCTCCATTCTCTATGAAGTCGGGATCCCTGCTGACCAAGGCCCCCCCGATCACTGTACCGTGGCCGTTGATGAACTTCGTAGTGCTGTGTACCACCACGTCAGCACCCATCGACAGAGGGCGTTGGAGGACTGGAGTAGCGAAGGTGTTGTCGACGATTACACTGGCCCCGTGGGCGTGGGCGATCTCTGTCGTCATGGCGATGTCAACCACCGACATAGTCGGGTTAGCAGGAGTCTCCACGTAGACTATCTTAGTACTGGGATTCGCCGTCAGCTCTGCCTCGAGAGCCTCGGCCTCCAGCAGCGGAACTCTGGAGCTAGTGATGTCGTATTTGGGCAGAATCTCGTTCACAAGGTGGTTCGTGGTGCCGTAGAGCACAGACTGCGTTACTATGTGATCCCCAGCGCCCGAGAGCCCCATTATCGCAGCGCTGACCGCCCCCATTCCTGAGGCGAATATCTCCGCGCTGACTGGGCTGTCCATGCCGAAGCCCTCTAGTGCGGCCAGCTTGCGGGCAAGCGACTCCCTGTTGGGATTAGCCACCCTAGAGTAAACGTGAGCCTCGGCCTCTCCTGCGCCCCACGACCTGATCGCTTCAGAGTCCTCAAACACGTAGGTAGAGGTCATGTGAACAGGATCGATGTGCGCCCCCGAGGCATCGTGCATCTCTCCTGCGTGCACCGCCTCAGTGGACATCATCCGTACCTTGTCAGGCTCCTCGTCGTCGGCCATTCCTCTCCGACTCGAGACTGTCCAATGTTTACTTTCCCCTTCGGGCTGACATCCTGCCAGACTTGATTCTCCATGTAGGCTGGCGTGGCCTCCAGAAAACCATAGTGAAGACGCCGACGAAGACCCCGCCGAACACCAGGTTTAGCCAACCGTCACGGATGTAGCCGTCGCTGGCGTTGAAGTATGCCCACACGAATGAAGGGATGACTCCTACGAATAGCGAAATGGCCGCCTCCTCGGCCACGATACTGGAATTGTCCCTCTTAGCCGGTAGTCGGGGAGGGTCCTTGTCCCAGCCTTGGAAATCCCTGATAACGAGTCGGGTCCCCTGAGTCACGGATCCCTGTCCGGGGAAGCTGACGTAGGGGGCAGGACCTCCCGGACCCCACCTCCGAAGTATCATCGGGCTGGGCCCTTCTCCCTCGTGCGGTCTGCCGTCGCAGGCCTTTCCCCAGTAGTCCTTAGCCAAGTCGGCAAGCTCCTCGGCGGTTCCCTCCTTCGCATACAACAGACCCCGTGAGTGGGCCAGCTCCCACTCCGACTCTGAGGCAATCTCAGCCTCAGAGGCTAGTACCAACCTCGTTGCCTCCTCGGACTCTACCGGGGTGGACGATATTCGGAATGAGTAGTCGATTGAAACCTCGTGTCGGGGGCCCATGCCTCCGAACAGCACCGACCTGTCGTCGGAACCCATCACCACCGATCCAGGGTCGACGTCGGCCCACTGGATGCCGTGTTCTGCCAAGGTCACGCCTCCGCGGTACCAAGCTCCCCGGTCTGTATTGACCATTGCGAGGCGTATACGTTGTCGTTGGAAATTAGGTCTCGGTGAGTGCCCCTCTCGACTATCGCCCCGTCGACCATAGCCACGATCTCGTCGGCGTTCCTAATCGTCGCGAGCCTGTGGGCAACTGCTACGGTGATTCGTTGTTTGCCTCCGTTGGAACTGCCGAAGAGAGACTCCTGGATACGCTTCTCGGTCTCGGCGTCCAGCGCCGCGCTGGCCTCGTCGAGGATCAACAGGTCGGGGTCGTTAAGCAACGCGCGGGCGAGGCTTATCCTGGCCCTCTGGCCCCCGGAGAGCATGACTCCCCTATCGCCGACCATCGTTTCAATCCCGTCAGAGAGCTGGGAGACGAACTCCAGGGCTCCGGCAGCCTCGAGAGCGTTGTTGATCTGCTCGTCGCTACAGTTGCGGGCGTAGGCCACGTTATCCTTCACAGTGCCAAAGAACAGGAAGGGGTCCTGAGATACGAAGCCAATCCGAGCCCTGACAGACTCTATCTGAAAGTCGTTGATGTCGGTGCCGTTAATCAGGACCCTGCCGCTCTGGGGCTCATAGAACCTCTCGACGAGCTTCAGTATGGTACTCTTACCAGCTCCGGTGTGACCCATTACGCCCAAGAACTCGCCCGAGGTGGCCGAGAGCGAGATACCGTTCAGGACGTTGGCCTCGGAGGACGGATAGGCGAATGACACGTCGTCGAACTGCACCGAGGTAATCGGCCCGTCGAGCGGCACGGCACCCTCCTTATCGAAGATGGAGGGCTCGAGGTCAATGATGGCAAACACCCTCTTGGAGGCCGCCTCCCCCTTCTGCAGTTGGTTCAGGAGCATGCCTAGGATGAACATCGGCATGGTCATCCTAGTGGAGATTAACAGGAACGTGACGAACTGGCCCACGGTTATCTCTCCAGAGGCCATCACCCAGCCCCCTGCCGAGACGAGAAGCCCGAAGGAAATGCCCGCTACCACATAGATTCCCGGGATGAACCGGTTTCTGATGAAGGCCGCCTGGATGGCCATGTCTCTGTAGTTCCCGCTCTGAGTCTCAATCCTGGATCCCTCGAAGTCCTTGGCATTGTAGGCCTGCACCACCGTGATTCCAGAGAGGACGTTCTCTAGTATCGCCACTATCCCGCCTGTGCTTTCCCTCTGCTTGCGATATTTCCTCTGTACCCTGGTAGAGAACCAAATCACCATGGGAACAATGATCACGAGGGGAGTGAAGAGGATCAGGGCCAACTTGGGAGACATCCAGAACATTATCGCGAACGCGGTGGAGAAGGTGATCGCTATCCGAATCATGCTGGTACTGGCATCGGATATGATGTCCTCCAGCTGTGCGACGTCCGCAGAGAGGACCGACATCAGGTTACCTGTCTGCCTCGTCTCGAAGTAAGAGGCCTCCATTGCCATGAGAGAGTGTGTCGCGTCCATCCTGATATCGTGCTGGGCTCTGTATGCAGTTGCCTGCCAGAGCTGGTTGCTGAGTCCTTGGAATATCGCCAGGAAGGTGAAACACGTCATTATCAGCAGACCGAACCCAAGCTCTACCGGCTCGACTGGGCCAATTGCCGGGAGAAGGTCAGAGTTCACCATGCCCTCTATCGTCGAGTTCGTGAACGTCCCAGACTGGTAGTAGTCGGCAGCCATCCCAATCGCGATGAAGGGGATTAGGTCGAATGCCCTAGCACCCCCGTTGGCCGCGATACCCGCCAGAGCGCTCTTCCAGTACCTTGTGACGTATGGAACAATCCTCCATATCTTCCTGCCCACTATCTGGTCGTCGTCCACGAGGTCGGAGCTATCCTTGCTGATGGATGTCAGTTTCGGCCCATCGACATCATCCATTGAACTCACAGCATTTCGGGAAGCGACAGGGGTTTCAATGCTTCAGTCGCAACCACTGGGTCCCGAGCATGGGGGTTTTTTGGTGCGCCCGCCGGGATTCGAACCCGGGACAAGA
>CAYPWN010000074.1:0-5916 GCA_964414525.1 uncultured Candidatus Poseidoniales archaeon | reverse complement strand
CTAGTCTGATGTGTGGGTGGGATAGGAGCTTGGCCTCTGCGATCTGGGGTGCGAACTGTTCCAATTCCTCCTCTATCCTTACGACCATCATGTCGGCGATAAACTCGTGCGAAGACGGCCAGACCTCCGCAAAGGACCCTATTACTTCCTCCCCAACTAGCTTAGATAGGTGGCTCCACCAGTCAGAGTCAGACCTCTCATCAACCAATCCCTCCTGCAGAGAAATCTCGAGGTCGGCTAGTTCTCCCGGGAGCTCTACAGGAGCCCCGGGGTCTAGAGGTATCATTCTATGGCTCCCAACCTCGTTTGCGAAAATCCTCATACTAGGAGCAAGCCATCCGCTATCACGGAGGATCGAAAGAGTCTCCTCAACCTGTCGATTGGGCACACTAAGATGGCGCAGCACGTTCATGGGCCGGTCGGCGACACCGCTTCACAATGACGGAAGAGGCTGGTCATGATTAGAAGCATCCTAATCTCTCCAATCAAGAGGTATTTCGTCACGAAGAGGATGTTCGCTGAGGCAAAGAAGATTGCGAAGACCAAAGGGAAGCGACTGATGATGATTGGGGATCCTTGTAGTGGAAACTACTTCCAATTCATGTCTAGAATGTTCCCCAATAGCGAGCATGGGGATGTTACTGTGGATCTTTACGGGTGTGAGGACTGTCACAGGATGGACATCAACGACATGGGTGCGTGGGGTTCGTTCGACGACGGCTCCTTCGTAGTAATGGAGACTGGGACCCTAGGTTTCTCGAAAGACCTAGGGGCCGTCCTGAGCGAGATCAGGCGAGTGTCTGGTGGGGACTTCCTCTCCGCTGGAGGAAACCGGGGGCTGATATGGGAATTCTTCCTGTACAAAACCTACAGCGAGGACCTGAATTTCTCTATGGATCCGTTCGACTCTAGGAGAGACGAGTACTATACAGGGAGGATTCTGGGTAGGAAAGGGTCCGTCAGAGAGAAGTTCTGACTCGCATCATATTGATGTGTGTGGGTTTCCGTGAAGTGCCCATGGAACCGGAAGGTTTGCCACCGGGGCTCTGGCTTGTTGGGATTGGTCCTGGGGACCTAGAGCACATGACCGAGAAAGCTAGAAGCGTTGCGAGAAGTTGCAACAAGAGGTACCTCGAGGGATACACCGCAGTCCTGCCAGAGAGAGAGGAAAGCCGGCTAGAGGATGTGGTGGGACCGTGGGAGAGACTCATGAGACCCTCTGTCGAGAGTCCCGAAATCCTGATCGAGGAGGCAAGGGGGATGCCGGTGGCTCTCCTAGTGGTTGGAGATCCCATGCAGGCTACCACTCATATCGATCTGGAGGCAAGGTGCTCTGAGGAAGGGGTGGATTTCCGGGTCGTTCCCGGGATGTCAGCAACCACTCTGGCGGTCTCGCTGTCGGGGCTTCAATCGTACAAGTTCGGCAGGCAGGTTACCCTGCCTTACCCCTATGGCGAATACCTAGCTACATCACCTCTGGAGATGATTCTCTCCAACCGGGCTAGCGGACTACATACCCTAGTTCTGTTAGACTTAGACCCCACTGGAATGGGGTTCGACCCTCCAAAGCCGATGGCCCCGCAGGAAGCGGTATCGGTCTTGGAGAACATGGTGCATAGGCACAAGAGGGCCCATGGTAGCGATTGGGGCCTTGAAGTCCCAGTGAAGAAGTGGAATGGATTGTTGCTCAGTGACGTGGGCACCGACAGACAGAGGGTCGTCTCCGGTAGTCTGGAGGACATCGGTGCTGTGGAGGGGGGTTGGGTGCATTCCCTAATCCTGCCATCTGAGATGAGTGTGAATGAGAAGGACGCATTCCAACGTAGGCGGATTGGATAGTGTTGGTCCGACGGACTCAAGTCGGATCCTCGTGTCGCCAATTACGATAGCATGGCAAAACCCCCCGCAGAGGTCCGTTTTCCGGGTGACAAGAACCGGAGGAAAAGGCTCAGGGTAAGAGGCATCAAACAAGCCTCAAAGGAGATCCAGAAGAGATTGGAGAGTAACCTAGAGGCTCTCCTAGACGACCCTGAGGCTTTCATGCCAGAGATTGTGGGTGATCTGGGCAAGGTATCTCTGTTCGGATCATCAGACCCCATGGCCCTAACGCTCAAGGAAATAGGAGTCGTGTCCTCCAAGAGGAATGACGTGAGGTGGCTCAAGAAGAGGATGTCCAAGAGGAGCGGGGGTGATGTTTCTCGCTCTCTCGCAGGGAGCTTGGCAGCAGCGTCAGAGGAGGACCTGAGCACGGTCTCAGTGTTCAAGAGCGACGTCTATGGAAACGCCAGCTACCTGAAGAGAGGGGGAGGGAGGCCAGGCCACCTAGTTGGTATCCAGAACTTCAATCACCCTAGGCTGAGGCTCCTAGTGTGGGACGACCACGCTAAGGCGGGCCAGTTCTTCTTCTCATGGGATGGAGGGTTTGTATTCACTGGATTCGATTGCGATCCACCGCCCGAGTGGGTGAGTTGGACCCTAGAGAACACCTCTGTGGATCTCAAAGGGGAGGAGTGTAAGTGGTCAGTGGGTCTGGACGAGAAGACCGTTAGATCGGGTTCTATGACAGGGGAGGGTTGGCTTAGGCTAGTCTTCACAGAAGGAACCACTGTAGGTCTGTCCCAAGGAGCACTGGCGAAGACAGACGAACCGATGGCTAGAAGCATCGCGGTTTCGATGATGCCACCGAATAAACTGGGGGAGGTCTGCGAGGCGACTTGGATGTGGAGGCCGGATGGCTGGCCCAAAGACAGGCCCCTGCCAGAAGAAGGGCTTGAGAGGCTGGAAGAAATCCTACAGACCTGGCTAAAAATGTCTTTGGAAGACGGTGCGTTGACCCGAACATGCAGGGCTAGCATCCTCAACTCCATCTCCGACGGTTACGTGGTCGGAAACAGTTGGTTTGCCGAGGAGGACAGGGGGGGGTTTCTGGAGCACATGAGCGGGACCGAAGACGAAAGAAGCGCGCTTGCCTGCATTCTCGACTCCCTGGACGGGGGTATTCATGTTAGATCGGACGGAGTTGTTCTGAACGTGGAGGAAAAGGTAGTGAGGCTCGAGGAGTCCGCATGTCATCCCGTTCTGGTTTCTCTTTGGGCCGATCACGGGATGTCTATTCTGGAGGATCTGTTCGGTCTGACGGGAGATGAGGCGGATTCTGTTCACACCCGGCAAGCCAAGAGGAAACAGGGCTTCGGTGCCTTCCTGAGGGAGTTGAACGAGTCCCTTAGCACCGCTCAGCGGCTGGATAGGCTCCCCTGGGAGAGCGCGGACCTGCCATCCCCGCTTTCGTTCGCAGACATGCTAGTCAGGAAGGCGGCGGACGATGGCGTGGCATCAACGGTGTCTATGGCCAGGAAGGGCAAGGGTCTCGAGTCCGCAATGGGCTGGGCATGGCTTGTGGTCCACGATAGGACTGAGTCTGACTCCTGGAGGTTCGACGAAGACAGCCGTGACAAGGGAGGGGACTGGGTACCTGCCCTTCGTGCCCTTTGGGATGCTGCAGAGGGTCTGCTCCTACAAGACGACCTTGCGTCGGAGGGCGACTATAGGTCAGCGATGGTGTGGCTAGGGGAAATCAGCGGTTCCGGACCATTGCCTTAGTAGAGGCTTGGGCTAGATAGGTTCATCTGGAGGGCGAGTGAGAGAGTACGGATGGCAATTGAGGTGCCCAGCGCATCCTCTACTGCAGTACACAACGTCATGGTTGCCAACAAGTCAACCAACACGAAGCCTGAGCTGTTGGCAAGGGGTATGCTCAGGAAATCTGGCTTCCCCGGTTACCGACTGCACTGGCGTATCGACGATAGAGAGGGCGGGTACCTCTGCAGGCCGGACATTACCTTCCCAGGAAGGAGGTTGGCCGTGTTCGTACATGGGTGCTTCTGGCACCGCTGCCCGGCCTGCGATCTGAGCCTCCCAAAGTCGAACATAGAGTACTGGAATGAGAAGTTCGAGAGGAACGTAGAACGGGATTCGAGGAAGGAGGGCGCGTTGGTCGAATTGGGTTGGAGAGTCCTGACAATATGGGAGTGCAGTATCGTGGAGGGAGTAGCGAAAGCGGTAGAAATTCTGAGTGAATCGGGAAACAGACCTTGAAACGGGGAGTGCCTTGGGAATTATGTGCGCCTACTGCCATTCATTCGTTTCATGCGGGAAATCACCAAAGACGAGCCAGCAAATCTGGAGTGGATACAAAGTCAGGGTCTTCTAGCTGTGAAGCTGGCTCAGATTTTCGCACTCAGGCCAGACATGCTGAGCATTGAGAAGTGCAGGCAGTTACAGCAAATGTACAGGAAAGCGTCGACGATACCGTCTGAGGACGTTGCTTCAATCCTCGAGTACAAGGCACCTGTAGGGTTCCGCGACTCGATAGCCTCATTCGACGAGAGTCCGCTAGCAGCTGCATCTGTCGGACAGGTGCACAGAGCTACTCTGGCCAGTGGAGAGGAGGTCGTGGTCAAGGTCGTGAAAGCGGACCACAAGAAAGCTTTCCAAAGGGATGTAAGGAGGTTGATGAGGCTGATGAGAGTTGCAATTGCATTCTCTCCAAAACTGAGGAAAGCTGGAAACCCGTTGGCCCTTCTAAGGCACGTAGAGGACTACACCACTCGGGAGCTTGACCTCAGAAACGAGATCAAGGGAGGCGCTGATCTGAAGGCAATTCAGGACAGTCTCGAAAGCAGCTTCCCTATGCATCGATTGAGATTCCCAAAGTACTATCCCGAACTGTCGAACGAGCATGTTTTGGTCTCCGAGTACGTGGAGGGCAAGACCCTAGAAGAATGCATAGACGATGGGAGCCTTCGCTGGGACTACTTGATCCAGCTTTTCCGGATCCAAGGAGCGTACATGTTTGGAGTTGGAACTTTCCATGGTGACCTTCATCCTGGCAACTGCATAGTGGATCAGAATCAGAGGTTCGTCTTCATCGACAACGGGGCAATATGCGAGTCGCCTAGGAGCGTCAGCCTCCCCCTCTTCCGATTCTTCGAATGTCTCTCAGAGGGGGACAAGGAGGGAGCTTTCGAGTCTCTACTTGGTCTTGCAGGAGAGCGTCCTTCGGAAGGCAGGGTTTCGCGCTACAAGGATAAGATGACAGAGATATACAGCGAATTCGGATACAAGAGCGTGGGCGAGCAAAGCCTGACCGAACTGATGATGAAGACCGTTAGAGCAGCGGTGGAGCAGGCTGGAGCTGACTTCGGGGAGGAGGGTTTTCCAATAATCAGGTCTCTGATGTACATGGACGGGCTAGTAATCAGAACACACCCAGAGGTCAAGTTGATTGCGGAGATGGGTCCGTCGCTGAATGAGTTCAAGGAAGGACTGGGGCTGGAGTGATAGCATGGGGACTCACAGTGATGTACTGATCGTGGGCGCAGGGCCGGGTGGTCTAGCTTGCTCGATGCTACTGGCCAAGGCAGGCGTAAAGGTAACCATTCTTGAGAAGTCAGATGACGTCGGAGGCAGGACAAGGGTCTTCGAGAAGGATGGCTTCAAGTTCGACAATGGGCCGACTTTCTTCCACTATCCAGAGATAGCAGAGGAGATTTTCGCTGCTCTTGGCCTTGACGCACACGAGGAGCTCGGATTGATTCCGCTCGAACCAAACTACAGACTGGTATTCGGGGCAGGGGGGAGCCTGAACGCGACGACTGACATAGATGACATGGTCTCCCAGATTACCGATCTCTGCGGAGAGAAGAACGCGCTTGGCTTCAGGAGTTACATCGATGACAACAGGACCAAGATGAGGCTATCCAAGAATTGTCTTAACGCCCCCTGGAGAGGTCCGAGGGATCTACTGAACCGGAGGGCTCTGAGGGTCTCCCGGGTACTCAGACCTTGGAGAAGCGTGGCTTCTGACTTGGCTAGGATGTTCCCCGACGAGAGGATGCAGCTCGCCATGTCCTTCCA
>CAYPWN010000073.1:0-5973 GCA_964414525.1 uncultured Candidatus Poseidoniales archaeon | reverse complement strand
TACAAGAGCAGGTTTACGAGATGGTCAAGAGCCTAGGCAAGGATGGCAAGGGCAGGCTGAAGAAAGGCGCGAACGAGGTAACCAAGTCAGCAGAGAGGGGCACTGCCCAGATGGTGGTGATGGCTGAAAACGTCAACCCTGGAGAGCTTCTGGCGCACATACCGATGATATGCAAGGAGAAGGAAATACCATTCATCTACGTGGAGGACCAAGCCTACCTAGCCGAAGCCGCAGGGATGAGCACCGGAACCAGGACTGCGGCAATCGCCGTTATGCAGGTCGAGAAGGAAGGGATGGACCGCTTCAACGAGGTCAAGTCGCACTTCGAGACTCTGTCCTCATGATTTGGAGGTTTGGAGTATGGCAACAGAGGCATGGCCAGCAGAGGTAGTGGAGATAGTCGGAAGGACTGGCCTCACCGGTGAGGCAATGCAAGTGAAGGTCAGGGTCCTTGACTCGGACAACCCCCGTGACGTAGGCCGAATCATCACTAGGAACGTGCTTGGACCGGTAAGGGGGCCGGATCCCGTCTCAGGGGAGGGCGGGGACATCCTGATGCTCAGGGACACCGGACGAGAGGCCCGAAGGATAGGTTCGAGGTGATTAGGTGCCCGAGCAGAGGATATGCAGCTTCACGAACGAGGAGATCGAGCCCGGGACGGGAATGATGTACATCAAGAGGGATGGGTCAGTGTTCTGGTTCAAGGACAGCAAGTCTAGGAAGAACATGCTCAAGCTGAAGCGCAACGCAAGGAGGCTGAAGTGGACGCGTCGCTACGAGAAGGGCGGAATCAGGTAATCAGCTTGCTCCCCCGCCTTCCTCCCACCAAGCAGGGCCATCGGTTACGTGCGCCTTTCCATCCTGATGTTTCCAGCAGTAATCGGTCGACCTAAAGGTCAGCGAGTTACAATTCCCATACGAACATCCCTTTTTCGGTTTGTTTGGTTCAAATTGATCCTCCTGTTCTCCGTCCCCTTCAAAAAGCGGAACTCCAAAATGTTGTAAAATCCACGCCAGACCAAAAAAACCCATGCAAACAAGATCGAAAGCAGCATCGCCATCTGACACATTCACCGATCGGAGAATCTGGCTTCAAAGTTCGGCTTCTATTGGGCGGTAATCCTGTAATCTACCCTTGCCACGTCATTTTCGTCACTGGTGAATAGTCCGCTCTGATCGGGGGGCTGAGCATCTCCACAGTCAGTGTTGTCAATCACAGTTACGTAAGTCCCAGAGTCAACATTTGCCTCCAAGTTCGCTCCGGCGGTGTTTGGATCACTAAGGTCAGAGAGGTAGACGAAGCTATCACAATCCTTGAACTTCTCATAGTTGACTGGTGTCATTGTGTATAGGTCGACATTCGGCCCTTCCTGCTTCTCAAATGCTATCCTGATGGTTGAAACCGAGTCTATGGTCCACTCCAATCCGAGATACTCGTCCTCGTCAATGAACGTGTTATCGTCAAAGAGCTCCCTCTCAGGGTTGACGGTGTCTTCAACCCTGTCGGCGCACCCAGGAAGTATCAGGCAGAACGATAGTAGGAATGCCAGCGTCAATCTCATGGAGCATCGTACAGTGGTAGGCTCATCAAGGATTTCCTCTTGTGACTTCGTTGAAATAGGGGGGGTGTTTCGGCGGCCTCATGGGAGAGCAGACGACTTACATCATGATCAAGCCCGACGGCGTGGAGCGTGGGCTCACTGACGAGATAATCGGCAGGTTCCAGAAAATAGGCCTCAGGATGGTGGGAAGAAGGGACCTGACTCCTTCCCTGGAGATAGCAGAGAGCCACTACGGGATCCACAAGGAGAGGCCCTTCTACCCCGACCTGATAGATTTCATCACTTCTGGCCCAGTGGTGGCAATGGCTTGGAGGGGGGGTGACGCGATAGCGGCCTCCCGGAAACTAATCGGTGCGACGAACTGGGAGGATGCAGATCCAGGGACAATCCGAGCGGACTTCGCTAGGAGCATCGACCACAACGTCATTCACGGGTCCGACGGAGAGGACACGGCAGCATTCGAATTGGGACTTTGGTTCCCGGACGGTCTCGAGGACTAAAGAGTGAGTAGCATGAGGTGGGTTGGATGTCAGGACGCAGGCAACCCATCGTCGCCGTTCTAGGTCACGTAGACCACGGCAAGACATCTCTCCTAGACCACGTCAGATCTCTTGGCGAGGAAGGCCGGTCCTCCGTAATGGACAGAGAAGCAGGCGGGATAACCCAACACATAGGGGCCACAGAGGTACCCTCTGAAATACTGAACGAGCTGTGTGCCCCTCTTCTCGGAGGTAAGACGTTCGACTCACCGGGCCTACTCTTCATCGACACCCCGGGTCATCACTCATTCTCCTCATTACGAGCTAGAGGGGGGGCCCTAGCTGACATCGCGATCCTAATCGTAGACGTGATGGAGGGATGCAGGCCCCAGACCAGGGAGTCTCTAAGGATTCTCAAGCAATCGAAGACCCCTTTCGTGGTAGCCTCCAACAAGGTAGACAGGATACACGGCTGGAACTGTGAAAGGGGGCGTGCGATGGCTCTTTCGATGAGGGACCAATCCAAAGAGTCGCTAGGGCTCTTTGACCAGCGGTACTGGGAGCTGGTAGGGCAATTCGCTGAGGAGGGTTTCAACCTGGAGAGGTACGACCGAATCAAGGACTTCACCAAGGACATAGCCTTGGTGCCAGTCTCTGCCAAGGAAGGGGAAGGGATACAGGACCTACTTGCCGTTGTGATTGGTCTGGCTGAGCGGTACCTGGAAGACCAACTGACAGACGTCGAGGGTTCAGGAGAAGCAACAGTCCTAGAGATGAAGGAGGAGCGGGGGCTTGGCAAGACCCTAGATCTGATCCTGCATAGGGGGTCTATCAGAAAGGGGGACGAAATCGTCCTAGTAAGCGACAGAGGAGGGCTCTCAACCCGCGTAAAGGGACTATTCTCCCCAAGGGGGATGAGCGAGATGAGGGATGCAGGAGACCGGTGGGACGACACCGAGGCGGTGCACGCTGCTGCTGGAATAAAGATCAGCGCACCGTCACTGGGGGGGGTGCTTGTCGGCACCACTCTCCGTGTTGTGGGCAACGAGGAGGAGAAGGCCGCAGCAATGGAAGCAGCCAGCGCTGAAGCAAACCTCTCAATAGAGCTAGACGAAGAGGGGGTTTGCATCAAGTCCGACACCGTAGGTGGACTTGAGGCTCTAGCCAAGGAACTGCGCCAAATCGAGATTCCAATCAGAGAGGCATCGATCGGAAAGGTCAGTCGCAGGGACGTGCGGAGCGCTGAGGCCTCCTCAGACCCGCTGCACAGGATCATCATGGCATTCAGTACTGAGATACTAGGGGAGGCAGAGGAAGAGATAGAGTCATCCGAGGCCGGTGTGAAGCACATAGGATCCGACATCATCTACAGAATCCTTGAGGAGCACGACGAGTGGGTCGAGAGCAGGAAGTCCGAGTTGGAAGAGGAACGCAGGGAGATGGTCGTCTACCCCGGAAGGATCATGCTCCTACCCGATCACACGTTCAGAGTCTCAAAGCCCGCCGTAGTAGGAGTAAGGGTGCTTGCCGGCAGGATACACATAGGTCAGGGGCTGCTGAAGGAAGAGCGCAGAATCGGGAGGATAAAGTCAATCAGGTCCGGGCAGGAGAGCATGAAGGAGGCCAGACAGGGTGCAGAGGTAGCCATATCGGTAGACGGCGTCACAGTCGGCAGGCAGATCGAAGAGGGGGACGTCTTGCTAGTGGACATCCCAGAGTCACATGCCAGGAAGCTCAGGAAGATGGAGATGACCCCTGTTGAGAAGGAGGTCTACGAGGAGCTACTGGACATACACAGGAAGGAAGACCACTTCTGGGGAAGATGAGGTCGGAGCAATAGTTGTTCACAGGCACCTAACACTCAAGTAGTGATTGAAGCGGCCTCAGGGCCACGGGGCCTCAGTATGACGATTGCTCAAGGTGGTGGATCAAGCTCTAAGGACCTAATCAGGTCCGTCTCGGGTCACTCAAACAACCTGATGAGCGAGGTTGCAAAAGTCATTATCGGGAAGCCAGAGAACATCCGTAAGGTCGCAATAGGAATCCTCGCCAACGGAAACATCCTGATCGAGGACAACCCCGGTCTGGCTAAGACGCTGATGTCGAACACCTTCGCCAAGGCCCTAGGATGTAAATTCAAGAGGGTCCAGTTCACTCCCGACCTCCTTCCAGCAGACATAATCGGGACCTACATGTACGACCAGAAGTCGGGCGAGTTCAGACCTAGGTTCGGGCCGCTTTTCACAAACATCCTACTAGCTGACGAGATAAACAGGGCCCCTCCGAAGACCCAGGCGGCTTTGCTCGAGGCCATGGAAGAGAAGCAGGTCACGATCGAGGGGATAACCCACAAACTTCCGGCGCCCTTCGTTACCATGGCAACTCAGAACCCGATCGAGCAGGAAGGGACCTATCCGCTGCCAGAGGCGCAAATGGACAGGTTCCTGATGAAGATGAGCATGGGGTACCCATCGATGGATGAGGAGAAGGCCATACTGCAGCGAAGGAAGCTTAGAGGAAAAGACGAGTACGACATAGAGCAGATTGTCGAGCCCCGAAAAGTCGTAGCCATGCAGAAGGCCCTAGAGACGGTTCACATCGATCCAGCCATACTTGGCTATATCGTTCAGGTAGTCCAGAGGACCCGTGCTGACCCAAGAATAGAGGCCGGCGCATCACCGAGAGCCAGTCAGGGCCTCTTCAAGGCCTCAAGGGCATCCGCAGCAATCGACGGGCGCGACTACGTAATCCCAGATGACGTGAAGGGAGTGGCCCTAGACGTTGTTAGTCACAGAATCGTACTAAAGCCTGAATCCAAGATAAGGGGAGTAACAGGGAGAAGGGTCGTCAACAAGATCCTCAGCGAAGTGAACGTTCCTGTAATCCAGTAACCGGGCAATCCCAATTAACCGCATGCCCGACTCGTCACCGTGGCACTCGTGATTGCGTGCGTTAACCACAAGGGGGGTTGCTCCAGGACCACCACAGCCGTAAATCTGGCATCCGCCCTTGCCATAGGTAGCGACGACTATGGAATCCGCTCAAGGAGAGTTCTGATCGTGGACATGGACCCCAAGGGGAACGTAGCAACTACATTCGGGGTAGACAAGAAAAATATCGGTCCCACTATGAACGAACTCTTCTCCAGCGATGTAGATGACGATTCTCTGAGTCTGGAAGACTGCATCCTAGGGCCAAATGTGCTATCTAGGTCAATGAGGGCCTCTTGGAAGAAGCACAACCCGGATAGAAAGCGAGGCCCCCCCAAGCATATCTCGGTTCGAAACCTCTGGGTCCTCCCTGCTGACCTAGACCTGTCAGGGATAGAGGTCGACCTGGCGACTAGAGTAGGAAGAGAGAACAGGCTGAGGCTTTCCCTGAAAGAAGCCATGGGGCAGTTCGACGTGATAATAATCGACACGCCCGCTTCCCTCGGACTACTAACGGTGAATTCGCTTTCAGCCGCTGACTGGGTTCTCATCCCAATCCAAGCGGAATTCTACGCACTAGAGGGGATGGGTCAACTGATGACTGCGATAAGTGAGGTCCAGAAGTCTGTGAACCAGGGATTGGGCCTATTCGGGATACTGATGACGATGGTGCAAGCAAGGAGCAAGCTATGCGAGACAGTCTCCGATCAGGCACGAAAGCACTTCGGGGACAGGGTTTTCGACACCCAAATACCTAGATCGGTTGCCATCGCAGAGTCTCCACTGGAGGGGGCCCCAATCGTAATCGCCCAGAAGCCCAGCAAGTCCAACCCTGCTAGTGAGGCTTACTGGGAGTTCGCCAAAGAGGCAGATTCCAGAATTAGAGACATTATGGGCCAATAGTCCAATTTCAAATACAAACCGGCGCTCGGAAGCATACCATTTAGGGGCTGACTGACTAATGAAGAGAGGTTCCCGTGCTTGGAAGAAGCAGGGGAAGC
>CAYPWN010000072.1:0-6244 GCA_964414525.1 uncultured Candidatus Poseidoniales archaeon | reverse complement strand
GGACAGACGACGGGGCATGGCCGATCGAGTCATTCGACGCATCGTTCGACGCCCCGTGCGAGGACCCGCCCGAGGTAGACCTCACGGAGGTCTGGCTCCAGCAGCTCAACTGGGGGTGGTGCGACGGCATAAACGTCGACCTGATGAACGCCAGCCAGGAGGCCCCGCCCCAGCTCAACTCGAGCTACGATTGCGAGGACCACCCCCAGTACGAGAACGACGAGTTCAGCATTTGGGTAGAGACGGCCAACCTGTCCGAGGACGACTACTACCCTATGGTGGCAGTCTACGTCGAGGTGATTGCCTTCGGTCCTGAGGGGAACGAGACCCTCTTCGACTCCGGGATCGTCTGGCTCAAGGACGGCCAGGGCAACGTGGACGAGACCTACGGCACGGACTTCTGGCAGGTCAGCCCGTACCACTGCGGGGTGGAGCTCTACGTCGGCCTTTACTCCAACTGGACAGACGACGGGGCATGGCCGATCGAGTCATTCGACGCATCGTTCGACGCCCCGTGCGAGGACACATCCCCCCACATCGCTGATGTCGAATTCGGGGGGTATCTCGTTGATACTTTCTCCATCCTCGAAAACAACTCGACGGTAGTAGAGTCCAACTACTGGGTAGATGTTACGCTTCATGCACCCGAACTCTCGGCAGGTCTTAGTGTGAATGTCATCGTCTCAATTGACTCTTGGGAGGTCTACAATCGCAACTCCTCCTTTTACTACACAGCCGAAGAAGACGTATACCTGTTCCTGATGCCGGGGATGTTCATTGTAGGACTCACAGACTGTTCCATCGAGGTTAATATCCTAGTATTGGATGAAGACGGTTTACTGACGAACTCAAGTTTCAGCACCTCTGGACCCTGCGACTCGGACATGGACGGCGACGGCGTCGGCGACGACTCCGACGACTTCCCCTTCGATCCGTTCGAGACGACCGACTCTGACGGCGACGGCGTCGGCGACAACTCCGACGACTTCCCGAACGACGCCAACGAGACGACCGACTCAGACGGCGATGGCATAGGAAACAACGCAGACACCGACGATGACGGCGACGGAATAGACGACGACCAGGACGACTCCGACGGCGATGGCGTAAACGACGACCAGGACGACTTCCCGTTCGACGCCAACGAAACGAACGACTCGGACGGGGACGGCGTCGGCGACAACGGCGACGACTTCCCGAACGACGCCAACGAGACCACCGATACCGACGGCGACGGCATTGGGGACAACCAGGACGAGGATATAGACGGCGACGGCCAGAGCAATGATCTGGACGACTTCCCTCTAAGCTCTGATAACGTAGGCGATTCAGACCTGGATGGCGTTAAGGACGCGGATGACGCGTTCCCCAACAACCCCAACGAGTACATCGACACCGACGGCGACGGGATGGGGAACAACGCAGACCCAGATGACGACAACGACGGCACCCTGGACATCCTCGATGCCCTCCCCCTAGACCCTACCGAGGACTCCGACATAGATAGGGACGGGATAGGCGACAACGCCGATGCATTCCCCAACGACCCCGGGGAATGGTCCGACACTGACGGCGACGGGATAGGCGACAACGCCGACGTGTTCCCAGCTAACCCCAACGAGCAGTACGATTTCGACAACGACGGCTTCGGCGACAACACCGACGCCTTCCCGAACGACCCCATGGAGTACGCCGATGCAGATGGTGACGGTTACGGGAACAACAACGACGCATTCCCTTATGACGGAACCGAGTGGAGAGACTCCAACGGCAATGGAATCGGTGACAATGCAGAGCCATCTCAGCAGGGATCCGCAGATGGGGGAGGCTCAGGAGGCGATGAAGGGGGCGAGGGCTCCTCTCTTCCAGGATTCTCCGCACTGGTTGCTGCGTTCTCCATGGCATGCGCAGCACTGCTATCGCCAAGTCGCAGACGGGAAAACTAGTGGTGCCGGGAGCGGGACTTGAACCCGCGACCTTCGGATGACTCAGGCATCTCGAAGGGGCCCTTCGGCGCGAACGTGCCTTGCGGCTGCCCTATGAGTCCGACGCGCTACCAACTACGCCACCCCGGCATGGCCTTGAGGCGGGCGAAGAGGCCATTTGAGCCTTGCCGGTATCCCGGCACCCCAGTTAGGGCACACGTAGGGTTGATGAGCCAGCTTCCCTCGCCGGAATCAACCATGGTCGATGTCGATACCGCCCTAAGGGCTAGCGCCTACTCCGGCAAGAGGGGCGGCGGGTCGAAGGGAGGCGATCGTCAGGACACCACGTTGGAACCATTCGACCCTTCTTCACACGCCGAGAAGGAGAAGGCCGATGCAATCTCCATGTGGATCGTAATCTCATTCGGCCTGATAGTTGCGATTCTGATGAGGTTCTACATGATGCCAAGCCTTGAGAGGTCTGAGCAGATTCTATGGCTCCTCCCCTTCATGGCGATAGCAGTAGTCAGGCCGCTTCACCAGTTGTTAGTGCCAACTAGGTTCTTCGAGCAGTACACGACGGGAAACTGGGTCAGGGCCTCGTTCCTCTATCTCTTTACTTGGCTTGCCCTATCCTTTGCACTGGTCAACCCACCTCTTGCGGACATTGCAGCCCCGCATCTAGCTGGTTCCATAGACATAGCCTCCGAGGGAGAGGGCATATCAGAGCACAAGCTATCTGGAGGCATCTACGAGGTTCGCATTTCTCAGGAGACGGTCCCCGTTATCCTCGGTTTGGCCGTGAGGGACAACGTGGATGCCCAGAACTCAACGATGAATCTGACAATTCAGAAAGTGGGCCAACAGTCTCCCATCGTCAGTATCTCCGGGCAAGTCTCTGAACTCGCTGGAGACGGGCCTTCGGATTTTTTCGATTCAGTCGGCTCGGAAGACTGGCTCCGGGGCCTCAAGAAGAACACCCTGACTGGGGAATATGGGGGCCCTAGTGTGGCACCACATTCGCAGGACATTGCGATGGCATGGGACCTTTGTCCCAGCGGATGCGGTCCTGGGGACTACCTAGTTCACATCGAGTTGTACGAGGAGAGCGACATGGTGCCCTGGAGCACCGGCCAGAATTCGTGGTCCGCGGACTACACTCTCAGGATACTCCAGTCTTCTTCCTAGTTTCCTAGAAGCCCGCAGATCCTGGCCGCCATAGCGTCCAGTTGGAGAGACTCCCCCCCTCCCTCCACCATCCTGAAGTCGCATTCCGCCATTGCCTCGGTCACTGCTAGCTTCTGCACCTCGTCGAGGAATGGGACGCTTCCTAGCTCACGGTGAAGCTGGTTCACGAGGTCAGTGCCTGCCAGGCCGAACCGATCGAGAATCTCCTTCATCCTGCGCCTAGCGGGTTGGAAGCCGTCCTCCTTGCAGGCCAGGAAGAATCCGTGCAACTCCTCTGGAGGAGCAGTGGCAGTAGTCTCATAGACCAGGCCCCTTGTCACGTGGGGGTCCAGTGAAGCGGCCACTTGGAGGGAGGTGATGGCCTTCCTGAGGTCCCCAAGGCTCACACTGGCTATCGCATTCGCAGCATCTTCTTCCAGCTTGACCCCCTCGCTCTCGGCCACCTGGACCACTGTCTCCATCACCTTCTGACTGTCCAGAGGCCTGAACCTGAATACAGCGCAGCGAGACTGAATCGCCTCCACTATCTTCGAGGAGTAGTTGCAGGAGAGGATGAACCTGCACGTCTCGGCGTATTGCTCCATGATTCTTCGAAGCGCCCCCTGCGCATCGGGGGTTAGGGCGTCTGCTTCGTCTAGGAAGATGACCTTGAACGTGGATCCGGGCATCGGGGCGGTCCGCGCGAACTGCTTCACCTTCGTCCTGATTGACTCGAGCTTCCTCTCGTCGCTGGCGTTCATCTCGAGGAGGTTGCTCCTGTACCCTTCACCGAACACGTCCCTGGTCAGTGCCAGAGCCGCTGTCGTCTTCCCTGTTCCCGGGGGGCCTGCGAACATCAGGTGCGGGAACGTGCGAGACTCAGCGTATGCCCGCAGCCTGTCCACCACTGCCTTCTGTCCTTTCATCTCGCTAACTGAACGCGGCCTGTGCCTTTCCACCCACAACTCGCTCATTACGATCCTTTCCTACCCACTGGCGGGCGTCCTTGAAGGTTGGGGGTCCAGTTCTTCTTTGCTCAGTAGCTCTCTTCCTGGTTGGGAAACTCTCCCTCACGCACATCTCCGATGTAGTCCCTTACCGCTTTGTCAATGGACTCCCCTAAGTCAGCGTACCTCCTCAGGAACCGTGGCGAGAAGTCCTTGGTAATGCCTAACATGTCGTGAAGCACAAGCACCTGCCCATCACACTGGGCCCCCGCCCCGATCCCTATGGTCGGGATGCTGAGTGACTCGCTTACCTTCTTCGCCAGATCTGCGGGTATCTTCTCGAAGACTACGGAGAAGCATCCGGCTTCTTGTAGCGCTATCGCGTCCTCCATGAGCTTCTCCGCCTCCGCCTCCTCCTTGGCCCGAACGGAGTATGTGCCGAACTTGTAGATGGATTGAGGAGTCAGGCCCAAGTGGCCCATTACTGGGATGCCAGCCTTCAGTATCCTCCTGATCGAGTCGACGATCTCCTTACCGCCCTCAATCTTTACTGCGTGCCCTCCGGACTCCTTCATGATCCGGATGGCGCTTTTCAGAGCCAGCTTGGAGTCTCCCTGATAACTTCCGAATGGCATGTCTACCACAACCAGGGCCCTGTCCACGGCGTTTACCACGCACTGCGCGTGGTAGATCATGTGGTCTAGGGTGATGGGGACTGTTGTGTCGTTACCAGCCATGACGTTGGACGCCGAGTCTCCGACCAGTATCACGTCTATCCCTGCACCATCGACAAGCCTAGCCAGAGAGTAGTCGTATGCTGTCAGCATGGTGATCTTTTCCTCGGAGCGCTTCATCTCCTGAAGCGTGTGAGTCGTCACCTTCTTTGCTCGACTGGAAACCACTCGCTCACCCGGGAGTTAGTCCAGAACGGTCGCGAACTTCAACTAAACGCCTGCAGAATCAACCCTATGGCTCGATTTCTTCTGCCATTCTGAGGAACTCCTCTAGCCCAATTGATCCGTCTTCATCCAAGTCACCCTCAATGAAGAGATCGCGCACTGACCGGTTTTTCTGGCTTGACTTCGTACTTGAAACCACCAGCGAATCGTCTGAAATATTAGCCCCGCCCCTTTCGATGTAACCAAGTGCCAATATCGCGCCAACGAACTCATCCAAGTCCAGATCCCCGGTTCCTTCCTTGTCGGCCGAGTAGAATGCCGAGAATCGACGACGCCTCTCTACCTCGTCAGGTTCAGTTGCCATTTTCACCACGGTATCCCAGGGGGTGATCTCTCTCTCCACGTTCCCTTTCCCGTATCCTGTGTAGATGATTACGCCAAGGACGATGGCAACCGTTGCCCCGACTATCGCCTTAGACCCCATCAGAAGCAGGAGTGCTCCCCCTCCGAAGATTCCGAACAGTTGGATAAACGGGTAAAGCAGCCGGGGAGTCTTCCACTCAGGGTCATACCAAGCGTGAGAAGCGGAGGATCTCCTGAGTACGATTACGCATGCGTTGATTAGCATGAAAATCATTATCTTGAATCCAGATGCCAGCTTCGCCACGTCCTTCACTGGGAGGAATGTGATGGCAGCCCCGATAGAAAGACCTGTCACGATAATGGCCCAGTGAGGGGTACCGTACTTCTCGTGCACTCCCTCCAGGAACTGAGGAAGCAACTTATCCTTCGACATCGCGAATGGGAACCGCGAAGACGCGAGTATTCCCGCCAAAGCCATCGATGTCATTGTCACCACAGCTAGGAATGCTGCAATGTTGGCCACCGTCTCGCCGCCCACCTCCTTAGCGAAGATGTATACTGGGTCCTCCCTAGGCCCAGAACCGTCGGATTTCATGTACCCACTCGGTTCGATGGTGGCAGCCATTACCAGAGTCACAGTGACGTATAGGATGCAGCTGAAAAGCAGGGAGAGAAGGATCCCGTATGGCAGGTTCCTGCCCGGGTCTCTTATCTCACCGCCTATAGCTGCAATCTTTGTCACTCCTGCGTAAGAGACGAAGACGAAGGCCGATGTTGAAGCCACGGCACTCCAGTCACTGCCGAAAGCCTCCCGTGAGGCTGCTGTATCCCAGCTAATGTCTGAAGTAGCCACTGCCCAGACGCAGATAGCTAGAAGATATGCAGATGAGAACATCACTATGGGGATTTGTACCTTCTTGATGCTCTTGACTCCGAGGATGTT
>CAYPWN010000071.1:0-6514 GCA_964414525.1 uncultured Candidatus Poseidoniales archaeon | reverse complement strand
TTTCATAATCATGGTTAGTCTCCTCTACGAGGAGGGGAGCGCAAGCAATGGGAACACAAGCAATCTCAAACAGCCGCAATCGAAACCTGATTGCATCTGAAAAGGCCTCTAAGGCAGCGATTCTGGTATCCCTTCTATTTCTGGCCCCTCTTCTTTCAATCATTCCTTCGGACACCGTAGAAGACTCTCCAATGCTGACATCTGGCAAGTCGACGGACCCGGATGTAGCGGTAACTGACCTCAACGTTACCACTCCTTCGGTGATCGGGCCAAGCGGAAACCCAACCCTGGCACCGATGAATCACATAATTAGGGTCAGCATCGCGAACCTGGGTGGGTCTACAGCATACGGAAACCTAACTCTGCAAATCGATGGAGCCGTGGTGGATAACAGAACCGTCGACCTTAACCCCGGCCAGCAGGAGATCCACTTGCTGTACTGGGACGCCTCTTCGGTCGCGGGTTCGGGTATTCAAATGACTGCGGCTTGGGTGGAAGACGGCTCTTCAGACTCGGACCCGTCCAACGATCAGCTTTCTCTCAGTAACATAGAGGTGGTGGCATACGAGCAAGCCTCTGACATTGCAGACTCCCTTCCCGCCGCAGGGAGCTCTCTCGCAAGGGCCATGTGGGTCGGGGCGATAACGGTTGTAAATACGGGGAACCAGCCTGTGGACGTCACCGCGCAGCTCACTCTGACCCCTGTTCTAGGCGGCCCTAGCGTCTCTCTCTCCTCGACAACCGAGACTTTGCAGCCAGGCAGCCTCGCCAATCCCCCCATAGCTCAGAACGTCACAGTTAGCTTCGACGGCTCCACACTAGAGGGCAACTATACGCTGGGCGGATCCCTTCTCGTGTCCGGAGTCGATTCACAGGTCGTCGACATTGATTCGAGAATAGTCAACTTCATCGCCCTGAGGGCATCATTGATTCCGGCGAACAGTAGGAGCGTTGACCCCGGATCCCAGACAATCCTGAACTTCATCCTGCAGAACTCAGGAACAGTAAGCGACGACTTCACTGTCACACAGTCGAACGACTCCAGTCCAGGAAGCTACTGGGCAGACTCACCATCGCAGATATACTGCTCCACATGCCCCCAGGGGCTGCTAACTGTAGCTTCTGGCCAGACTGAGGCCATACAAGTCACAGTCAACGTTCCATCTGATGCCGCTAACGGGGCCACAGTTACAGTAACAATCGAGATTCAAAGCGAAGCCGCAGGATACGTCCTTGATGCTAGTGCAATAGTGATGGCAGGGGGGACATACCAGGCCGAGATTACCCAGAACCACTCGTACATCCATCCTGCATCGGGTCTTTTCGTCGATGACTTCGCAAACCTTACCCCCGGGACTTCACGGACTCTAGATTACACTTTGATGAACACCGGAACGGCACCTGCCCAGTTCCAGATTAACGTCGGAGCCCTAGAGTCCATTCCGTACTGGACAATACACTCCCCTACCACTACCACAGATGTCGTGATGCCCAACACTACTAGGACAATCACAGTAACCATTACCACACCAGACATAGAGATGCCCCTGAACCCGGCTTGGAAGGTCTCGTCAATAGAGCAGGTGGACATCCTAGTCCAGGCCATACCCCTTGAGGGAGGGGTCCCTGCAACCATTCAGACCACCTTGGTGATAGACAGCGTAGTCGAGCTAGACGTCCGAATCACCGGAGGAGCAAATCCTGTCAACGTAGATGATGTAATCAGCGGGAATACCGACAGGTTCGTCAACTTCGAGGTAACGATCGTGCACAACTTGGGTTCTAACAGCACACTTGCCCAGGTAACTATGACCCCCACATCGGATGGGGGGGATACCGGAAAGAGTTTCGTGGGCGACACAGCACAATCCGACGCAAGCACAGCAGAGCACACTAGGTGGATTGCTTCCGCAACCCCGTCAACTATGGAGTTAGAGCCTGGAGAGGTGGGTTACGGCACGGTCGCGATTTCATTCAATGGAAACGCCGACTTCCCATACCCTTCCGCCGGCACCTTCTCCTTCGCCTTCACGGCTACGTCTGACTGGGGCTCTTTCCCCAACACGTTGTCTAGGAACTCATCTGCATCGGTTTCTCTAGAAATAGAGGAGTTTTGGTCTGCCGAGCTTACTCCAGGAGACGTAGCTACTGGCGATCCATCGACAGCCATCTCCTCTACCCTTGATCTCATAAATACGGGGAACGATGTTGCTAACTTCACCATCGGGTTCGTGCCGATTCCCGATTGGTCAATTTCACTGAGCAGCACAGCTGCCAACATGCTCAAGTCCAGGACAAATCTTTACCCACAGACGGCCTCAATCAACCCCACGGGCAACGTCTTCGGAATCACGGTTACTGCCACGCCCCCGGCCACGGCCAGTGCAGACATGATACACGATGTCTGGGTCTATGCCAATTCCACGGAAACGGGCGAACTTCTTGCGTTTGCCCCCGCTCAATTCATGCTCACAGAGCTCGTCTCTGCCGAATTGGTCCCCGCCAACTCGACTGCTGTGATTTCCAAGGCAGAGCTAGGCGCCAGCAGGGTGGGCCAGACCACAATAATGCTGCAACTAAACAACACAGGAAACTCAAACAGGACATACGAGCTGTCCCTGTTCAACCTTGACGAGGACAAGATCCAGGTCTCTTTCGCAGATGACGGAACCCTTCTCCTAAACAAGTCGCAGACTGTGGCACCCGGCTCCCAAGCCATCGTCAGGGTTTACGCCACTGCGGGAACTTCTGCTAGGGCAGACATAGATAGCAAGTTCGAGATTTCAGTAGTAAGCGAAGGAATAGAGTTGGACCGTAGCGGCATAGTCGTACAAGTCGCTCCTGATCACGCGGTTAACATCCTCAGCCCTTCTCAACTCACAGCAGCACCCGGGACCACGGTGACCATCCCCCTGACTCTGATCAACAACGGAAATCTGATGGAGATCCTGAATGTTACTGCCGAGTTCGGGGGGCCACACAACTGGTCCTACTCAACGAACGATTCCAGCATCTCAATAGAGCCCGGCGAGGACCACAAGTTAGACCTGTACATCCACCTTCCCGAACTCCGTGATGGGAATCTCACTCTGGAGGCAGGGGTGATACACAGCATCACCATCAGAGCGGTAAACATCACCGACCCGTTCCCGACTTGGCCATCAACCCAGATAGTCGACGGAAACGTTGTCCAAGTCCCCACGAACGAGAGGATGGGCGTCCCAGCTGGAACGAAAAACCTCGATGTGGAGATACTACCAGTATTCAAGCTCAAGGAAGTTAAGGTTCCCAGCTGGATCTCAATAGTCCCAGGCCACGACAGGGAAGTGGAATACGAGATTGAGAACGACGGCAACGCTGAGATGCAGGTGTCAATCCAGTGGGAGACTACGGATTCGGACGAACTTTCAGAGAGATTCGCAGTCCAGTCGGATATCAGCTCCACAACCGTAACTCTGGGATGCATGGACTGCCAAAGCCAATTCCCAACAAGCATCTCAATGGGCTTCACGTTCTCGACTCTAGCAGGGGACCACTACCGAAACGAGGAGGGGAGCTTCCTACTCACATTCACGCCCTTGGGGATAGACCTACCTCCGAATACAGTAGACACTACCATACGAGTAGTCAGAGTTCAGACAGACGACATATACGAGCTAAATGCGGACGCAGCGGGGGACTTCGCATGCGACAACAACACCGATGATAGCTGTCGGCAGATCGAGATTCCATGGGTCAATGTTAACTCGATAGGCTACTCCAATGTCGCCGAGAGGTCTTACACCATAGGCTTGGACGGAGACTCGAGCCGTTTGGCCACCCAACCCGACTTGCCCGAGAGGCTAGTCAACTCGAACTTCTGGCCCAACACCGACTGGGGCTTCAGCGTAGACGATGGGATGTGCCAGATGTTGGACGAGAACGGTGCTGGGATATCAGTCACCACTGGAACGGTCGCCACATGCGGTACACAGTGGGATCTTGATGCCACTACTCCATACGACCTAGAGGCCGGAGGAGTCCACGGGGGGACGATAGTTATCGAGGTCTTCCTCCCCGACAAGCAGTTCTTGGCACCGGGGGACGGGTGGGACATATTCCTCCAGATGAGGAACCCTGACGAGCCAGCATCAGCTGCCTTCTGGACCAACTTCGTAGTCAAACTAAGGATGTCAGAGTCTTCTGACCCAATCATAAGCAGCGTCACGTTTTCAGGGGAAGGAATCGAGGGCGAATCCACTACGATAGATGTCCTAGTGAGAAACGATGGGAACGCTAGGATGCCGACTGGCATCCAGGTTGATCTTGACTGCAAGAGCACCCCATATGCAGACATAAGCATGATGTCATCGAACAAGGCGGTGCCCGACCTCTCTTGGAACGACAGTTACACAGCGTCATGGCAGGTTACACTGAACCCTATCCCGTGGTACAGCGCGTCCGAAGACCTTGATTGTACAGCCACACTAGTCGGGACGATAGTGGAGGTATTTGGGAACAACCTTTCCAATGACAAGAACGACGTCTCCTTGGAAATAGACTCATGGTCCACCCCCTCAGTAGACTTCGTCGGGATACCCCTGCCATCTGCAGTCATGGCATTCGTACTCATTATGTTCCTCTCTGTTTCGCTTCTTCGGGCAGGGATGGACGACGACCAGGATAGGCTGCATGCCTCTGCATACATTGCGGCCATGGCCTTCGGGACCCTGTCTCTGTCTGGAATCTCCACAATCCTCACCGTATTGTGCGCAATCGCCTCGATAGCATTCGCAGGGCTCGTGGCATGGCTATCCTCCGGCGAGCTACAGGCCATCCACGATGACAGAAAGAAGGCCAAGGTGGGGACGAGAGCGCTGATTGAGGACCATGATAGGGAGCAGTCCAACACTCGAAAGGAGCTCAGGGCAATTATCTCCTGCGCACCTTTCGCTTTCTTGCCATTCGTGCTACTAACCCCATCTCTGGCCATAGATTTGGGGGCCTCGTCCATAGGAGCACTACTGGGCTTCATGATATTCTCGCCCCTACTCGTGCACGTCATGCTCAGATTCCTAGACAGTTCGTACGACACGCTCTACAGCCAGCTGGCGGAGATCGAACTGAGGGCAATCAGGATCAAGAAGATCCTAGGGAGCGCCGGCCAGAGAGGAAAGGGGAGGGCCTGAAGTGGCAAGGGAACGAGCTCCAGCGACAGGTGGCGCAGAGGCCACGCTGAAGAGGATAGACTACATCGAGGAAGAGGCTCAGAACATCCAGTTCGCTATTTGGGCCAACCGACCGCTCAGCGCTAAGAAACTCCTGAAGAACCTCTCCAAGGAGGTCGACGATGCAGAGGGCCAGATCATGGACCTGTACAGGGCGCTCTCCTCCCTCGAGAGGTCTCTCGAGGAACTCGAGGAGATGTCCCAGGGGGACCGAAACGCATGGGACCTGACCATGCTGGGGCTCCAGCACCTGAGAGAGGGCAACTGGGGTGCCGCGGCAGACTGCGTAGAGGGCGCCGTGGCCTCCATGGGAAGGGAAGGATTGGAGAGATCCCTGTCCACTCTCGGCAGACACCTAAACGAGATGGGGGAGCTCAGCGACATAGAGGATATCGCCCTAACTCTGGTTAACCAGGGTAGGAAGGCAATAGAGCACGACTTGGCTTCGGCTGCCAAAGCATTCGAGGACGCCATCAGGGCTCTGGGACCGGTCGCAGTAACCGAGGCCGCGAGCCCCTTCCTTGTAAACAGCTTCTTCATGTCAATAGGGACGACCTGGCCAGAGGGCAGGGACCACGGGCTGATGGTCATAACTCTAGAGAACACCGGCGAGAACAACATCTCCACGATGAGGCTGGCACCACCCGTCCCCTACGGGTGGACAGCGAGCCCGAAGATGTGCGAAATCCCTGAGATCCCGCCCGAGGGATTCATAGAGATCGGTATCGAGATTAGACCGTCCGGGTCGTTCTCCCAGACCGCGCTGCTAGGCTCGAGCCTGAACATAACGACGGGTTACTTCGCCGACTACGGGGACCTCAGGGTCCAGACGAGAATAGAGAACAGGACCCCCAATTCAATGGAGGGCCTCCTGATCGATCCATGGATGCCAGAAGGCTTCGAGACGCTGAGGCTACCACTAGTTGAGAACCTCGGCCCCGGTGGGGTAGCACACGTTCCTGTGGAGGTTCTAAACCTCAAGGAGGCAGTAGGGATTGGGTCCTGAATTTCATATTCCTGAAGGTCAATACACACTTATTTTCCACTAATATCATAAGTGAAAAGCATCCACAGGGTGCTACGGGTGACACGCGTATGAGCGAAGAAAACCAGACAATAGAAAGAAACCTAGACGAGGGCTCGATAGGTATCGGTGCGATGATCGTATTCATCGCCCTGATACTAGTGGCCGCGGTGGCCTCGACGATCATCATAAAGACCGCCGAGGAACTACAGCAGAACGCCGAGTCAACGAGCGACGACACGAGAAAGGAGATATCCGGAAAGATATCGATAATCAACATGAT
>CAYPWN010000070.1:0-6640 GCA_964414525.1 uncultured Candidatus Poseidoniales archaeon | reverse complement strand
TGGCAAGGCATGTGCTGCATCTGGCACATCAGCATGTACACGGCGTGGTAGGTGTTGGGGTCTCCATCGCCCTCCAGGTCCATGTCGTAGTCGATGTTCACGTAGGTCCCCTCTGGGACCGCGATGCTGTACATGTCGTAGCTGTCCCACACGTAGGAGACCCAGCCGGTGCAGACTCCTCCTTCCCAAGACTCCCTCACGGAGCCGTTTGCGTCGTAGGGGTTGAGGTCAGCCTGAGTGCTCTCGTTGGTGAATGTGTGCCCGCTCCATGATCCGGGGTAAACGCTGTCTGCAGCGTCACCGCCGGGGACCGAGCCTGCCATACCGCAGTCGTCCTGGTTGTCGCCTGGAGCCAGTCCTGGCGTTAGGAACGTCATCGTCACCTCGTAATTTCCGCTTCCGAGGTCGGTCCAGACCCTCAGGTAGATGTCCTGGCCCGCGTCGTCGTACTGTGCCCATACGCACTCGGGGTTGTCGTAGTAAGACGAGGCGATGAATGACAGCCACCCGTATGTCGGGTTCACGTAGTACAGAGCGACGTCTATGTCGTTTTGTGTCGGGAACTCGACGCAGATCTCAGCCGCATAGTTCGTCGGCAGGTAGATCCTGTAGTAGTCGTAGTCGTCGAACTCGTCGTGACCGTAGCCTGTGAATGTCTGGTTCACGGTAGTCAGGTTCAGAGAGTCGGTGTGGGTGCTGCCGGCATCTGCGCATCCCCCTATTGGGGCCAGTCCAGCGTCGTTCTGGCAAGCCATCTGCCAAGGCTGCTCCGTGGCGTTGTAGATCGAGAACGAGATCGTGTAGTTGCTCTCGTAGTCATCGGTCATCTCCACAAGGTTCACCTTCATGTAGAGGTCGGAGTCGGCCGACAGGTCGTTGGCCCACGAGTAGGACTCGTTCGTAGCTGCAGCGGTCGGGTTGGTCTCGATTCCGTACTGCGTGTATGACACGGTGGACATGTAGCCGCCGGATGTCATCATGTAGAGCTGGAGCGAAAGCAGTCCCTCGACCTCTATCGTGTCGTTGAAGTTGCTGTCGATTCCCTCTGGCCACTCGAGCATGACGTAGGCCCCGTGCTCTGCAGGGACTGTTACTTTGAACCAGTCCTGCTCGTCGTAGCCCGCGCATACCATACCGGTGAACTCACCGGACCATGTGCCGTCGCCGTTGTCGACGGCGTGGTCCGTGGCGTCAATCGGGGTTTCCTCTGGCGAGTAGTCCCCTCCTGGTGCGTCAGCTCCAGAGCCGGTGAACACGCCCTCTCCGTCTGCCTTTCCGTCATCCTGGAAGAAGCAGGGAGGAGGTGCCCCGGGCTCGGTCAGAAGCTCCAGCATGTATCCGGAGGATGGCCCGCTGTAGTGGATCACCTCGGCGTAGATGGTGGTAGCGTCGCCGAGCTGCCCGATGTCGATGAACTCGGGCTGGTCGAACCAAGAGTATGCCAGCATGCCCGATAGTGACTCGGTCGCCGAATCGTAGTCCGTATATATCTCCAGATCAAGGTCCGCGCTGTTATCCCAGTGCAAAGTGACGTTTGCCTTGTAATTCTCTGGGAGGTATATCGCGTATATGTCTGAAGTGTCGGTCGAGTCGACGTGCCCGGTCGCTCGATCATCGAACACGAAGTCGGTGGCCGTCAGGAGGCCGCTGAAGTTGCCCAGCAGGGCACCCACGTTCATGGCGAGTCCGCCGTCCCCGTAGGAGTCGAATATCTCAACGTGGTATGTGCCTGCTTCGCTGAAGGTGGCAATTGTGCCCGTGAAGTAGCTGGCCCAGTATCCTTCGGACCAGGTGGTCCCGTTGGGAAGGTGAATGTCGATGTTGTTCTCGTAGGGGCACCAGTAGTCGCATGTAATAATCACGTCAGCCGCGTTGACCCCGTCTAGTTCGAACTCGAAGTCGTAGTAGGTGGTGTAGTCGCCGTACATCTCGACGCTGCCTAGCTGGCTGTACTGAGGAGTGGTCTCGTCGCCCCTCACTCCGCCGTCTCCAGGCCAAACCGTGATGTTCATCGTGTACTCTTGCGTCACTGCTGCGTAGTGGCAGTAGTAGCACCATACCATTGCAACGACAGGGTCGCCGGCTATGTCTATGGCGCCTCCGGAGTAGGAGCTTGATCCTATTCCATATCCGTAGTTTCCACCCATGTCTTCCCCGTCAGAGGAGATAGCGATGTACCCGGATGTCGAGTAGTAGTCGTAGCCCCAGTCGCATGCGTAGTAGTTCGTCATGCATCCGTCACCGGGCCCCATGGCCAGGAGGAAGGCATACTGATCCATCGAAGCGCCTGTGTAGTTCCACAGGACCTCGACTGTCAACCCATACCCATAGGGCAGGTCGATTATGTACCCGTCGTTGTTGTCTGCGGATGTCGAGGAGTATCCCACGGCATTCGCTTCATCCCCGTAGAAGGTCACAGTCTCCTCGCCGGTCCACGAGAATTCGTCTGTCAGGTTGATGTAGGTATCAAGGCTGTTACCGGCATCAGTACCGTGGCAGGCATCGTGTCCCTGGCATGGATCCGTAGAACCACCATGGGTCTCGCTGCGGTCTGCTGCTCTATCGAGCTCTGCAGGGGCATCTAGGGCCCCCATCATCGGCAGGCAGACCGAGACTATCATTAGCATTGTCAGATTTACTGAGCGTGTTGCATTTTCATTCATAGGCGTCACTTAGTGACTATGACGTCTTATGTCAAATATAAAAGTCTCCCAAAATGCTCACTTTTCCATTATTTCACTAATCCGGAAATATATACGAATTTATTTACCATAATTGGAAAAAAATTACTGAAAGTGTAATTTAATGTGCGATATATTTCCGATTTACGGAAAATTTGGGTAATTCCTATTTAGCAATATTTTAGTAAAAAAAACACACAAAGTGCAAAAAGTACACCAAACTATCAGTATTGGCCTCTCCAGTCCTCGTAGAGGTCGTCCTCGTGCTCCTCGTCCCAATCCTGGTCCTCGTCGAATTCTTCCTGCAAACCCCTCCTTCCGAATGCGAATGCTACGGTACCGGAAAGAAGGAAGGCCACTATCCCTATTCCGATTATGGTGATCTCTGGGTTGAGCCTCATGTGGTCCATAGTGGTTAGTGGGTGTGCGTTGTCCCCAAGACCGTCGGAGTTCCTGTCGGCCCACTCATTGGGGTCCTTCGGGAACGCGTCTTCAAAATCGGGGAACCCGTCGTTGTCGTCGTCCGGGTCAATCAAGTCGCACGTACCGTCGCCGTCGTTGTCCTCAGGGAACTCGCTCGATACTAGTGGGGCTGTCTCGCACACGGCCTCTGTGGCGTCTGCCCAACCGTCGTCGTCGTCGTCGGTGTCATCCCCGTCGCCCTGCCCGTCCCCGTCGGTGTCCTTGGTCTCCGTTGGATCCTTCGGGAACGCGTCGTCGAAGTCAAGGACTAGGTCGTTGTCGTCGTCGTCGTCCAGATTGTCGCATATTCTGTCTCCGTCGAAGTCTGCTGGAACGGATGTGGCGTCCCTCGGGTCCGTGTTGCAGATGCTCTGCTCGTCTGAGTCGTCCCACCCGTCGCCGTCGTCGTCTGAGTCGGCGAAGTTAGAGCCTAGGTTGTCAAGATCGAGGTCGTCCCACTCGTTGGGGTCGAAGGGGAAGGCGTCGAGGGTGTCGTTCCATCCGTCGTTGTCGTCGTCGGGGTCGATGATGTCGCACAATCGGTCGTTGTCCGAGTCCTCGGGGACGGACTGTGGGAGGAACTGGTTGGTCCCGCAATCCGACTCGTCTGAGTCGTCCCACCCGTCGTTGTCGTCGTCGGGGTCGGCGTTGTCCCCCGTAAGGTCACCATCGTTGTCTGACCACTCGCTGGAATCTAGGGGGAATGTGTCGGCGTTGTCCTGGTAGCCGTCGTTGTCGTCGTCTGGGTCTGCGTTGTCCCCTATGCCGTCCCCGTCCGTGTCGGTGCTCTCGTCCGCCGAGTCCGGGAAGTCGTCCAGATCGTTGGTGGTCCCATCGCCGTCTATGTCGTCGTCGAGCTCGTCGCAGACGCCGTCCGAGTCAGTGTCGGCGGGTATGGATGAGGGGTCCAGAGGGTCCGAGAGGCATTCAATCTCTACCCCGTCGTAGTAGCCGTCGCCATCGTCGTCCCCGTCGGAGTTATCGCCGATCCCGTCCGAGTCTGTGTCGTTCCACTCGTTGGGGTCTTCATCGAACTGATCGACTGAGTTGTCATATCCGTCACCATCGATATCCTCGTCCAGAACGTCACATACTCCGTCTTCGTCTATGTCGCTTGGGATGGAGGTTGAGTCGTTGTGATCGGTGCCGCACGAGTACTCGTCGGAGTCTGACCAGCCGTCGTTGTCGTCGTCGGGGTCGCCGTTGTCGCCAATCCCGTCCCCGTCACTGTCCGTGGTCTCGTTCGGGTCCTCTTCGAAGGAGTCGTTGGCGTTGTCGACCCCGTCGCCATCCATGTCCTCGTCCAGCGGGTCACAGATGCCATCTGCATCTATGTCCGAGGGAGTGCTTGCGTTGTCGTACGGGTCGGAACCGCAGGAGTACTCCTCGTCGTCGTAGTAGCCGTCGCCATCCGCATCGAGGCTGAAAAGCCAAATCGACATGTTGTACGTGTCTCCGCCGCTGTAGGCCCATACACCGATGACAGCGTTGGTCCCCCCTAGGCTAGTTCCAGTCCCGTTGGTAGAGACTGATTGTGGGTTAGAGTAGTAGTCTACGTCTATCTGGCTGTTCGAGCTGTCGTAGAGGGTCAGTACAAGCCATGTGGATTGGCCCGTATAACCTGGACTCAGCTCGACTGTAATGCCATGGTCCACGGGGACGTATATTTGGTAGTAGTCGTAGTCATCAGAACCGCTGTCCGCGTATCCGGGCCAGACAGAGAATCCTGTTGTGGCGTTTACCAGTGGTGTGGCATTGGATATCGAGTTTCCAGCGTCCCCCCCAGAGTATGCGTCGTTCTGGTTTAGCCCGGGGACATCGGACTGGTTCACGAATGTGATGTTGAGGGAGTAGTTGCCCTCACCTCCGTTGCTCCACGAGCTTGAGTAGGACTGGACAAGGACATACACTGTGGTGTTGCTGACGTCACTCGAACCGCTCTGGACTTCCTCGGGGTTTTCCGTGGTGCTGGAGTCGATCAGTGACTGGCTCTCGTCATAGAGCCCGAGGTCGAAGTCGTTCGCAGAGTTGTTCCACCAGAGCTCGGCCTCTATTGCGTGTCCCGATGGGACCTGGACGGAATAGATGTCATTGTAATCCGAGGTGTCGGAAATCCAGCCACTGTATGACCCGTTGCTGTCCGGCAGGGCTAGGGCGGTCGCGAAGTCGTTTCCAGCGTCCCCCCCCGAGTTAGCGTCGTTCTGGTTGAATGCCGGACTGCCGGATAGGTTGGCTATGTTGAGGGTGAGGTTGTAGTAGACGTCCACTCCGGAGTAGTCGATTACTCTGTAGTACACTGTCGAACCGCCCACAGAGGAAGCGTTTCCGGATACCTCCTCGGGATTGCTGATGGTGCTTGTTCCACTGTCGAGGATAGTGCCCGAAGATGAGTATAGGTATAGGTCGAGGTCAGCGGAGGTGTTGGCCCAGGACAGAGATGCCCATGAGGTCCAGTTCGATGGGACGTACAGTGAGTAGTAGTCGGTCTCGTCCCAGTTCTCGTCTACCCACCCCTCAAGAGTAGTGGAGTTTCCGGTCATGTTCACCGCTAGAGCGGAAGCGATGGTGTCTCCTGCGTCGCCTCCAGACCCAGCGTCGTCCTGTGATGATCCCGGCTGCCCCGCAGTTGAGAATAGCGATATTGTGAGGTTGTAGTCCCCTTCGTCTCCCGTTGTGTAGACTCGGATGAAGACGCTGTCACCCCCCACGTTGGTTCCATTGCTAGTCACCTCGTACGGGGAGTAGTAGTCGTAGTTGATGTAGTAAGTCGCTGTTGACTCGATCAGGGATAGCTGGGTGGATGAAGAGGTCCCATTAGGGAATGCCATGGATACGTAGATTCCGTGGCCCACAGGTATCGATATGTTGTACCAGTCCTGTCCGTCCCATGTATCGGATATCCAGCCATCGAATGACTGGTTTGTACTGTTTACTTGTGTGGCTGTGGAGGGCGAGTCGCCCGCGTCGGAACCCGTCCCGGCGTCGTCCTGTGCCGGTCCTTGGTTCTCAGGGAATATCCATATCTGGAGGTTGTAGTTTCCACTCCCTTGGAAGGCATCCACCCACAGTGTGATCGTGGTGTTGCCTATGCTGGAGCCGTTCGAGGTGACCTCCTCGTTTGGATCTGCGAACCATGAGTAGTCAATGGAGTAGCCCCCGGAGTCGTACAGGTAGAGGTCGAAGTCGTTAGATGTGTTGTAGCCGTACAGGCTGGCTGACAAGCCCATGCCAGATGGCATCTGTATCGAGTACCAGTCCTCGTCTCCACTGCTGAGGTTGCCGTAGTAGGTTGCATTGGTGGCGTTAAGCGATGTAGCTGTGCTGCTGGAGTCCCCGGCGTCTCCACCCGAGCCAGCATCGTCATCGGCAAGGACTGGTAGAGATATCAGGCTAATTACCATCATTGCAACGACAATGTGAGCTGGACCGGGGCCTTCGTCCATGGCACTCCCGCGGGCAGGGGAGTATTGAAGGTTGGTGAAAAATGGTGTAGAAAA
>CAYPWN010000069.1:0-6851 GCA_964414525.1 uncultured Candidatus Poseidoniales archaeon | reverse complement strand
CCACCGAGTGGGTGGACACAGACGGCGACGGTACTGGCGACAACGCCGACACGGACGCTGACGGCGACGGGACCAGCGACTCAGACGAGGACAGTGACGGGGACGGCGTCAACGACGACGAGGACGACTTCCCCTTCGACGCTAACGAGACCACCGACACGGACGGCGACGGCGTGGGCGACAACGCGGACGAGTTCCCAGAGGACGCGAACGAGACCACCGACACGGACGGCGACGGCGTTGGCGACAACTCAGACGAGGACGCAGATGGCGACGGCACACCGAATGACCTGGACGACTTCCCGCTGAGCGACAGCGAGTCGACGGACACCGACGGCGACGGCGTGGGCGACAACGAGGACGCTTTCCCGAACAACCCCAACGAGTACATCGACTCCGACGGCGACGGCGTTGGCGACAACGCTGACACCGACGACGACGACGACGGCACCCCGGACGTATCGGACGCTTTCCCACTGGACGCATCGGAGGACACCGACACCGACATGGATGGCGTGGGCGACAACGCGGACGAATTCGACAACGACAACGGCGAGTGGTCAGACACCGACGGGGACGGGGTCGGGGACAACTCGGACGCGTTCCCAGCTGACCCGAACGAGCAGACTGACAGCGACGGGGACGGCGTCGGTGACAACACCGACGCGTTCCCGAACGACCCGAACGAGATAGTCGACTCTGACGGAGACGGAGTTGGCAACACCGCCGACGCGTTCCCGTACAACGAGAACGAGCAGCAGGACACCGACGGCGACGGCATAGGGGACAACGCGGACGACGACGCCGACGGCGACGGGGTCCCCGACGACCCAAGCACGCCTGATCCAGAGGAAGGCGGTGACGATGGCGGGATACTGCCTGGCTTCACGGCGGCAACAGGGCTAGTCTCGATACTGGGCGCGGCGATACTGATAGCCGGACGACGCAAGGACTGAGCGGGCCTCGCCCTCACGGGCGAGGGCCCTCAGGGCCCCTACAGGTGACCAAGATGGGGGTCTCCGTCTCCTCCGAGTTCCACATCCCAGGTACCGGAAGGAAGGTTCGCAACCGCGCCGTGCTGGCCGCCATGACGAACAAGCAGTCCGAGGAGGACGGTAGCCTTTCGGAGGCCGAGACCTACTGGCTCCTGAGGCGAGCCGAGGGCGGATTCGGAATCGTGACCACCGCGGCAAGCCACGTTCACCCGGGCGGTAAGTCCTGGGAAGGGGAGATGGGCGTATGGGGAGACCACCAAGTACCGGGACTGGAGAGGCTTACAGCAGGAATCAGGGAGAGGGGTGCTTTGAGCCTGGCACAGATTTTCCATGGAGGCCTCAGGGCCCCGAGGTCACTTACCGAGCAGCAGCCCGTATCTGCCAGCATCAACCTGGAGAAGGGCGTGGAAGAGGAGTGCAGGGAGCTATCCGAAGATGAGATCATTGGACTGGCAGAGTCGTTCGGTGAGGCGGCGGAGAGATGCGAGAGATCTGGATTCGATGGAGTGGAGGTCCATGGGGCCCACGGCTACCTGATCTGCCAGTTCCTAGGAACCAGGACCAACAGGAGGGATGACCGGTGGGGAGGGGACCTGGGGGGAAGGTCCCGGTTCCTGAGGGAAGTCCTGAAGGAGATCCGGGAAAGGACCTCGGAAGGCTTCCTCCTATGCGTCAGGATTTCCCCCGAGCATGACGTCGGGGTCACTCTGGCAGACAGCCTGGAGCTGTCCCTCATGATGGTGGATTGGGGAGTTGACATGATTCACTTGTCCTGCTGGGACGCCTTCGCCGGACCCCAGGGGGACACTACAGATCCCCGGACCATCACCCGCAGGTTCAGGGAAGTTCTCCCAGACGGGCTGCCATTGATCTCCACCGGGTCTGTTTGGACCGAGGAGGACGCCGATTTCGTGCTTGGCGAGGGAGCTGACCTAGTCGGGGTAGCCAGGGTTGGAATTGCCCACTCGGACTGGGCCTCCAAGCTCGGCTCTGGAAACTACGAGCCGCCCCGGCCCCCGTTCACCCCGGAGCACCTTCTCGAGGAAGGGCTGAGTCCTGTATTCGTGGACTACATGCGAAGATGGAAGGGCTTCGTAACCGACGGCCGCAAGTAGAGAACCTCCAAGACGAGAGGCTGGCTCCATCGGCCATGCAAGTTGAGGCATACTTTGTTGCCGGTGCTGTCACGATTGCGGCCATCTTAGCATGGGTCTACATCCTAAGGAGTTTGCATCCAGAGACGCACCTCGATTGGGGTGCCATAGACACAGGGAAAGCCTCATTCCCTGATGGATTCACCTGGGGGACTGCCACAGCAGCGCACCAGATAGAGGGTAACCAGAGCAACAACTGGACTGACTTCGAGGCCGAAAAGGGGCTAGAGAGGAGCGGGGAAGCCTGCGATCACTGGAACAGGTGGAGGGAGGACTTTGGCCTTCTCTCGGACCTCGGGGTAGGATCGTATCGCTTCTCCATAGAGTGGAGCAGGCTAGAGCCAGAGAAGGGGGAATGGGACGAGGGGGCCATGAAAACATACTCCGAGATGGTGGACGATCTTCTGTCAAGGGGGATCAGGCCGATGCCCACCCTTCACCACTTCTCCCACCCATCATGGTGGGAGGAAAAGGGCGGCTTCACGGACGAGCGTAACCTCGGGGAGTTCCTGGCCTACAGCGAGAGGGTCTTCGAGGCGCTCTCCGACAGGGTCGAGGTATGGTGCACCATCAACGAGCCTACCGTTTTCTCCGCTATGGGGTACACCCTGGGGCAGTTCCCCCCCGGAAAGAGGAGCATCCGCCTTACCCTCAAGGTGATGAGGAACATGATGAGCGCTCACGCGAAGGTCTATCGAAGGCTGAAAGAGATCAGGCCTGAGTGCAGAATCGGGGTAGCCAAGAACGTCACTCTGTTCGACCCCTCAAACAGGTGGAGCCCGGTCGACTGGGCTGTGGCCAGGTTTCTGGAATGGCTGTGGAACGGAGCCTGGAGGAGGTGCATCAGGACCGGAAGGATGTGGCCCCGGCTCAGGACCATACCCGGAGCAAAGGGCTCGTTGGACTTCGTCGGACTGAACTACTACACACACTTCATCACAGGGCTTTTCATGCCAACCTCCACGGAGGAGTTGGACTTCTCCAAGAGGGATCACGAGGTTGCCACCGAGTTCGGATACCCCATGTACGCAGAGGGCTTCAGGAGGGCTATCGACTTCGTCTCGGTGCTGGGGGTCCCCATCGAGATCACGGAGAACGGGGTTGCTGACTCAAGCGACTCGCTCCGACCTGAGCACCTGATGCGCCACCTCTGGATTGTCTCTGAGGCCATCAAGGATGGGAGGGACATCAGGTCATACCACCACTGGTCCCTAATGGACAACTTCGAGTGGGCAGAGGGCTACTCTATGAGATTCGGGCTGTACTCCGTAGACTTCGAGACCCAGGAGAGGATACTGAGGAAAAGCGGCGAGTTCTACAGAGACCTGATTCGTCCCTCCCAGTAAGGCGAATATTGGCGGACCGTGCAGGATTCGAACCCACGTCTCCGGCTCCGAAGGCCGGAAGGATATCCAGACTACCCTAACGGTCCACGCTTCGACCCAGCCCGGCCGACCCGTCTTCAATCCGACGGATGGCAGAGCACCACGAGGCGCGATAGGCTCTTGTGGACCCTAACAGGGGCGCAGATGGACGCTTCCCATCCGGTTTCCATGATCATTCCACTTAGGGACCCCCAGTCCATGCCCATTACCTGCAGCTCATCGGAGATCGGTCCTAGAAGGGCCTCTGGGCTGGATGGAAGCATCGTGCATACGGTGCCATCAGGGCTCATCTCTTTCGCAGAGACCAGGGCGTTGAGCAGTAGGTCGAGTCCGTCTTCAGAGGTCCATGCGTTCCTCCCGTAAGGCGGGTCGAAGACGAATGAACAGCCCTGCCTCTTTCCCCAATTCTCGTGTATTCGGTCGGCTGGGCACTCATCTACTCGGTAGGAGCCGCTGCCCCCCGCCCACTCCAAGTTGGTTCTGGTTCCCTCTACCATCCGTGAATCGAGGTCGCTTGCCAACACCTCGAGGCCCATCAAGGATGCCTCAATCGCAATCCCCCCGGTTCCGCAGAAGGGATCTACTACGGCGGATGGGGAGCCCCCCCAGAACGAGAGGGCCACCATCAGCCGGGCTAGTCTTGGGTCAAGTGTCACTGGCTTGAAGAAAGGCCTCTCTGTTGGTGAAGTTCCAGTGTAGGCCCCCTTTGAGACCCCGTCTCTGAGGCCCCAGACTACTAGCTGGCCCACGTGTGCGTCGTCCCAGTGGCTGGAAGCGTCCTCAGAGCCAGCCAGGACCACGACTAACTCGTTATCGGGGTTCTCCAAGTCGACGGATCTCGAATCGCCTGATATCTTGGCTCCTGCCTCCGACTCGATCTCCCTCCTAGAGAGTCCTGCTATCCCTGTCCCAAGCCTCTTCGCCCTGACAGCGAAGGTTCCTGCCGGCAGGAACGATTCCGCCCACTCAGCGATATGTGATGCGACTTCGTCCTGGTTTGCCTCCTGGCCGTACGTCCACATCCTGGATGTTTGGCTTAGGGCAATGTCGGCAAGGGAGGCTTTCGAAATTCGTTCGATCACGTCGTCCGACTGAGTGACGAAAACTATCCTAGGGTGCAGGGCCTCTATAGGGCCCAGCAGGGCCCGGGCTTCCTCTCTGAAGAGAGGGGGATGCCAACCGCTACCCACTATGGCCAAGCTTCGCACTCCCGGGCCTCCTACGGAGCGTGCGGGGGGCTTCAACCCTATATGCCCCCACCACCAGCACCACCCGTAGCGGCGAGGTGACGGAGGTATGGGGTGCAACTTGAGGGATCTAGTTACTCCCGAGCCCATTGACCTAAGTGATCTCTCAGGACAGAGGGTTGCTGTTGACGTGTTCCTCAACTCTTACCAATTCATTACTTCAATGACGGGACCCGACGGCAAGCCCCTCTCCTACAACGGCAGCCCAGTTGCTCATCTAATGGGCTTCCTTGACAGGGCCACGACGATGATCTCGGAGGGAATAGACCCTGTCTTCGTGTTTGATGGGAGGCCACACGACCTCAAGAGGATGACTCTGGAAGAGAGGAGGAGGAGGAAGGTCGAGGCGGTATCCCGTTGGGAGGCGGCCGTGGAGGCCGGAGACATGGAGTCAGCGAAGAAGCTGGGGCCCCAGACCGCCGAGTACACCCCAAAGATGGTGCAGGAGACGAAGGATCTTTTCGACCTGATGGGGGTGTCGTGGGTGGAGGCCCCGATGGAAGCAGAGGGGGCGGCGGCGGTGATGTGCTCCAGAGGCGAGGTAGCTGCTGTTGCCAGCCAGGACTGGGACACCCTCCTCTACGGCTCCCCCGTTATGGTCCGTAACCTCACAAGTCATGGCACCAGGAAGTTCGGTAGGGTGCTCAGCGCTGAGAGGATCTCTCTTGTTGACACGCTTGAGACCCACGGAATTACGAGGGAGCAGCTCGTAGATCTGGGAATTATGGTAGGCACTGACTTCCACCCCGGGATCAGGGGCATCGGTCCCAAGACTGGGCTGAAGCTGATCCAGAAGCACGGCACCATGGAATCGGTTGCTGAGGAGAAGGGCTTCGACCTCCCTGAAGACCTTAGCTCGATCAGGTCCCTGTTCATGGACCACCCTGCCAACGAGGAGCCGGTCTCAGGCCCGAGTAGGGCCGTAGAGGAGGGGCTTCGCTCCTTCCTTCAGGAGGAGAGGGGGTTCAGCGAGGGTCGCATCAAGAGGGGGCTCGGGCGCCTGGCTGACGCCGGTCGTCTTAGATCCGCAAGTCAGCCGTCTCTGTTCGACTTCTGATCATATCGTGTCGAAGTCGTTCTCGTCTACGTCTGGTATTCCGTCACCGTCGTCGTCATCGTCCGTGTAGTCTGGGATGCCGTCGTTGTCGTGGTCGAACTGCCCAGTAGAGTCCCAGCCGTCGTTCTGCTCGAACCAGTCCGAAAGACCGTCGTTGTCGTCGTCGGTGTCGTAGCTGTCCCAGAAGCCGTCGTTGTCGTGGTCGTACCTGTAGGTGCCGAACTCGCCGTCTATCTCGTCGACGTCGAGGATGTTGTCGTTGTCGTCGTCGGGGTCGTCTGCGTCGTTAATGCAGTCGTTGTCGTGGTCCCTGGCGGCGTCGACGTCCACTATCCCGTCGCCGTCGAGGTCGATCAGCCTCTCCTCGTTCCCGTCTTCATCGCAGTCCAGGACGTCCTCCCAGTTGTCGATGCCGTCGTTGTCGATGTCGAAGTCGATGCTGTCCTCCACGCCGTCGTTGTCGTGGTCGTATATGTCGGTGACGGGGTTCCCGTCGTTGACCTCCTCTCGGTCGTCAACTCCGTCACCGTCGTCGTCGTCGTCGTCAGCGTCGTCGATCCCGTCGTTGTCGTGGTCCTCTGGGCTGGGGTCCTGCGAGTCCGGGATCCCGTCGTTGTCGTCGTCCCAGTCCTGGTCGTCGGGTATGCCGTCGCCGTCGTTGTCGTTCTCGCCGTTCTGGTCCTGGTTGTCCAGCTGCTGGCTCTGCTGCTGGTCTGAGGATGATCCTTGCTGCCCTTGTTCGTCGCCTTGAGTCTGTCCCTGCTGCTGCTGGTTCTGGCCGTTCTGGTTGTTGCCGTTCTCGTCGCCGCTCTCCTGGTCGCCCTGCTGACCGCTCTGCTCGCCGCCGTTCTGCTGCTGGCCCTGGCCGTTGTCCTGCTGGTTACCCTGCTCCCCTGGGTCGCTGTCCTGGCCCTGCTGGCCGTCCTGGTCTGATTGGGAGCCCTCGTCTTGACCCTGGCCCTGCTGACCCTGACCGCCCTGTCCTTGGCCGCCCTGTCCTTGGCCCTGTCCTT
>CAYPWN010000068.1:0-6897 GCA_964414525.1 uncultured Candidatus Poseidoniales archaeon | reverse complement strand
TGTGAACTCATTGTTTACACCTCTAAGGTGGCCCGCCGACCGAAGAGGTGTTTATCAATCGTTCCCCACGGTTTTCGGTATGCTAGGCCTAGATTGCGGCCAATTCTGACTATCCGGGGGGTAATGCGAATCCCTATCTGTACTGCAACTCTATCACAAACTGGTTTACCTTCGTATTGTGGGTCTCCGCGTTCTCTAGGTCTACTGTCCATTCTCCGGGAAGGAATCCCCTGACGGTTGAGCCCCCTATGACCATCCAGACGCAGTACTCGTCGCTTCCGCAGTCCCCCGCGTCTCTGTTGTCGTTCTCTATTCCCGTGGTGTTTGCCACTTCCTCATCCGTGCTGTTGTACATGTAAAGGTCCAACCTGTTGCTGGTTGTCTGACCTGGTATACCCCCTCCAACCTGGTCGTCGTCCTCTTGGGGGTAAGAGAGCTTGGCCCTCATGTATCGTATCCTGTCCTTGGACTCTTGATCGTATGCCACAGGATACTCCCATGTCATTATCACTGGGTTTGGAGTTGCCCTGTCAATCATGAAGTCCTCCCAGACCCCCCTATAGTTGACGTACACCATGGAGTCTGTGCTGTCCTCGAAGCCGTTGTTGTCTACGACCGTCAGCTTCACCTCCCACGCTCCTGCGGGCCTTTCCTCCCACGTGTATGTCTCTCCGGTTGCGTCTACGTCATTGTCCGTGACTCCGTCGTTGTCAGAGTCTGTGTAGGTGTCCAGATCCCAGTTCCACTCGACCAAGTACTCCTCTGCATAGCAGTTAGAGCTCTCGGGGTCGCAGCCCGCCCAGGACCCTGAGCCGTCCAGGGTTACGCTGGTGGAAACGACGACTTCCCTGTCGTTGATGTCCTTGTCGTCCTCGCAGACCCAGACTATCACGAAGTCGCCATTTGGAGGCTCCTCACCCTCGCAATCGTCGTCCTTGTCCGTGGTAATCTCCGCCTTTGGCTCCCTTGCAGAGGAGTCAACCACAGTGATGCCCTTGGTGGTGGTGGTCTCGTGGGTGCCGTCCCCCACCGCGAGCTCCGCGGTGTACTCCCCCGGCTGTGCGTAGGTGTGGCTGGCTGTTAGGCCGGTTCCTGTGTTGCCGTCGCCGAAGTCCCAGTCGAATGTTAATGAGTCGCCGTCCGGGTCCGATGATCCTGCAGCGCTGAAGGTCACCGAGCTGCCTGCCTTCACGGTGCCGCTGGGGTCGACGGACATTGTTGCTGTGGGAGGGCTGTTGCCCCCCAGGAAGTCCATGCAGCCCGCCAGCATAGGCGCTAGGAACACGATCGCCATCAAGCACGCCAGCTCACCCCGTCTCGCCATTGGTGTCTGGGCGTTAGCGAGGTGAAATCAATCCTACGGCTATTTGGAATCGTCAGAAATCGAAAATTGTGCTCTGTCTGGTACCCTTAAGTAGGTTCTTTTCGTCCCAACCAAAGGCATCAGTAACCCTCCCTAGAGACTTGGCCAGCCTCTTGGCGTAGTACTCGGTGTCATACTCGGGGGGATCGCCCCCTATCTCGTCTACCAGCCAAGCCTCGACACCCAGCTTCTTCTCGCCCACGTCGGGCTCGGTCACCACGTAGCCGACCTTCATCCCAGGAGTGAACTGGAGACCGGCTGCGATTCTCTGCCTAGCAGCCCTGACGTAGGGCAAACCATCAGGATTTGCGTACACGCTGAAGTCCCACTCCTCCTTCTTGGTGTTCCACTTTCCCTTGCAGGAGCGACTTATCACGAGTTGCGAGGGTTCGACATCTCCCTCTCTGACTCTGTCTATGACAGATTTCGTCATGTCGACCGCGCCAATTGTGTCGCCGTCCAGAATCATCTCAAACATCTGGGTCATGGTGTCCGAGAGGAGCTGGAATGAGTCCGTCCTCCTGACCTCATAGCCCCTGATCAGCATCTCCTCTCTTGGCCAGACCACCCTACCTACGTAGCGCTTCTTCGCACCGTGGCTGAAAAACGAAGAGAGCGCGGTCTCGAACTCCAGTTCCGCACCCTCTCTGGTGAACCTCTCTGCGAGGGCCTCTCCGAACTCAAGGGTCGTGCTCTTGGCCCTCTCCCAGTCTTCCATATCTCCCCCGCCTGATGGCTTATTCATTGGGGGGTCTCCTTCGACGGGGGCTCGTACAAAGATGGAGTCGGTGTCAGAGTATACCACGTCGTCCCCGTCCTCCTCCACCTTGGAGATAATCGCCTTGATGTTGTGACGTGCCCACTCGGTGATGCTCGCCCCCAGACTGGGGTGGGTGAACCTATAGAAGTTAGATGCGAAGACCCCGTAGAACGAGTTCATGAGGATCTTGACGGCGTACTGAAGCTGGTCCTGGAGGAAGGCCTCAGCCTCGTCCCCCTCCTCGTTTGCCTTGACGAGAGCGGCCTTGTGACGGTCGCGGCTATCCATGAGCCCCTGGAGTAGCTGCGGGACCAAGCCAAATCTTTCCTCCTTCGAGATGTACCTCGTGTTTGTGATGGGTGAGACACTGTGAGAGTCGTCCTCGCTGCCGTCCCTCACTAAGGTCGTGGAGCAGATGTTGTTGGATATCATTATCGACGGGTACATCGACTTGAAGTCCAGAACCACGACCCATGGCTCCACCCCCGGGTCCACCTCGTGCACGTATCCGCCAGCAATCTTGTCCTGCTTCCTAGGGCCTTGGTTGGTGTTGGGTACAGCGACCCCGCTCCTGTCGGCTAGCCGTATAACCAGGGAGTCGATCCAGCGGCTGGTCGTGCTGGTCGCAGCGATGTCCACTGTTGTCAGGGAGACGGAGGCCAAGGCCTCCTTCCTGGCTATTGACTTCATCTTCTCCAGTATGTCTAGAGGAAGGACAGTGTCTCTTACACAGTAGTCCAAGACCTCATCTGGCCTCTCAGCCCACTCCTCGTCCATCCTGCTAGCATCGATGTCCATCTTCTGCATCTCCTCGTCATCGGGCCACAGCAGCCGGGACACGTACCTGAGCGACTCCCTCTGGGGTCTGAGAGTCTGCCTAGCCTGCCACCATGCATCGAGTGGGATCCTTCCCTTGATCGTCCAGACCCTGTTCTGCTCCCTGTTTGGGAATATCCTGCCGGGCCTCCTCCAGCCCCTCTTGGTCTCCGCCTCGTTTGCTGGAACCCTGCCCCAACCGAGCAGGGATGACCTATCCATCTCGGACTCAGTGTCGATGTACTCGGACCTCTCCTCCATCCTAGGTAGATCGAAGTTGTCGATGTTGTAGCCGGTGATGAAGTCTGGGTCTTCTGAGCGGACCACCTCCGTGAGTTTCTCCAGGATCTCTGTCTCAGCTCCAGTGATAGGGTACTCCGTCCTCTCCCCTGCCCTGTCGATAACGGCTGCAGCGCAGAGTATCGTGTTGTTCGCTATACTCGTCTCGAGGTCGAATGACATAGTTACGAAGGGCGCCGGGAATGGTTCTGCTCTGCTCAAGCCTGCGATATCGCAAGATACCACCATGTCGAGGGGGTATATTCCGGAGCCACCGACCTCGTGGATTCTCTTCTCCGCCGTTTCCCTGTTAGTGTTCACGGGGGTCTTCGACCCATCAGGGGCCCGTTCTCCTGCCCAGAGAACCTCCCCGCTCATTCTGATGTGAGGACCGAGGTCCATATCGAGGAGTAGCCTCTGAAAGAACAGGATGTCCGCGCTAGTCACCGTCCAGCCTTGGTCGGAAAGAGCCTTCCTGGCCCCTCTGACCTTCGTCGTATCCCTGACGTAGACGCGATAGTGGGGCCTCACGACTCCGTCCTGGGAGAGCTTCATCCCACTTGGTTCCGGATTACCTTGGACCCCCTTAACCGATGCCGCGTTGCCGAGGAACTCCGGGTCATCCGGGCTGCCGTCCGACCTGGGGTCGGAAATCTCGACGTACGGCCTGAGGCCATTGACCAGCAGCATAGCCGAGTGGCCGGCCTTGGACCGGCACCACAGCTCGATGACGGTCTTTGGCTCGTCAGGCCATGCTCTATTGTCGCCCGAAACGATGCATACCTCCTCATCCCACTGCATGAAGTCACCCTTATCCCGTGCTCAGGCCGATTGCCTTACCTCACGTCATCGTGAGGGGCCATAACCATGCCGGGGGGGCCTTGCAGCGCAACCGTTGAAAGCCGAGGCGTTCCCCTGTCTAACAAACGGGGTGCGAAGGATGCTGGAGGACGCAGGACCCGAGGTAGACTGGGACTCGTTAACTTTCAGCTTCATGGAAACTGACCGCATGTACATCGCCTCCTGTAAACAGGGCGAGGATTGGCAGCCCGGGGTGATGCAGGACTTCCAGAACCTGAGCATTTCTCCCGCCTCGGGAGTGATCAACTACGGTCAGGGACTGTTCGAGGGGATGAAGGCGCAGCACGCGGCTGACGGCAGCATCGTCCTCTTCCGGCCACTAGACAACGCCAGGAGGTCCCAGGATGGAGCGAAGAGGCTTGGAATGCCCCCCGTTCCGGAGGAGATGTTCCTGGATGCCATCATGCAGACCGTGAGGGAGAACTCCCGATGGGTGCCGCCGATGGGCAAAGGTGCGCTCTACGTGAGGCCACTCTTGTTCGGCAGCGGGGCAATTCTGGGGGTAGCTCCTGCGCCCGAATACACGTTCCTAGTCTACGTATCCCCCGTGGGGCCCTACTTCAAAGGAGGGATAACCCCCACTTCCCTCAGGGTGTCCGACGAGTTCCACAGGGCAGCTCCCGGGGGCTCCGGTGGCGTCAAGGCGATCGGAAACTACGCACCGGGAATGGTCCCCTCCCAGATGGCTAAGGAGGAGGGTTACTCCGAGATAATCTACCTAGATGCGGTGAACCACATGTACATCGAGGAGGTCGGTGCTGCCAACTTCTTCTGCGTGAAGGACGGGGTGGTGTCCACCCCGGAGCTGACAGGGACCATACTCCCCGGAGTCACCAGAGCATCTGTGATGGAGCTCGCTGAGTCCAAGGGTTACGAAGTACGCGAGGAGAAGGTGGACGTAGACTACGCACTCGACGCAGACGAGTGCTTCTGCGTCGGCACCGCTGCTGTGGTCTCCTCGATAGGGAGGATCGAGCACGGGGACAGAGTCGTTGAGTACTGCGGGGGAGATGTGGGTCCGATAGCCATGGAGCTCTACGAGGCCCTGACTGCGATACAGCAGAGGCGTGCCCCGGACGAGTTCGGATGGACCGTGGCCGTGGAGTAGGTTACTTGTAGCAGTAGGGGCAGTGCTCCCCGATAACGTATTTCTCGGATACCTGTTCCTCTGTGGACAGGGGTTCCCTGCACTTGAAGCACATCTCCACCTCCGTCTCGTCGAGCTGGTGGTCCAGTGCCACCCTCTGGTCGAAGACGAAGCAGTCCCCATCCCAGTGGGTCCCTCCGCACTCGTCGAAGTAGCCGAGCACTCCACCCTCGAGCTGCCTGACGTCTGAGAACCCGGCCTTGAGCATGACAGCAGATGCCTTCTCGCAGCGGATTCCCCCGGTGCAGTACATCACTAGTGTCATGGACTTGTATTCGTCTGGGAGGGATTCTATCGCTTCGGGGAACTGCCTGAAGGAGGATATCCCCAGCTCGAGGGCCCCCTCGAATGCTCCGACCCTGGTCTCGTAGTCGTTCCTTGTGTCGAGGAGTAGTATCTCCTGGCCCTCGTCTAGCATGCCCTTCAGCTCCTTGGGGGAGATGTAGGGTCCGGTGAACTCTGATGGCCTTATGTGGTCCATCCCGAGGGAGATTATCTCCCTCTTACACTTTACCAGCATCCTTCGGAACGGCTGATATTCCGAGTGGCTGACCTTCAGGGGGATTCCGGCGAGCCTGCGGTCATAGTCCAGGTAGGTCACCAAAGAGTCCGTGGATTCCTCGGTACCGGCAACGAAGAAGTTGATCCCGTTGTAGCTTAGGAGGACTGTGCCCTTCAGACCCAGTTCCAGACACAGTTCAAGAATTGGGTCCCTGAGATCATCCCTGTCTGGCATATCCACGAACCGGTAACCTGAGATGTTAACGAACATTTGCTCACCTCTTCTTACCGAACTTGGAGCGCCTCTTTCCATGTCCCCTCTGCTTGAACGACTTCCTCTGGGACCTCTGCCTTCGGTCCCCCTTTGCCGGGCCCCTAGACTGGAGCTTGCCCTGATCCTTGGCCTCCTGGGATCTCTTGCGGAGGACCCTGCCGATGACTTGCATCACTCCCTCCTTGCTGGAAGCACCGGTGGCCTCGAGAGCGTGACTAGGTGGCATGACTAACCTGCCCTCCTTGGCATGCGGACGAGATGGGTGGCTAGCGTCCGGCTCCTGCCTCATCTTGCGAATGCCTGTGCTTCGCGCTGCCCAAACCACCGCCTCTAGGGTCGGTTTCGGAATGCTTGCCTCCCTCGGCACCCTGCGACCGTCAGACCGGCTTATCCTGGAGTCGAAGTATCCCGTCCACAGGGTCATCTCCTCGCGCTTTGCCGCCATGCTACCGCCCTAACCCTGAGTGGTGTGTGACTTGAGGGCTTCGTGGGCTCACTCGTCTACTAGAACGCCGCTGACTACACCGTGCATTCCGGGCCTGCTGGTGACTCTGACCATACCGGCGTCTGTATCGAGAATGGCTCCCTTTGTTACGATGTTCCTCCTAACGTAGTTTGGATCCGCGTCGTTTCCTGCAACGCTCTTTACCGTGGCCCTGATCGTCTTCCCGTCCTTGGTGTTGACGTTCACCTGATTGACCGACAGGGCCCTCACTGTCTGGGAGCCTGCCCTCTTTCGGTAGTTCTTACGGGCGTCCTTGTCACCAACGAAAGCGAGCTGTTCCTCGCTGGCAACCTCGGTCCTCCTCTTCCCCCTGTACCTGTTGGGGCGCTTCAGACGTCCGCCCGTCGGCTTCCTGCGGGAAATGCCATGCCACTTCGCCATGCGTCCCGCC